>CAYWBZ010000199.1:0-4708 GCA_964456535.1 uncultured Woeseiaceae bacterium | reverse complement strand
CCCTGGCTAACGTGGGACGATCGCCAGGCAATTTTGTTTGACCTGCCGGCGCGCAAGTTTTACCTGATCGGCATGACACTTTGGCCACAGGACTTTCCCTATCTCGCCTTGTTGCTGATCATCGCAGCATTGTCGTTGTTCTTTTTCACCGCTCTCGCCGGCCGCCTCTGGTGTGGCTTTGCCTGCCCGCAAACCGTCTGGACCGAAGCGTTCATCTGGATGGAGCAACTTACCGAGGGCACGCGCTCACAACGCATGAAACTCGACAAGGCGCCCTGGTCCTGGAACAAAATCCGCCGCAAGGGATCGAAGCAGTTTCTCTGGGTGACCTTCTCGCTTTGGACCGGTTTTACCTTCGTCGGTTTCTTCACGCCGATACGTGATTTGGGCATTGAGTTTGTGACGTTTTCTGTGGGCGGCTGGACCTGGTTTTGGGCCGTCTTCTATGGCTTCGCCACCTACGGCAATGCTGGCTACATGCGTGAGCAGGTCTGCAAGTACATGTGTCCCTACGCGCGCTTCCAAAGTGCGATGTTCGACAAAGACACCCTGATCATTTCCTACGACGAAAAGCGCGGCGATCCTCGCGGCCGCCGCAAGCGTTCGGTCGATCCCAAAGAAGCTGGCCTGGGGGATTGCATTGACTGCACGTTATGCGTGCAAGTTTGTCCCACCGGCATCGATATCCGTGACGGCCTGCAGTACGATTGCATCGCATGTGCTGCCTGTATCGACGCCTGCGATTCTGTTATGGACAAGATGAATTACCCACGTGGGCTTGTTCGTTACACGACTGAGCACGCGATGCAGAATGAACAGACAAACGTCCTGCGCCCGCGCATGATGGTCTATGGCGCCCTGCTCATGGTGCTGATCGGCTCACTGGTTACATCAATGGCAATAAGAACACCGATCATTCTCGATGTTATTAGAGACCGAAACAGTTTGTACCGCGAACTGCCCGGCGACATGATTGAGAACATCTACACGATTAAACTCATCAATCAGAGTAACAATGCGCGGGAATTCAAGTTGTCGGTTGAAGGTGTCGAAGGCATTCATCTGGACGGTATTGGGAGCACGATTCTGGTTGATGGTGGTAGCATCCTCTCTGTTCCGGTGCGAGCTCGTGTGCACCGCGACAATGCTTTCGGTGTCATGAAAATTGACTTTATTGCCGAGGCGCTGGACGACACCGGCGACAAACGCGTCGAGGATAGTCGTTTCCTCGGGCCCACTCCCTGACACGCATTATGGAACGCGAAGACATCGATCCCTGGTACCGGCAGTTCTGGCCGTGGTTCCTGATCGCACTGCCGGCATTTGCCGTCGTCGCCGGTCTGTACACCCTCTGGTTGGCAATGCAGTCCCAGGACTCACTGGTGGTCCGATCGGACGACGGCATGAACGTTGCTACTGAACGAAACCAGACCGCAGAAGCACAAGCGGTTCGGCTGGGACTGATCGCTGAGGTCGATATCCAGCTCGATACCGGCGCGGTTGTCGTAACTCTGTCTTCGTTGCCAGGCGTTGATCTTGCAGCCACGCTGCAGTTACATATGCGACACCCCACGATGGCACCGCGCGATGCAGAAATTGACGTCGTCCGTGCAATGCCGAGCGCCGATGGAAGACCTGCTTGGTCCGGGCATTTCATTAAGCCACTAACAGGTCATTACTACGTCATCTTGTCGTCCGGCGACGATTGGCGCTTGTCGGGCGAGTGGTCCGGGCAGTCACAATTCAGACTCGGTACGACTGATCAGCCGAGCAATGGACAGCACTGACACCTGTTTTCACTGCGCGTTGCCCAATCCAAAGGGTTGCGACCTTACCGTAGAAATCGAAGGTCGTGAGCTACCGGTATGTTGCCCAGGATGCAAAGCCGTTGCCGAACTCATCCGCGACTCCGGCATGAGCAACTACTACGCGTTGCGTGATGCGCCCGAACCCGGTGTCGGCAAACCACCCGATGATGCCGCAGAATGGCAAGTATTCAACAGCGACGAGATGCTGCACGCGTTCGCCAGTATCGATCAGTCTCTTGCGGAAGCAACAATTTATGCCGGTGGCATGTACTGCTCCGCCTGTAGCTGGCTCATCGAAACGGCGTTAGGCAATATTCCCGGTGTGCGCTCTGTCGAGGTCAACCCGATCACACACCGACTGAGAATTCGCTGGCAACACGAGAACGTCGGGTTAGGCGACCTCCTCGCCGCGCTGTCTGATTTGGGCTACCGGCCACAACCGTTAGCACCCGACGACACATCTCGCCCGGAGATTACCGAGCAACGTACTGCACTGAAACGCTTGCTGGTCGCCTCATTGGGGATGATGCAGGTCATGATGTTCGCGGTCGGGTTGTATGCCGGTGATTTTCAGGGCATCGATGCAGAGATGCGGCGTTTCCTGCGGTTGGTCAGTTTTTTCGTGGCCACGCCCGTTGTGTTTTATGCCGCGAAACCATTTTTTCTGAGCGCCTGGCGCGGGGTGGTCGCACGTAAGCCCGGCATGGATCTGCCGGTGTCGATAGCGGTCGGCTCTGCGTACACGGCATCTGTGTACGCAACCTTCACAAATGGTCCTGCCGTCTGGTTCGACTCGGTTGCCATGTTCGTATTTTTCCTGACGCTGGGCCGGTACCTCGAAATGCGAGCACGACATCGATCCATTGATCGCGGCGTCGCATTGTCGCAACTGGTTCCGAACACCGCGACGCTGGTTGTGGGCGGTGAAAGGTCCATCGTTCCTGTTGCACAGCTCGCCAAAGACGACGTGGTGCTGATACGCACCGGCGAATCGATACCCGCCGACGGCATCATCGTCTCAGGCGTCACCTCTGTTGATGAAGCGCTGTTGACCGGTGAAGCCGACCCACAGCATCGATCTACGGGTGATTTGCTGGCCGCTGGCAGCGTTAATCTCGATGGCCTTATTGAAATGCGCGTCGTCAGCACCGGCAATGACACAACGCTTGGCGCCATCAGCCGCATGAGTGAGCGGGCACGGTTCACACGACCTGCTTTCGTCAATCTCGCGGACAGGATTGCCAGCTACATCGTGGTTGCTCTCCTCGTGATCGCGACCGCAGTTGCTTTGTTCTGGTATTTCGTGGCACCGGAAGAAGCATTCGTGATTACCCTTTCTGTGCTCGTTGTGACCTGTCCTTGCGCTCTGGCACTCGCGACCCCTGCCGCATTTGCGACAGCCGGTAGTCGGCTGTCGGAGCTGCAACTACTGGTCACCAACGGCAACGCGATCGAAGTGTTATCAACGGCAACCCACATCGTTTTTGACAAGACCGGCACGCTAACCTGCGGAACGCCGGAAATTCAGTCGTTTGACATCTATGACGACGCTTATGATGAGGAACATTGCCTCCGGATCGCCACCGCCCTTGAGCAGGCATCAACGCATCCAATAGCCCATGCATTCAGATCAGATCGTTCGCTTCCCGACGTCATCGACGCTGCGACTCATGTATCGCAAGGTGTCAGCGGCACCATTGCAAAATCTGAGTGGAGAATCGGACGCGCATCGTTCGCTCTGGATACAAACATCTCGGAAGATGAGTCTTCTACCATTGTTTACCTGGGGGTCGACGGCAGCAAGGTGGCCCGTTTCGAAATCAGTGACTCACTCAGGCCGGACGCCAGGGAAACTCTCGACACACTGAAATCGATGGGGATGAAGCTTTCACTGGTCAGCGGCGATAACGCGGGTGCCGTGAGCGACGTAGCCCAATCTCTTCATATCGACGATGTGCATTCCAACTGCACGCCAGAAGACAAGCTTGAGATTATCGAAGCACTGCAGGCACAAGGCGAACGCGTCATCATGGTCGGCGACGGTATTAACGATGCGCCGGTCCTTGCCGGTGCTGATACCTCCATCGCGCCCGGACATGGCGCGCTGCTCGCCCAGACCAGTGCCGATGTGATCATGCTGGGTAACTCTTTACGGCCTGTCACAACTGCGCTGCGTCTGTCCAGGGCAACAATGCGGATCGTGCGGCAGAACCTGGTTTGGGCCGTGGTATACAATGCGACAGCATTGCCACTTGCCGTAGTCGGCATGGTCCCACCCTGGCTTGCCGCGATCGGCATGAGTGCAAGCTCACTGGTGGTGGTGCTAAACGCATTGCGCTTGAATCGGTACAACTAAAAATGTCCATCCTCTATATATTAATTCCGCTCTCGCTGTTGATTCTCGGTGGCGCTGTATGGGCATTTTTCTGGGCTGTCGGAAACGGGCAGTTCGACGATCTGGATACACCTGCGATCCGGATTATTCTGGACGATGACAAAGCGCCCAAGAAGGATCCGAACGAGTGACAGACCTGATAACGATTCTCGTTGCGGCATTCGCAGCCGGTTTGCTCGGTAGTGCCCACTGCCTTGGCATGTGTGGCGGAATTTCCGGTTTGTTTGCTGCCGGCGCACAGGTCGCATCACTCAGAACGCAGCTGCCACTGGCGATTGCGTACAACCTGGGACGCGTCCTGAGCTATGCCTTTCTTGGTGCCGTCGTTGCGATGATCGGGAGCACCACGGTCAGTGCAATCCCGAGCCTGGCTGGGCCTGTGCGTCTCGCCAGTGGTGCCCTGATTATATTGGTTGGATTGCAGGTCGCGTTCAATTGGCGTTTGCTCGCACCGGTCGAAAAGATCGGTGCGAAACTCTGGAACCGTCTCGTCCCACACGCGAAA
>CAYWBZ010000198.1:0-4733 GCA_964456535.1 uncultured Woeseiaceae bacterium | reverse complement strand
CGGCTAGGTATAAACCGATATTTTCAATGGGTAAATCTCAATCGATTCATAGTGATTATTGACCGATAATTGCGAGGTCATAAGACGTAACTGAACAGAGTCGTGATTGTTAAATGACCTGCAGTCATTGTGAATGTCCTTTTTTCGATCTACGGGCTGAGACCGACCCGCATTCGGAGTTCGATACCGCGTGCATCGTCGATGAGGCGGTGCAGACAGTGGCGTTTAAACCGGGCGAAACGTTGTTTCTGCAGGGACAGCCGAGTACAAGTTTGTATTCACTGACAAACGGGATGGTGAAGATCTGTTCGCATACCGCCGACGGACGCGAACAGATTGTAGGTCTGAGCAGCCCTGGCAATATGTTGCTGGGGTTGCAGTCGATCAGCGAAAACCGATACGCCTACACCGGTATTGCAGCCACGGCAGTGAGCGCCTGCAAGATCCATCACAGAGCTTTGCTGGCACAACTGGACGACAGGCCCGACCTGGCCATGCGCCTGATCGCCGCACTGAATGCGCAGCTCGCCCATAGCAGGGCTCTAATGGAGGTAGTGGGTCATAAGTGCGCGGCGGCCAAAATCGCGTCATTCATACTGCTTATAACGCCCAAGTCGAAGCATGGTAACTGTAATTTCTCGATGCCCTTCTCGCGTATGGATATGGCCAGTTTTCTGGGCTTGACTGAAGAAACCGTGTGTCGCCTGATGGCCAATATGAAACGCTCAGGGGCGATTTACGCGCCGCGCGGTAGAATAGAAATTCGTGATTGGGACCATTTGTACGCGATCGCGGAGGGCGACCTCGGTGTTTACCCGGTCACCCGGCCCATTAGACTCAAGTCTTCGCGATAATTACCTATTTTCGTCATTCTAGGGTAGGTTGAAAATAGATTGTCAAAGACTCGCATTCAACGGAATCAGGAGAGAGCGATGAAAGCTCATAAGTATCTTTTTTTGGCGTCATTCATTGCCATTTTTTCAGCGGCAAGCGCGGCGGATCTCGACGCCTTAATGGAAGACTGCAACGGCTGCCACGGCGATAATGGCGTCAGCCAATGGGGTGACGTGCCAACGATTGCCGGTATTGATGCTTTCGGTACGGCCGACGCGCTCTTCATGTTTCGTGCCGAGGAGCGACCCTGCGCAGAGAGTGAGTATCGTCAGGGCGATACGAGCCGCGCAGCAACGACTATGTGTGCCATTACCGCCGACCTGAGTGATGACGACATCGAGGTGCTGGGCGACGCTTATGCCGAGCTTGAATTTGTACCCGCGGCACAGGATTTCGATGCTGCGCTCGCTGAGGCCGGAGCCGCGATTCACAAACAGAATTGTGACAAATGTCATTCGGATGGCGGCTCAAACGTTGAGGATGAGGCATCAATCCTGGCAGGCCAATGGATGGGATATCTGGAAGCCTCACTCGCGGATTATATGTCTGGCGACCGCGACACGGATAAGAAGATGAAAGAAAAACTGGCAGAATTGAGCGCTGACGATATTAATGCGCTGCTGCATTTCTACGCCAGTCAGCAGTGACAGCAGCCGATGTAAAGCACGCGCGCAATCTGCGAGGACGAAATTACGTACATTAGGTGTCCAAAGGCATCAGGAGATTATGATGAGAGCTAACAAATATCTTTTCTTAACGGCAATGCTCGCCGTTTTTTCGGCGGCCAGCGCGACAGATATCGACGCCATAATGAAGGGATGCGATGACTGCCATGGCGATAACGGCCTCAGCCAGTGGGCCGATGTACCGACAATTGCCGGTATGCCGGAGTACGTGCACTCCGACGCCTTGTTTGCTTATCGGGATAACACCCGCCCTTGCAGCGAGAGCAAGTATCGGCAAGGTGATACGAGCCGTCCGGCCACAACAATGTGCGAAGTCGTTGCTGACCTCGACGATGCCGCTCTTGAGGATCTCGCCTTGAAATACTTCGAGCTGCCGTTCGTAGTGGCACAGCAGGATTTTGATGCTGGCCTGGCTGCCGCAGGACAAATCGTACACGAAATGCAGTGCGATAAGTGTCACTCGGAAGGCGGATCCAATCCCGACGACGAGGCCGGAATTCTCGCTGGTCAATGGACGGACTACCTCGCGAATTCTTTCGCTGAATACGCATCGGGCGATCGCGAACAGCCCAAGAAGATGAAAGAGAAGATGGACGAACTCAGCGCAGCTGACGAAACGGCGTTACTGAACTATTACGCTAGCCAGCGGTGAGTGGCTTCGAAGCTGCGGGAGTAAACTTCGGCAAGCTCTTCGCGTCCATCGATGCGATGGACACGGAGAGCTTTTTGAGTTTTATCAGCGAAGACGCAACGTTTCGATTCGGCTCATCTCCGTCCGTCACCGGGCATGCCGGGATTCGCGCCGCGGTGGAGGACTTCTTCTCCATGTTCGCTGCTCTCGAACACAAGCTGCACAGACATGTTGCCGATGACAATTTGGTCGTTTGCGAAGGTGAGGTTACTTACACCAGGCACGATGGCAGCACAATTACATTGCCATTCGTCAATGTTTTCGAAGTAGAAAACAAACTGATTACTTTGTATCGCATCTACATCGATATAGGACCGCTGTTCGTCGAATAGCGGTCGCCGAATGCCATTCACTACGAGACCTCGGAAAACCCGGATACCAAACCCAACGCTATTGGAATATTAGGCTCTCTGGATATTCTTTTTTTTGGCAATTGGCTGGATTCTCTATGCGCACTCGTGAGCGTTCATCGGACCATCGACTCCTGCAGATCAATCATGAGAACTGCTGGCTCGCCCTGGCAGTCACACTGTTCTGCTTTTCGGCATCGCCGACACTGGCGCAGGACAACGAGAAGTGTTTCGACTGTCACTCCGACGAGGAGCTCACAGGCTCTTTCGCGGACGAGGAGATGTCGATGTACGTGGCAGAAGAGGCCTACGCGACATCGATTCACAGCGACATGGCCTGTGTGGAGTGCCATCAGGACCTGGATCCTGCCAAACGCCGGCATTCCACACGCAAAGATCTTGAGCTGGTTGACTGCAGCGGCTGCCACAGGCCTGAGGCCAATGCGCACAAACGTAGTCTGCATGGTGTAGCCGCAAAAGACGGTGATCCACTGGCGCCGACCTGTGCTGACTGTCATGGCAAACACGATATCCTGTCGGCCTCGGACCACGGTTCGCCAACAGCAGTGATGAACGTGCCGCTGCTTTGCGGCGCCTGCCACCAGGAAGGCTCGCCCGTATCACGTACTCACGAGATTTCGCAGGAAAATATCCTCGAGAACTACTCGATGAGTATGCATGGCGAAGGCCTGTTCCGGCAGGGCCTCACCGTTACTGCCGTTTGTACTTCCTGCCACACGGCCCACGACATTCGTTCGCACACCGACAAGCGGTCAAGCATCCACGCAGATAACGTGGCCGGAACCTGTGCGTCGTGCCATGGACAAATCGAGCAGGTACATCGCAAAGTGATCAAAGGCCAGTTGTGGACCGAAGATCCGGGCAAGATTCCTACCTGCGTCGACTGCCATGCACCACACGAGATCCGCAACGTTTTTTACCCTGACGGTCTGGCCGACAAGGATTGCCTGACCTGTCACAGCGACGCGGACCTGACGATGACCCGCAATGGAGAGACCGTCAGTCTGTACGTCGACGAGCAGGCCTACGAGAGCTCGATGCACGCGGACACCGCCTGCGCTCAATGCCATACGGATGTGACGGTTGCTCAGGAACGCGCCTGTGAAACGATCGTGTCGGCAGTGGATTGCAGTATCTGCCATGCCGAACAAGTCACCGAATATCAGGCGAGTACGCACGGAACCCTGTTCGCGGAAAACGATCCGGATGCACCGTCGTGCCAGGATTGTCACGTCCGGCACGCCACGCTCGGCAGTGAAGTGCCAGCGTCGTCGACGTACCCTCGCAACGTCCCAACGTTGTGCGGAGAGTGCCACCGCGTCGGAGAGCAAGCTGCGACGCGGATAGAGGCCGAAGTCGATGACATCGTGGGCAGCTATGAAGATAGCGTCCATGGTCGGGCCTTGATCGAGGGCGGTCTCATCGTGACGGCGACGTGCGCGGATTGTCACGGCGCACACTCCGAGCTTCCTCCAGATGATCCACAAGCTTTGATCCATCCGCAGAATATTGCCGGTACCTGTGGTACCTGCCACCACGGGATAGAAGAGACGTTCCGCACCAGTGTCCACTGGTCTGACGACCCGGATTCCGACAAAGAGTATCCCACTTGCGAAGACTGTCATGCCTCGCACACCATCTCGCGTATCGACCAGCCGGGATTCCGGACTCAAATGATGGAGCAGTGCGGCCGCTGTCATACGGATCAGGCAGAGACCTTCTTTGACACATTTCACGGCAAGGTCTCACGCCTGGGTGGGGAGGGCGTCGCCAAGTGTTACGACTGCCATGGTACACACGGAATTCTTGCCCCGACCGAGCCTGGCTCGGCACTTAGCAGGGAGAATGTCGTCGAGACCTGCGGCCAGTGTCACGAGGGGTCACACCGGCGTTTTGCAGGCTACCTGACACACGCGACGCACCACGATCGCGACCGCTACCCGTGGTTGTTCTGGTCCTTCTGGGGCATGACCGCGCTGCTCGTAGGTACGCTGTCCTTCGCGCTGTTACATTCGCTGGCCTGGGTCGTACGCCTGTTGCTGAGCCGCGACGAGTGGAAGGCGCATAAGGCTATGGCTCGCAACAAAGACC
>CAYWBZ010000197.1:0-4765 GCA_964456535.1 uncultured Woeseiaceae bacterium | reverse complement strand
CGCCCCTTCGGGGCTCAGTTATGTCGGCCGGCTGCGCCGGCCTCGGTCCGAAGGCAAGGTGTCCGTCGGGGACGACGACCCAAGGCTGCTTTTCTCCATGGCGATTACGATTTTTCCTTTGTGATGACCTTCTCCGAAATGACGCAACGCGTCGGGCACTTCGCTCAATTGATAGGTTCTGTCGATCACAGGAATGAGCTTGCCAGTCTCCATCAGCTCCTTGAGGTCTGCCAGACCTTTGTTTGGCCCCTCAGCAACCAGACGGAGTTTCCTGTCCTCGCGGGTGAGCGACGCAATAAAGCTTAGGAACCAGAGTTGGTAGACTCGAGGTATGGAACCGCCGACCATGGCATAGGTTCCCCCTGGTCTTAGCGCGCGTCTGTTGTCGATCATGGAACGAAAGTTCTGACAATCAATGATCAGGTCGTAACATTCTCCGGTTTTCGTGAAATCTACTTGGGTGTAATCGATGACGTGGTCTGCGCCAACCGAGCGAACGACGCTCAACTTATGTGGGGCATCTACACCCGTTACCTCGGCACCGGAGAGTTTGGCTAGCTGAATCGCAAATGTGCCCACACCGCCACCAGCACCGTTAACCAATACCTTTTGTCCCGGCTGTAATTGCCCGCCTCTGCGAATGCCTTGCAGCGCCAGGACACCGGCTTGAGGAACTGCGGCTGCTTCTACGAAAGTCGAATTGGCGGGCTTCGGTTCCAGTGCCGTTTCTTTCGCACAGGCATATTCGGCAAAACCACCCCAGTTGTCCCAGAGATCCCCAAACACCTCATCGCCTGGCTGGAATCGCGTTACGCGTCTTCCGATTGCCTCGACCGTCCCCGCTATATCAGCACCGAGTATCTGCTTCCCTGGCTTAGGCTTCAGGAGCCCGTACATGAGGCGATTTATAAACGGAGTTCCGTTCAGGAATTCCCAGTCCCACGAATTGATAGAAGAAGCATGAACGCGAATCAGTAATTCATCGTCCTTCGGTGTAGGTCTTGGGACCTCTTTCAGTTCAAGACCCTCCGGTGGTCCATATTGTGTAAATACAATCGCTTTCATTGTAGCTGCATTAGAGCATCCGTTGCCTTGGGGTCATGGGCAGGCAAGAGAACCAAGTCTGGCAACTGCTCCTTCAACGCACGAACTTTTGCGAATGACGATCGCAGCGCCGCCGCATCGCCAATACCCGGAACCTGATCATTCAATAACAAGTCGAGCTCATAAGTCAGGTCACCGACCAGCAGAAGCGGTGGCAGCCCTTGGGATCTCACTAACATCGACATCGACCCCGGCGTGTGGCCAGGCGTGGGTAACAATGTCATCGAACCGTCTCCCATCACGTCGTAACAACCACCAAAGGGTGCGAACAACGGATCATTCGTCGGTGCGAAGTCGATCTGATGCCAATTCGCGCCGGGTAGGTCAATATACTCGCGCAATACCCAATCCCGTTCCGGATGCGGGCCGGACAGCTGCAGCCACTCATCTTTGCTAACGAGCAGCTCGGCTTGCGGAATTTCAGCGATACCGCCGATATGGTCGAAATGCAGGTGCGAGATAACAGCTTTGCGGACGTCGGCGGCGGCAAATCCGAGGGCTTCAAGTTTTTTGTTCAGTGCATCTTCGGGCGCAATGTGCAGTCGAAATATTCTGTGCAGCAAGAACCGGCCGATTGCGCTAGATATGTAGTTTGGGTCCGATCCTATCGCCGGATCCATACCGGTGTCGAACAGCACAAGACCGTCACGATGTTCGAGCACGAAGGCATTTATCGGAACGTTGAACCAGCTTTTTGACGTCAATACCCACCACAACACCGGCAGTCGACTGCCATAACGATGCTCTTTGTGCTGCTCGCCTGAACCCGTGGAGAAGACATGTATGCCCTTAATGGCTGGATCAGCGTTTGCCTGTGACATCAGGAGCTCCTCGCCCAGGATGAATAGTGCTATTAAACGGCGTGGGCGGCCGGAGTCAATTCGGAGAAATACGCAGCAAGCGATTTCCGGCGTACTGCTGTTACTCCGGAAAAACGACGAGGCACAAAAAAAGCCGGCCCCTGATGGGACCGGCTTTGTTGTTTGGTAGCGGGGGCGTGATATGCACTGTTCCGATAGTGCGGAACCGCATGCGCCTGAAATGAACTCGCTAATCAAAGCTATTTATGGACCGAGATGACGGGGTTCGAGTAAACGTAGAAATCTGCCGAGTCCAGCCGCTCCCAGTCCACCTGGATGCCCAGACCGGGTCCGTCCGGTGCCACTGCCCTGCCCCGGTTCAGTAAGACGCCGTTTTTCATCCCAAACTCAAAGGCCTCCGTGGGCGTCGGCGCTTCAAAGTACCTGGTCCGCGCGTTGGCAAGTGCCAGATGGAGATTAACCGCCTGGGCCAGCGAGTGGCCCCAGCTTTGGATTTCGGTCGCCATGCCGGCGTCATTGGCAATGATCAATAGCTCGAGCGCCTTCGAGATTCCGCCGACCTTTGTGGCGTCGAATCGACCCGCATCCCAGGAACCGGCTGCGATCCCTTGCCTGATGAACTCGGGGGAATAGAAACTGTAGCCGTCAGGGATGATCTGTATTGCGAGGCTGCTCCTGAGCTCCCCATATTGCACAAGATATTCATCGCCGATGGGCCCCTCCAGCCAGACAAACAGCTCTTCATTCATCTGCTTGCCCAAGCGGAGGGCATCCTCAAGGTCGTACTTTTCCTCAAGATCGATCATGAAACGATAGTCAGAGTCTGCAAACGTCTGCTGGAGAGATTCCACGAGACGAATGTCTTCTTCGATCGAACCCCAAACATGGAATTTGAAGGCCGCGTAGCCCAAATCTGCATACTGGTACACCGCGTCAACGTACTCGGGAAGCGATTCGTAGAAAGGAAAACTCGCGTAAGGCTCCATCGAATCACGCTTCGCTCCCAGCAATTCATATAAAGGACGATCTGCCTTGCGTGCCGCCAGGTCCCAAAGCGCGATGTCGATACTCGAGCGGACCGCATCGCTCAAGTCGGGTCGAATTCGCTCGAGTGCCTTCCCAACTTCGACCGGGTCCAGCGATTGGAGAGCGACGAGCTCCGCGGCTATGTTCTGCAATTCCAGCAGGTGATCATCGCTGAACCATTCTTCATGAAAAGTATCCACTCCGGATACTCCCTCAAATCCGTCGACGGTCGTTATTCGCAGGATATTATTGACCTCCGTCTTGGCCACCTCCTGACCGGAAAACCGAACTGTCGTGCTCTCCGTCCCAACGGCATGGATTTCGACGCCGACGATTCTGGTGTCCTTCGAGAATCGGAAGAATGGCCGATACTGAACCGCGTTCTCACCCGAAAACGCCATAAGCAGCTCAACTGCAGTCATTACAGTCCTTCAGGCTAAAAAGAATAGTGCCCATATCGCGTGTAAACTCCACCGTCAGATGGTCCATAGTACGAACTCAATTCTTAGTCAATGAAGCGACTATGTCTACGCAAACAGACGTAATTATTGTCGGTGCGGGATCTGCCGGTTTATCAGCTGCCAAAGCACTTACCAGGCGAGGAATTTCATTTGTGGTGCTGGAAGCCTCGCATCGCATTGGAGGGCGCGCTTATAGTGAAGAAATAGCCCCTGACATCTGGTTTGATCTGGGTTGCGCTTACATGGATGCTGGACCTGATCCCGATAACCGTGTTGACGAAAGCAATCCCTTTGTAGATTTTGCAGTCAAACATGGTGCTGTTGTCGAGGAATACCTTCACGGCAGCCACTACATTCGTAACGGTAGATCACTTAATGCCGACGAGACGAAAGCTCGCGAACGTTACTACGACGAATGTGAAGAGGCTATTCGGAGGTCCGTCGAAGCAGGAGATGACTGCGCCATTAGCGAATTAGTTGATCTCGAAAGCCCCTACGCGACACCGTACATTGACATGATGGCTGTAACAGCCCCTAAAGATCTTGATGAGGCATCGGCAGCAGACTTTTTCCACCGAGTTGAGGAACATAGGAGTTTCAATGCGCTGCGTGGCTATGGAAATCTAGTCGCACAGTGGGGCAACGACGTTGAGGTTTCCCTAAATTCCAAGGTCGAGAGTGTCGATTGGTCAGGAAAAGACGTTGTTGTAAAGACCATAAAAGGGTCAATAAGAGCTCGCTGCCTCATAAGCACCGTGTCAAACGGAATATTGGCGGCTCAGCAAATTGGCTTTATGCCACCATTACCCGATTGGAAAATGGAAGCCATTCAGGGTGTACCCATGGGTGCCGAGAACAAAATAGGCGTGCACTTTACCAAGGACATTTTTGCCCCTGAGGCTAGTGGGTATTATCAGGTCTGGTCCGACGAAGCACAGGGTGCCTACATCGATGTCAATCTCATGTCTACAAATGTCGTAACGGTATTTATGGGTGGGCGCTTTAGTATCTGGATGGAACAGCAGGGCCAGCGAGCAGCCCGAGAGTTTGCAGCGGATCGCATCGCTGACATATTTGGTAATGACATCAGGCAGTCGGTTGGTCGCTCCATTGTCACCGCCTGGGTGACTGACCCCTGGACATTGGGCTCCTATGCCTCCGCACTACCCGGGCAGTATCACCAGCGCGAGGCATTGCCGCTTGGCATCGACAACAAGCTGTTTTTTGCAGGCGAGGCAACTGCTCGTTTTTGCGGCTTCTGCCATGGGGCTTACTGGTCAGGGGTTCGTGCCGCTCGTGAGGTGTCCAAGGTCTTGAGTTAGGTTCCTCGTGAGGTCTCTACAAGGTCCCTAA
>CAYWBZ010000196.1:0-4777 GCA_964456535.1 uncultured Woeseiaceae bacterium | reverse complement strand
CTTTTTTCGATTTCCTCAATCGACGCGATGAAACTGACTTTGAGAGTTTCATGGCCAATTCAGTTGAGGACGAGCATTACATCAACTGGAATGCGTTCGCGTTGCCTTACGATTATGGCGATGCAGAAGCTGAGTATCATGCGATTCGCGGCAACTGTGCCATTTTCGATGTCTCCCCCATGCGAAAAATTCGCGTTCAAGGGAGTGATGCCGGTTTGTTCTTCGATCACTTGTTGACCCGACCTGTGAGCACGTTCCCCGTCATGCGGGCCACCTACACGGTCTTTTGCAGCGAGAACGGTTGCCTCAAAGATGACGCCATCCTCTATAAGTTCGCGGAAGATGATTATTTGTTGATGCCATCGGATATCGACCACTCACCGTATTTTGAATGCTTGCGTCGGCAGCTAAAGATCAGTGAGGTCTCCTTTACGGAATGCACCGATTCATTGGTTGGTGTCGCAATACAAGGACCCCTGTCGGCTGCTGCTTTACAAAATATGGGGTTTGATGGCGTTGAACTCATAAAGCCGTTTGAGGTTCGTGACTACAGCATCGCTGGCAACGCCATGTTTATTTCGCGAATGGGTTTCACGGCCGATCTCGGCTATGAATGCTGGTTCAAGCCGGACCTCATCGAGGTGTTCATGCAACGCATACATTCTGCGAGGTCGGCTATGGAGATTGCGTTACCGGGATACGGCCTTAATGCTCTGCAAACCTGTCGACTGGAAGGTGGGTTCATTGTTGCAGGATGGGATTGCGCGACTGAGTTGGAACCCAAACCTAATTTCGAGCGCACGCCTTACGAACTGGGCCTGGGATGGCTGGTCAACCTGGAAGCGGCCCCATTCGTTGGCCGTGATGCTCTCGCAGCACAGAAGAGAAACGGCCACCAATTTACGTTGCGAAGCTTCGTCATGGATAGCCGCTGTTTGCCGGATGATGGTAGCGATCTTTTCGTCGAAACTGGCGGTCAGGAAAGCTCAATTGGTATTATTACTTGTTCAAGCTGGTCTTGGGGGTTGAACAAGACAATCGGCAATGCATCAATTCAAGCGCAGCACGCCGGTACCAAGGAGGCCTGGGTGTCGATAGCCGGAGATCGCGTCAAATTAGCGCTAACTCGCGGCCCATTAGTCTCTTTTGATCGACGGAATCTGGTTCCTGCGCCCATTACCAAGCCAAATTGACACTTTTTCCACCTACTGTGGCCGGCATAGCGGCGAACCGAAATGACACTGTCGTAACACTGGGATAGTATATTTCATGAATCACAGAATGGTCGGGGGACCCTGATGCAAGCGGCACAATTTGTGGAAAGCTATTTTGACGCCTGGAACCACCGGGATCCGAGGGGCGTGGCCGACCATCTCACAGCTGATGGAATCTACTGCGACATCCCCCAGAATGTACAGCGTTCACACGACGAGCTGGTCACAAGCTTGACAGAGTTTTTCGCAAACGATCGGCACCGCTATGAGTTGATCGGAGAAATACTGGCAAACGGCAACACCATTGCGTTTCAGTATCAGATTTGTCCGCCAGGCAATGCCGATGAACAGTCGTCTGCAACACTCGTGTGTGGCGCTGAATTCATGACATTGAACGGCGATGCTGCGATGACCATCACCGATTATTACAACGTTCCCGGTTTAGCCCGGCCACCGAAGCTCGCCCGCCTGACATCTCATCAATCGCAAAAGAACAAATACGCAAAATCAGGATTGAATGCTGAACAGTTGTTGGATTACAAGACCCGCCTTGAGAAAATCATGCACGAACAGCAAGCCTATCTGCGGCCGGATTTGACCTTGCCCAGGCTGGCCACCGCCGTGCAGTGCTCAGTGAACCACTTGTCTCAGGTCATCAACGCAGGGTTCGGAATGAGTTTCTTTGATTACCTGAATCAGCATCGCATTCAACACGCGAGGGAGTTACTGGGTAACCTTGATGAGCGGAACGGAGCCATACTGAATATCGCATTCACGGTTGGTTTCAATTCGAATTCGGCGTTCTACGCTGCCTTCAAGAAATGCGTCGGGCAGACCCCTGCCCAATACCGCCGACTGCAAGAAGACAAACCGCACTAAACAGATTCGGGCACGGCCTGCTGCTTTTCCACCACTTCGGCCTATAGGCCGGGATGCATCGCCTGCGAGCTTTCGTCAAAAACATATGATGCAACCACAATCACATACAGGCTCCTACTACGCGGCCAGCGTTGGTGACGTCACAAATTTCCCACCGCTGCGAGGCGAGCAACACGCGGATATCTGCATCATCGGGGCAGGCTTTACCGGTATCTCATCGGCCTTGCATTTAGTTGAACGCGGATACAACGTGCACGTCATTGAAGCGAACAGAGTTGGCTGGGGAGCGTCGGGACGCAATGGTGGCCAGATAATCGGTGGCATCTCCGGGGAAAAACCTATTGCGAAGAGTCTCGGCAAAGACGCAGATGTCGTGTTCAAGGATTTGCGCTGGGCCGGTCACAATATCATTCGCGAACGAGTGCAAAAATACGACATTGACTGTGATTTGAAGTTTGGCTATCTCGATGTTGCGATCAAGAAAAGACACCTACGAGATCAGCAGGCTGATTTCGACAGAATGCAAAACGACGAGTTTCCGCATGAGTTTCGAATATTGTCTGCCGACGAGACTCGCGAGACCATAGGAACCGGCGCCTACATCGGCTCTCTCCTGAATATGGGCAACGGCCATTTGCATCCGCTAAAAATGTGCGTTAGTGAAGCACGAGCAGCGGTATCGCTCGGAGCGACCATTTACGAACAGTCACCTGTCATCGACATAGAAAAAGGCAGTCGGCCCAGAGTCGTTACACAACACGGCGCAGTGAGCGCCGATGCGGTGATCCTCGCCGGCAATGCCTACCACGTCCTCGAGCGAAAACTGCGTGGCATCATGTTCCCGATGAATAGTTTCATCATCGCGACAGAACCACTACCGGAAGAAACGGTAAACGCGATCAACCCGAAAGACCTGGCTGTTTGTGATCCAAACTTTGTATTGGAATATTTTCGTTTGAGCGCCGATAAGCGCTTGCTCTTCGGCGGACGTTGCAACTATTTTGGTGAGGACCCGGAAGTAATCAGGAGAAACCTGCGGCCGAAGCTATTACGAATTTATCCGCAGCTAAGCAATATTAATATTGACTACGCCTGGGGCGGCACGATCGGGTTGCCCGTCAATAGAGTGCCACTGCTCGGCCGAATCTCACCAAACGTTTTCTATTGTCAGGGATATTCAGGGCACGGCGTCAACGTGACACATCTGGCTGGCAGGATCATGGCAGATGCTGTCGCCGGCACCGTCGAGCAATTCGACATGTTCGCCAACGTCAAACCATTCAGGATTCCTGGAGCGCATCTACTCAGTACACCGATGGTTGCGCTCGGTATGATGTACTACAAAATCAAGGATCGTCTGTAGCTCACGCCTAAACAGGCCTAATCCTCAGGCCACCCCAGGTGGCGAATGCAGCGTCCACGCGTGTAGGCGGAGATAGATCGCACTGATCGCGACAGTATGATTCGTAAGTGACATACGAAGTAACAATTCGCAGCGGGCCGGACTGGCACAAAATTCAGCAGGGAGTTAAGTGGCTCGTGTATGCGCTGCTGATTGTCAATTTTGTGTTCTATATCTTCGAAGATGCTGCCAGTGCTGTCCACACATTGACTGCCAGTTCAACGTTTCTGGACTGGACCAGTACGTTTGCGACCAGTATTGATGAGTCTGCCTGGTTTCTGCTGCTGGCCATGTACGAAATCGAAACCTACGTGGTTGATGACGAGGACCTGACAGGCTGGGTAGCTACGGTTGTGCATGGGATTCGTCTGTTTTGCTTTGTGCTGATCGCACACACGGTATACGCGTTCCTGATTGTCGTAATAAGTTTGCAAGCGACTGTCACTGTTGAAGGCATATCCGGTTTATGCGACATGACGAATACCAACGCCTCCTATGTGTACAACCTTGAGTACACCGAGATAAATGAGCAGAACTGCGACAAGCTCTCAAGTAGTTCGCAGTTTTACTGGCTGGCCAGTGATCCAGTGGTCAGCGACATGCAAGGGTTGACCCTGGAGCGTGATCTGGCGCTGGCGGACCTTGCTGAAGCAGTAATCTGGCTGTTGATTTTACTGGCGATCGAGGTTGTGGTGCGTTCGCAAGGACATGGTATTACTGGCGGCAGGCTGCTAGCGACGGCGAAAGCCTCCAATATGCTTCTGTACGTATCGCTCATTGCGCTCGGCGTTTATTGGGCAACATTGTCACATTGGTTATATCTGTGGGACGAGCTGGTCTGGATCGGCGGATTTGCCGCAATCGAGATGAATCTCAGTGAATGGCGTGATGAGATTGTCGACAAACAACACGACGATGAATTATGAGGTGATGAGATGATAAGTGGACACTGCGAGTGCGGGCGCGTTAGCTACGAGGTTAATGGCGACATCACGGACTTCAGCCATTGCCACTGCTCTCAGTGCCGGCGACTTCACGGCGCTGCGTTTGCCACCTTCGCCGGGGTTGCCAGGCAGCACTTTCGTTACACCAGCGACGAGGCCAGTTTGAAAACGTATGCTTCGTCGGCTGGCCACGATAGAGTATTCTGTTCTGAGTGCGGCTCAAATATCATGGTGGTTGTTGATTCTGAGCCCAGCGAATTGTATTTGAGTATGGGCACGGTGGATGGCAATCCGACCCGCCCTCCCGCATATCATATCTACGCAGGATCGAAAGCACC
>CAYWBZ010000195.1:0-4803 GCA_964456535.1 uncultured Woeseiaceae bacterium | reverse complement strand
CCAGCTCAAAGAGAGGGCTTTGAATTTGAGAGGCATGATGTCGAGACCCTGAGGGTCGTCGATCAGTGCGATATGGCCGCGCGGTTTGATGAGTTCGACGATAGACGCGATATGCTCACCCGTGTTGGTGAGAGCCGCAACATATCGTGGCGAAATGCCCAGAGCCTTCATCTCCTCGTCAAGCGGATTGCGGTGATTGACGACATGATCCGCACCCATTTTCTCGACCCAAGCCTGGGTGTCAGGTCGCGATGCCGTTGCGATAACGTTCAGACCTGTGAGCTTTTTCGCCAGTTGGATCAAAATCGACCCCACGCCACCGGCACCACCGATCACAAGCAGCGATTCACCGACGCCCTCGCCCTCTTTGAAACCGAAGCTATCGAACAGGATTTCCCAAGCCGTAATCGTGGTTAGCGGCATGGCCGCTGCTTCAGCAAAACCGAGGGACGATGGCTTTCGACCGACGATGCGCTCGTCAACAACCTGAAACTCGGCATTGGTACCGGGACGCGTGATGTCGCCTGCGTAGAATACTTCGTCGCCAGGCTGGAACCGCATCGTTTCAGATCCGACTTCTTTCACAATCCCGGCGGCGTCGAAGCCAAGAACGCGAGACGCGCCTTCCGGCTGCATATTGGCGCGTACCTTGACATCGACCGGGTTGACTGAAATACCGCGAACCTCCACAAGCAGGTCGTTGGGACCGGGCTGCGGCATGTCCATCTCGAATTCGACAAGCGCGTTGTCTGCCGATATCGGACCGGCATCCGTGTAACCAATGGCTTTCATTGTTTTTGATCTCGTTTCGTAATGGGCAAGGGGTCACGCCCTTTCGGCTCTGACCCCTCTTGTTCTTCCAGAGCGAAGTGATGTCCTGGTCTTGCTCCAGCGAAACGATTGCCAACACATGACGGAAGGCTGTCTCGAAGATCAGGAGCGATTTACAACGCGCTCGCAGACTACTTGGGCTTTTTCCATTCGTCCGAAAACTCAAGTGGCGCGGCTATTGTCGTGGCCATTACTTTGTCACCACGGCCCGGCTTGCCGGTCATCGACATCGGCCGGCCAATTGAAAACTTTTCCTGAACTTGCGTAACTTCAATTTCGCCAATGGATGACATCGCGCCGCCCAGTGAAATGCCCGTCTCCGGATCGATCAGTTCCTCGCCCATTCTCATAATGCGAAGCACGTCGCCTATGGCGACCGAATCGCTGCCGAGGTTGGTGTAGATTTGGCTAGCGTCGGCCTTCACGATGGACCCCTCGGCCGGTTTGGCACCCACTTGCTTGATGAGTTCAAAGACGCCTTCATTGATTCCCGCTATGACGGCTTGTCCGATGGGTGTTTTTGAATAGCTCGACATGAAACCGCCGAGAATGGCATCGTTGCCGAAACCGACTCCGCCAAAGCTAAGGTTAGTTTCTGTGATGACGGACTCGATCTGCTTTGTGAATATTATTTCGCTCGTTTCGGCATCGATCAGTCTGACGTTCAGGCCAACGCGCCCGCTACTTTTCCCACCGCCAATACCGCCGAGCAGCGGTACCTTGCTCTTCAACAATCCGCCGACACCGCCGCTCTTGCCCGATGTATTGGCTTCGTAATCAGTGATCACGACTTGTACCAAGTATTCGGCACCAAGCACGTTGCCGGTTGCAGCACCCGATGGTTTGGCAATCCTCCCTGACGCAGCAAGGTCCTGTTCACCGAGTACGCTGCCCAGTTCGGTTCGTTCAACAAGGCGAAAACGGCCCGTTTGAGCGAGCGAGTCGATGACGATCGCCTCGATGCCGTTGACCGGTACGCCGCTCGTCGCCGACGAATAGTCTACGTTACCGGCGGTGGTCGAAATAGAAAATGAGCTCGCGGTGCTGTTGTTATCCACTTCAAGGACGCCGAGGCGCGCTTTGCGGCCAGAGTAGGACCCCCATTCAATGGACAGCAAGTACTTCGTATCGATATCGTCTACGCGTTCTGGAAGAGGCGACTTGCTTTTTTTGCCTATGGAGTAGGCAACGTAATCGGCGCTCGCCAAGTGAGCAAAAAACAAGCCAAGGCATACAACGGTGAACTTGCTGAGGTTTGAGACTCGCATCTGCATTCTCCCTAGTTTTTTTGATCTTGTGTGGCCATGTTAGCTGAAAATAGCGCGTTCAGTCGCCGCGAAGATTATCGCAGACGTCTGGTATCGGGGCAAAATAATGAAGAAAACGCACGCTTAGTCCCAGTATGGGTCTTTGCCGATCCTCGTGGCCATGAAGTCGACAAATGCCCTCACCTTTGGCAACAGGTGCCGGCGTTCCGGGTATACCAGGTAGATCGATAATTCGAGCGTCTCATGATCAGTCAATACGGACTTCAGCCTCCCCTGCTTGATATCTTCGCCAACGACAAACGTCGGCGTCCGCGTGATTCCGACGCCGGCAAGCAGCGCCTCTCGTAATGCCAGGCTGTTATTCATCTGTACTGAGCCCGAAACGGCTACCGATGTCGGTTTGCCCTCGGGTGCGAGGAAATGCCAGGTGTGTGTAGATGCCTGGTACGCGAATGTGATGACGTTGTGGTCACACAACTCTTCAGGCTTGCGCGGTGTTCCGTTTCGCTCAAGATACGAGGGTGCGGCAACGATGGCATGCCGGCACGGCCCGAGACGTCGCGCGATGAGCGATGAATCGGGCAGATCGGCGATCCGAACCGACACGTCGAAGCCTTCCGCAATCACATCCACCTGGCGATCGTCGAGATTCATCTCGACAGACACGTCTGGGTATTGCTCGAGAAACTCGTGCAGTGCGGGCGCGATGTGCAAGATGCCGAATGACATCGGCGCATTGATCCTCAGTACCCCGCTCGGCGTCTCCTGCAGCCGCGACACCTCTGCTTCTGCATCCTCAATGTCCCGCAATCCCCGGCGGCTTCGATCGTAGAAGATCCGGCCCGCCTCTGTGAGACTCAGGCGCCGCGTCGTGCGATTCAGCAGCCGGGCACCCAAGCGCTCCTCGAGTCGCGTGACGTACTTGCTGACCACAGAGCGCGACAGCTTTAGCCGCTCGGCGGCTCTGGTGAAGCTGCCGTCGTCGACGACCCGGACGAACACGGCAATGTCACTTAGCGAGTCCATATCTGCATCCATTAGTTAGTATTTGTGGACAGTCTTATTCAAAAAGGCCTGATTATCAATCCTGCGTGAATCGGTATCGTTGTATTCCAGCCGAGCAAAGGTACTGAGCCATGCCAATGACAGCCAAGAAAATATCGGAACGCAGCGCCCATGCAGGCCTGATGCTGGCGTCATTAATCGTCGGGCTGTCGTTTCCCGCCGTCGGCCTGATCAGCGAGAATCTTCCGCCGTTGACGCTGACAGCCATTCGATTCGCGATCGCCGCCGCCGTGATAGGCCCCACCGTTCTCCGCATGCCAGGGTTCTGGCCTGGTCCGCGCGGCCTTTTGCTTCACGCCATCCTGGGCCTTTGCCTTGCCACGTTCTTCGGCACGATGTTTTGGACGGCCCACCGAACGACTGCCGTGTCGATGGCGACGATCTTCGTCGCCGTACCCCTGTTGGCCTACCTCATGGGCCGCGTCCTGAAAGTAGAAAAGCGCTCCACTCGCCTAGTCGCGATTCTGACGACCGGCGCTGTCGGCGCACTCGCGCTGATATGGGCGCAGTCATCCGCCGGCACGCAACAATTTCGTGTTGGCCTTGGTGAAGCGAGTTTCTTTTTCGCCTGCGCCTGTATCGCGCTCAATTCCGTACTCAACAAGCTTGGTCTCGAAAAAGGCTGGCTGTCGTCGCACGCTGCCGTACGTACGTTTTGGACTCTAATTGCGGGCACCGCACAGGTCGGCCTTCTCGCCGTTGCAACGGAGAGTCCGCGACATGTTCTGGACATGAGCTTGCAAGACGGTGCAGTCATCGTCTACCTGGCCGTCTTCTCGAGCGCCGTTACGTTCTGGTTATCGCAGCGCGCAGCCGCGGTGCTGACTCCGGGCATCACCACGGCTTACGGCTACACATCGCCCTTTGTCGCGATGCTGCTGCTTTTTTACTCAGAGCCACAGCAGATTGGCTGGCAATGGCTGCCGGGTAGCCTGCTCGTCATCACAGCGATCGCTTTTCTATTCCGCGGCACGGGCCGCGGCGAGTCGAACATCTACACCTCCAAGCGTCTCCTTCATCGCGACGCGGCGAAGCCCTGCATGCAGCACATCTAATCTAACTGAGGAATCACTATGGAAATTTCAATTTTTGGAGCAACAGGAAACGTTGGCAGACGCGTCGTCGCCGAGTCACTTGCCCGTGGTCATGACGTCACTGCCGTATCGCGACGCCCCAATCGACCGGACGTCCTGCCCGCCGACGTGAAATTTCGCAGCGCCGATATCGACAACGTTGATGATGTCATCTCGTTGAGCAACGGCCATGACCTTGTTATCAATGCGACCCGCCCAGGTAATCCTGAGGAAGCGGCTCACGCCACTCGATCGTTCATGAGTGGGCTCGCCGAAACGGGAGTCAGGACCCTGATTGTTGGCGGTGCGGCGAGCCTGCGCGTACCTGGCACGAACGGCATTACAGTGCTCGACGATCCGCGCTATCTTTCTCCCGCATATCGCCATGTCGGCGAAACGAGTCTCGCCCAGTTCCGTGCCTGCATCGACGAGCGCCGGGTTGATTGGGCTTACCTGAGCCCGCCGGCCACGCTTTTCGCTGGTAAGCGAACCGGCGATTACCGGCTCGGAACAGATGAACTGCTGCTCGATGCCGACGGCAACTCGCGAATTTCGATGGAAGACCT
>CAYWBZ010000194.1:1438-4817 GCA_964456535.1 uncultured Woeseiaceae bacterium | reverse complement strand
AGGGAACAACATTCTAAGCTGTGGCCGCATAGTTGGTCCAACAAGTTAATCGCAACGAATCAATATGCAAATCGAATACGCCAAAGTTTCAGCCCTCGGTGATCGTCAGGACAATCAGGACCGCGCTGCTGTCGTGGTTTCCGACGACTCGGCACTTATGCTCGTATTTGACGGCATGGGCGGGCACTCGGATGGCGCACGGGCGGCGGAGACCGGGTTGAAGGTTGTCCAGGATCTGTTCATGGCGGCGACGCAGCCGATTTTCGATCCGCAGGGCTTTCTCTATATGGCGCTGTCACGCGCCCACGACGAGGTCGTGCGAATTGGCAGGGATGTCGCCGTTGATTTCAGGCCACGTGCAACGTGCGCTATTTGCCTTATTCAGGAAGGCGGCGCGTTTTGGGCGCACATCGGTGACAGCCGGATTTACCAGGTCAGAAAGGGCGAGGTATTGACGCGCTCCCGCGATCACAGTCATGTTGAGGTGTTGATTCAGGAAGGTGCGATTACGGAAGAGGAGGCGCAGGACCATCCGATGCGTAACTTCGTTGAATGTTGCATCGGTGGCGACGCGCCAGTCCCGGACATGAGTATTACCCCGCAAAAAACGCTCGAGCACGGCGATGTATTGTTGGCGTGCTCAGACGGACTCTGGTCCGGACTAAGTGACAATGACATGGCGCAGATCGGTTCGCCGGGCGACAATAATCTCGTGGACAACCTGAAGGCGCTGAGCATCAAGGCGCTCGAAGTCAACGCTCCCTACAGTGACAATACGACGGGTACCGCGTTAAGGTGGCTCGGCATCTGACCGAACTGAAGCAAGCCGGAACAACAAACAAATATTGGAGAAAAATCATGCGTCCCAGTGGCCGCGATCCCGCAACTATGCGCGAAGTTCGCTTCGTTCCTGATTTTACGAAACACGCAGAAGGTAGTGTCCTCGCGTCCTTTGGCGATACGCAAGTGTTGTGTACGGCAAGTATCGAAGACCGTGTTCCAGGCTGGATGCGCGGCAAAGGTAGCGGTTGGGTCACCGGCGAATACGGCATGTTGCCGCGCGCGACGCACACGCGTTCCGGTCGCGAAGCGTCTCGTGGCAAGCAAGGTGGTCGTACGGTGGAAATTCAACGACTCATTGGTCGATCGCTGCGAGCGGTTACGGACATGAAGGCGCTGGGTGAGCGCTCGATAACACTCGACTGCGATGTCATCCAGGCCGATGGCGGAACAAGAACAGCATCTATTAGCGGCGCTTACGTAGCACTCGCGATTGCAATGCAGCGCCTGACGGCCACGGGCAAGCTTAAGAAGAACCCGCTGTATGGTCAGGTCGCGGCGGTTTCTGTCGGAATTTTCAGCGGCACGCCGGTGCTGGATCTGGACTATGCAGAAGACTCCGAAGCCGAGACCGACATGAATATAGTCATGAACGATGCAGGCCGTTTTATCGAAGTGCAGGGAACGGCCGAGGGTCACGCGTTCACGGACGATGAATTCACGGCGATGCTCGGCCTGGCTCGTAGCGGCATCACGGAAATTATCGCGGCGCAGAGCGAGGTTATCGCGACGGCATCGTAGTGATCGAGCTGCCCAGCAAAATAGTCATGGCCAGCGGTAATGCCGGCAAGCTCCGGGAAATTTCCCGGTTGTTGGATGGTTTGGGCGTCGAAGTGATCGCACAATCCGAGTTCGGCGTTGACGATGCTGATGAAACCGGGCTCACGTTTGCCGAAAACTCACTAATCAAAGCACAGCATGCGGCAGCAGCGACGGGCCTGCCTGCGATTGCTGATGATTCCGGACTGGCCGTAGATGCGCTTGATGGTGCTCCGGGAGTTTACTCGGCACGCTATTCCGGTGCAGATGCTACTGACGACAGAAACATCGACAAATTACTGGTGGCATTGCAGGACACGGCACCCCCGTCTCGCGGTGCTGCGTTTCATTGCGTTGCGACTTTCGTACTGCCGGGGCAACACGCACCCATGGTCGCGAAAGGCGAGTGGCGCGGCTCGATCCTGACCGCAAGACAAGGCAATGGTGGTTTCGGTTACGACCCGGTGTTCCTCGACCCCGAGAGTGGCAAGAGCGCCGCGGAGCTGACGGCAGAGCAGAAAAATGCACGCAGTCATCGCGGCAGGGCTCTTCGGCAGCTCGTTGAGCTCATTGATAAGACCTTTTCATGAAGCAGCCCCCGTTGTCGCTCTACATACACCTGCCTTGGTGTGTGCAAAAGTGTCCTTACTGTGACTTCAACTCGCACAAAGCAGGCGACGCAGCCCCCAAAAAGCGTTACATCAAAGCACTACTCAGAGACCTGGCTGGCGAGGCTGATCGAGCAGATGGTCGTCCTGTCGAAACGGTTTTCATGGGCGGCGGCACACCGAGCCTTTTTACACCTGGCGAAATACAAGAGCTGCTAAAAGGGGTCAGAGCCCTTTTTCCTTTAGGTGAGAATGCGGAAGTCACGATGGAGGCGAACCCCGGGACGGTCGAGTGCGGTTCGCCGGCCGGCTATCGCGACGCAGGCGTTAATCGTCTCTCTATCGGCGCACAGAGTTTCGACGACGAGCTACTGTCCAAACTGGGCCGAATCCACAGCAGCGCCGACATCACTCGTGCTGTTCGAGAGGCTCAGGACAGCGGCTTCGACAATATCAATATCGATCTCATGCACGGCCTGCCCGGCCAGACCGTGGAGATGGCGTTGACGGATTTGAGGAGCGCAATTGAACTCGAGCCTGCTCATATATCCTGGTACCAGCTGACGCTGGAGCCCAACACGGTCTTCTATGCGCGGCCGCCAGCGAATCTGCCGGACGATGATCTGGCCTTCGAGATACAGGATCGTGGCCAGGCGCTGTTGGCCGACCACGGCTATGAGCAGTACGAAATTTCTGCCTACGCTCGAAACGGGCAACGTTGCCAGCACAACCTCAATTACTGGCTGTTTGGCGACTACCTTGCTGCCGGTGCCGGCGCACACGGCAAGCTGAACTCAGCAGCTGGAGTACACCGCTATCAGAAGCCGGCTAACCCGCTGCAGTACATGATTGCCCAGGAGGACCCGGCCACAAGCATCGACCTTAAGGACCTGAGCAGGTCGGACCTGATGCTTGAGTTCATGCTCAACGCGTTGCGACTGAATGAAGGATTTGCTGAAGATCTCTTCGTCGCACGGACAGGTTTGTCCGTGGAGGAACTTGAACAAGCCACCACCGAGGTGAGGAGAAAAGGGTTGCTCGAGCGCAATGCGGTGGGAATCTGGCGGCCAACGGACCTGGGCACACGATTTTTGAATGACTTGCAGTCAGAATTTGTCGTTGAGGAGGCCTGAGTTGGCCGTTTTTATGGTCCGGATTGCGCAGTTTCAGGC
>CAYWBZ010000194.1:0-1338 GCA_964456535.1 uncultured Woeseiaceae bacterium | reverse complement strand
CAATTTCCATCCACAGTCTTATCCACAGGTTCTGTGGATAAAAAATGGGGGGTTGCGGCGATCCTTGCTTCCCTATATCCTACGCGCCCTTTTTGTGTAGTAGCGCGCTCGGGAGAGCCTGAAAATGAAAGCCGACATACATCCCAATTACGACGACATCAAAGTCACCTGTAGTTGTGGCAACGAGTTCACAACTCGCTCGACCCTCGGCGAGGATCTCCGTATTGAAGTGTGCTCCTCGTGCCATCCGTTTTACACCGGCAAGCAGAAGAAAGTCGATACTGGCGGGCGCGTAGACAAGTTCCGCAAAAAGTACGGTATGGGTTAGGACCCACGGCCCGCTGCGGCCGTCTGGCGTCCACATATAACGGCTTTCCACAATCCCGGGTTACCGGGGGCTCTGCTATGCTCGATTGATTCGCAACAGGAAAAATAAAGGAAATACAGTGAGTCAGGACGCATATCGACTAACGAGCCCAGATGGCTCGGAAATGGAACTACCCGTAAGAAGTGGCACCGTTGGGCCGGATGTGATCGACATCGCGCGCCTGTATCGGGAAAAGGGTGTTTTTACCTACGATCCAGGATTTGTGTCTACCGGTAGCTGCGAGTCCGATATCACCTTTATCGATGGTGAAAAGGGTATTTTGATGTACCGGGGTTACCCGGTGGAACAACTGGCCGCGCACTCGAGCTTTATCGAGGTGTCTTATCTGTTGTTGAATGACGAACTGCCCAACGCAGCACAGTTGGCAGAGTTCGACAATACGATTCGTATGCACACCATGCTCAACGAAGGCATGCTGAATTTCTTCAAGGGTTTCCGATACGATGCGCATCCGATGGCAATGCTATCTGCAGTTGTCGGTTCGATGTCCGCGTATTACCACGACGAGATGGACGCAATGAACCACGATCATCGCAATATCTTCTCGCACCGCATTCTTGCCAAGCTGCCGACGATCGCTGCCGCTGCTTACAAGCTGAACATTGGTCAGCCGTTCATCTATCCGCGCAACGACCTCAGTTACACAGAAAACCTATTGCACATGTTGTTCGCGGTACCTGCGGAGCCGTACGAAATTGATCCCATTGCAGCGGAGGCGCTGGACCTGTTGTTCATATTGCATGCCGATCATGAACAGAACTGTTCAACATCAACCGTGCGCATGGCAGGCAGTTCGGGTGCGAATCCCTATTCTGCAATAGCGGCGGGTGTTTCTGCCCTGTGGGGCCCGGCTCACGGCGGTGCCAACGAGGCAGTGCTGGACATGCTGGAAGAGATCGGTGATGTCAGCCAGATCGGCAAGTATGTTGATAAGGCCAAGGACAAGGATG
>CAYWBZ010000193.1:3337-4830 GCA_964456535.1 uncultured Woeseiaceae bacterium | reverse complement strand
GCCATGAACTACGAAGTGTCGGAGCGGATGGACCTGAATTTCGGCCTTCGCTATGAACGTTTCGAAACCGCGGATTGGGCTCTGGATGGAGTACAACCGGACACCATTCCGGTGGTCCTGACGATGGGCGCTGACGCGTACGATTACGACGTCTGGGTCGTCGGTATCGGCGTGCGCTATCGCATTGGCAATTAGAACACTACGACGAACTAGGCAGTCCTGGAACTTCCATCGCGGCTGAGTAACTTAGCCACCAGTATTAGTGTGCTGCCGACCAGGGCGAACGCCACGAAAAGAGTGGCGGGCTCGCCATTCGGGAAGTCCTCAAGGAATAGTTTGAACCCGACCAGTATCAGAACCGGATAGACCAGCCAGCGCGCCTCTGGCCAGCGTTTGTACCGACTGGAAAGTGCCAGCGTTACTGACGATGCGGCCAGCACGGCTGTTCGTAACGCGGCAAGGTTGGCCAGATCAGCATCCGCAGCCCCCGCGTTGGCAACTACCGGTGCCAACAACACAACCAGCAGTCCACCGACTTCCCAGACTGACAACGCCAGAACAATCAACTGCGGCAGTCCAGCAAATACTCCCCAACGTTCAGACTGTTGTGCGACGGGAATAAACAGACACGCGACGGTCGTCAGGGCTATGACTACATGCCAGGAGAGTAGCTCCGGCCATACGGCAACGACATCTCCCGCGAAAGCCTGAAGACCCGTCGTCAGAATGCCGGAAGCGACGCCTGCCGCTACCAGGAGAAATGTACATTGGAGACTAAGGGCCACCCTGCCGTGGCGGCCACTGAACCAGGCCATCGCCAGAGCCATCAGCGACCAGGCTGCAGCGGCTTTGCCCGGCGATACCACCAAGGCACTTCCGGCGACCACGAGAATCAACCCCATCGTGGAATAGAAATAACAATTTCGCCCACGAACAGCACGGGTTTTGCGGGTAAACGCCAGCGAATAGGCGAAGGCACTCAACATGAGACTCATTATTCCAGCCT
Source organism: uncultured Woeseiaceae bacterium (assembly GCA_964456535.1). Classification (GTDB taxonomy): domain Bacteria; phylum Pseudomonadota; class Gammaproteobacteria; order Steroidobacterales; family Woeseiaceae; genus UBA1847. Next base: position 3,824 of record CAYWBZ010000193.1, on the reverse strand, counting down.
CGGTGAGAATGTCATGACCGACATACGACGCGATAACTGCAGCCAGAAATGAGATCCCAATAACGACCAATCCCTGAACCATCTCAAAGATTCTGACGTCTTGCCCCCGTATGTGCGTCCGGATCGCGAAACTCCCCAGGTAAGCTGCAAGCAACGTAGCCGCCATGAGAAATGGTGTGAGCGCCTGCACCGACCAGCGATCACTGGCGCTAAGGACAGCCAGTACTACGACACCCATATTCGCGCCGATGGCTCCAAGCCACTGCACACCCAGCCAATCTCGCCGGTACACAGCCCACAACGATGCGAGGCCGAGCAATTGTAAGAACAACGCTGTCTCGACTGCGCTGTGGGACGTATTTAGCACCACAAACGCTGTTGCAATGCTCCCGCCCGTAACCACCCAGCAGAGGCTCTTGAGGTTTCTGCTAACGGCCACCCACAAAGACAACGCACTGAACAATGTCAGGGCAGCAACTCCCTGCCG
>CAYWBZ010000193.1:0-3237 GCA_964456535.1 uncultured Woeseiaceae bacterium | reverse complement strand
TCCAGCTCAGCAATACTTTCGTCCATGGCCTAACTACCTTCCGTGTCCCTCCGCAGCGAAGGTACGAACTTGTTGATGATCCAGAATAAGAAGAATGGCGTTGCAATAACCGTCAGCGCCCCAAACACGCCCTCTTTGAAAGTCTCCAGGCTGTGTGGGATGACCGGAATCTCGTAGTGCATATAACCAGAGAACGACAGTGAAAAAGCCTGACCGCCGATCACGACATTCCAGCGCATCATAAATACACCGAACAAGACGAGCACCAGAGCTATGACAGTGCGAAACAGGGTTCGCCGCGGAAGGATCAGCAGCACAAATGGCACCAGATTCCCTAACCCGTACTGCAGCACGAAAATATTCAGGAAGTCCTTGCCGTACATTACGGACCGCAGGATGTCCCATGATTTCATGGCGGTATAACCACGGAAGATCAGATCAAGCATCTCCAGGCTGATGGCCGCAACAAGAAAACCCAGCAAGTATTTTGCTGCCTTGCTGATAATCTCTTCCTCCGCGCCTTTGATTTCACCAGCCTTCAAAGCACCGCCACTACGTCTTTGACGGAAGGCTTTCCACTCCATGATCACGATATACGTCAACATGCAAAGAGCAATGCCCGACACAACAGCAGACATGATGAAAATCACTGGCATCAAAGGTGACATCCACAGTGCATTAGCCTTGACGGAACCGAAAATAAATCCGGCATAACCGTGCAGGAAGCACGCGACCGGAATGCCAATGGCAGCAAGAACTGTCGCAGCTTTCTTATCTACCTTGATCGCACCATCGCTAACATCGTAAGCACCGATAGTCAGAACACGGTAAACAGTCCGCTTCATCGCTTTCGATAATCCGGCCTGTTCCTTCAGCGCGTAAACCTGTTCAACGAAATATTTTCGATAGACGAACCATATTTCACTGAGGACGATCAGCGCGTAGGTTGTGAATACGATGCCAAACGCTGCGATCGCCGATGTGAAATGTGGTGTAAGCAGGGGTTCCATCGCCCTTGTTGGCTGCTGCAGATGCAACAGCAATGGCAACGCCGCAACGGGTAACAAGGCCAACGAAAAGACCAGAGAGAATTGAGCTATCTCCTTGAGGTCCTTCTGCCCAAAGACGTGGTACAGAGACGACAGCACGAATGCGCCTGCCACCAGACCTGTCATGTAGGGATACATGACAATCTGGATACTCCAGTAGATGAATTCGTTGGGGTAAACGAAAAGTTCTTTTATGGTCCACTCAATTCCGTGAACTACAGGTTCATCGAGCATCAGATCACCTCACTTCCGCGTCGAGGCCGAGGTAAAAGACATGCGGCTTGGTGCCATACTCGTCTTTAAGCACCGCAACTCTTTCGGTCCTGATAAGATTTGCAACCGGGTCATCCGGGTCTTTCAGATTAGCAATTCGTCGGGCCCCAAAAGAGCAGTTCTCAACGCAGGCCGGGTCCATGCCTTTGCTGATTCGGTGGTAACAGAAGTTGCATTTATCGGCGACTTTCTTCTCGGGATGAAAGAAACGGACTCCGTACGGGCAAGCCATAATGCAATAGCCGCATCCTATGCACCATTCCCTGTCGATCAGGACGATGCCGTCACTGGTCTGATAAGTTGCACCGACCGGGCATACCTGAACACACGCCGGGTTATCACATTGATTGCATAATTTCGGAACAAAGAACGCCTTGGCGATATCGTCCGGATCTATCTCTTCGTCGCGTATCTTGTCGTCAATAAAACCATCGCGCCCGCCCATCGGCGAGTCAATATGGGTTTGGCCATCCTTCGTAACGACGTAGCGTTCAACCCACGTGCGTGTAACCGGTGCATCGTAGGGAATTTCGTTTTCGTTTTTGCAGGCCTTGACGCAAAGTCCGCAGCCAACGCATTTGTTCGTGTCTACGAGAAATGCCCAGCGAACCTTTGCTTCGTCAAGCGCTGCCGCGGCTTCCGCCGAACTTATTAATGTAAATGCGCTCAGCGGCAGGGCCGACACCAGCGAACCACCCACTGTATCCTTCAGGAAATCCCTTCGAGAACAAGTCATTCCGAATCCTCCTCTTCCACATCCTCTTTGGGATCGTGAGGGTTATGGCACTTGATACACTCATATCGGCGCTTGTGCCTTCTGTTTTCGATACTGAGTAGCTCGCCTCGAGCACTGTTGGGATATTCGAGAAAGGCATGACACCGGAGGCAAAGCTCTCTGGACTTATCGAGAGGCAAATACTCTTCATCGTCTGGATGATTAACAGATGGACCGTGACAGTTTTCGCACTCGACCGGCGCGTGAGTTGAAGAATTGAGTTTCGCTACATTTTCTTCATGACATTCAACACAGGATTCCCTGCCCCGATACTTGACCGGGAAGTCTTTCCATTCCTGAATATTACTGAGACGGTGATAACCGTACGTAAAGTTCCGGCCATGAACTCCGAAGTCATCGGGAACCAGGAACTGTTGAGCAATGAGGATCGAACCGACCAATCCGATTGCCACCCATAACGGGCGCAGTACGTGCCACTTCATTGCCGCCTCCCCAGATGTTCCTATAGAACAGATCAGGTCTATGAACTACTCATACACGGCGGTTGCAGTTGTTTAATTCTTGAGCGCTGCTTGCGGTTTTTTCCGCCAGCTTTATGAATACGTGGCAGGGTCAATCAGTTCAATACGTAGAACCCGTAGCAATATTGGGAAGGCTTTCGCGCGCTTACTCGATTGTCGAATACTTTTGGAACCAGGCCAGTATATGATCGACCTTGGTGATCAACTGACTGGGTCGACCGGCAATATTGTGGGGCGCACCGGGCACTTCGACCAACGCGGTATCAATGCCGCGAATCTTCAAAGCGTTATACAATTGTTTGGCTTCTGAAATTGGCGTACGCATATCCGCGGTTCCAACCATAACAAGAGTAGGTGTTTCTACATTACCGACCAGCGATATCGGTGAGAACTTCATGTAGCCCTGCATGTTCTCCCAGGGCTGACCCGGGTAGCGATAGTTGGCATAGCCGTAGTAATTATCTGCAGTTAGCGTTTTGCTCATCCAGTTCATAATCGGCTTGATCACGGCTGCTGCACGGAATCGATTGGTCTTGCCGATTGACCAGGCGGTCATGATGCCGCCTGCACTACCACCGGTTACAAAGAGATTATCTTCGTGCGCTAGCCCTGACTCGACAAGCATGTCGACACCATCCATGACGTCCTGATAATCGTC
>CAYWBZ010000192.1:0-4843 GCA_964456535.1 uncultured Woeseiaceae bacterium | reverse complement strand
CCATCGCCTTGGCGGCGATCGTGTGCTCGGGCAGATAGCCGCTCGCCCCGCGATGAGCTATAACAACCTTCCTGTTATCCATCGCGGTGGAAACTTTATCCGCAAGATCATTTGACGCAGCCTCACAACCGGAGAGCGACAAGGACGCGATTAGGCAGAGACACCGCAGATTAATCATTGCTTTCCTTGATGTGTTGAAAAGTGGCTTTTGTACATTACCTGAACGGCCGTCCTGAAAACAATCAAACCGGACTATTACAACTTCGCCAATTCCTCGTGCCAGGAGAAGCACAGTGCGAGCAAACTACCTTGGTCGTGCGGACCGATGCAGTAATCTGTAAGCTACGCGTGCACAGGCACAATGAAATCCCATCACATCTATGAGGTTTATGGTGAGCAAGAAAAACGATGACGCCGACCAGAGAATAGATCTGGAGGAAATCAGGGAGTTTTACGACGAGGTTTACTATTCGGACGCCAGTGCTTCCGGCGCAAGTCGAATTCCCAAGCACTATTTTCGTTTGTTCAAGCGGCTGGAAATAGGCCGTGGTGCCAATGTGCTGGACGTCGCGTGTGGCACCGGCGAATGGCTCGAGGCGTGTGCGGGCGAGAATTGCAGCGTATCGGGTGTTGATCTGTCCGCGAAGGCGACTGCTATTTGTCGGGAGCGGCTGCCACAGGGTGAGTTTTTCGCTCAGCCAGCTGAGACCTTACCGTTCGACGACGATAGTTTTGATGTGGTCACCTGTCTCGGCTCGCTGGAACATTTTGTCGACCCGGTCAGCAGCTTGAAGGAGATGGCGCGGGTGGCCAGGGCAGACGCCAAGATCGTCATCCTCGTACCCAACAAAGACTTTTTAACCCGCAGGCTGGGCCTGTTCGGCGGAACCTACCAGGTAGACGCCAAAGAGGTTGTGCGGGCTCTTGAAGAGTGGGACGCACTGTTTGTTGCAGGTGGATTATCGGTTAGGGAACGATGGAAGGATCTGCACGTCCTCAATATCGACTGGATAAAGAAGGGCAAGATGTACACGTGGCCCTTTCGCGCCTTGCAGGCCCTTCTGTTGGTGATCTGGCCATTGCGATGGCAGTACCAGGTGTATCACCGCTGCATTGTAAGTACTTAGTGCCAGGGACGTGAATTAGCCAGAGCTGGACAGCCTGGCGGCAACATACACTGCCTTTCTATAGGCGAGGTACACGAACCAATAGACAGGATAAATCGCTTTCAGCACTGGATTGGCACAATTTTTCTCATGCGCCTTCCGCTCGTCCATTGTATGCCGTCAGCGCCTATGGGACAGCCAACAGTTTTTGACCCAACGCTGGTACAATCCGCCGTATTACTTGATCAATAACCATAGGTTCTTGTCCATGAAAGCTGTCATTCTCGCCGGTGGTCTCGGTACTCGAATCTCTGAAGAGTCTCATCTCAAACCGAAGCCTATGATCGAGATCGGCGGCAAGCCGATTTTATGGCATGTGATGAAAATCTATTCTCACTACGGAATAAATGACTTCATTATTTGCCTTGGTTACAAGGGATACGTAATCAAGGAATATTTCGCTAATTATTTCTTGCATATGTCCGACGTGACGTTCGACATGAGCGGTAACGAAATGGAAGTTCATCACAAACACGTCGAACCGTGGCGGGTGACTCTTGTGGATACCGGCGAAAATACGCTCACGGGCGGCCGACTAAAGAGAGTTCAGAACTACATTGGCGACGAATCGTTTTGTCTTACTTACGGCGATGGTATTGCTGATATCAATATTGGTGCGCTCGTTGATTTCCATAAGAAACATGGGAACAAAGCCACGGTTACAGCCATTCAACCACCGGGTCGTTACGGCGCACTCAATTTGAATGACTCCATTGTTTCCAATTTTCAGGAGAAACCGGCTGGCGACGGCGCATGGATCAATGGAGGATTCTTCGTTCTCGAGCCTTCGGCGTTGGAGCTTATTGAGGGTGATGAAACCAGTTGGGAATCTACACCATTAGTGAAGCTCGCAGCGGAAGGCGACCTGCACGCCTATCGGCACAAGGGATTCTGGCAGGCGATGGATACCTTGCGCGACAAGAATCAGCTTGAAGACCTATGGGGAGCCGGCGATCCGCCGTGGAAAGTCTGGGCATGATTCAATTCGGTGATTGCTACCGCGACACTCGAGTTCTGATCACTGGCCACACCGGGTTTAAAGGTAGTTGGCTCGCTTTTTGGCTCGACAAACTCGGAGCGCGGGTTTGCGGTGTGGCGCTGGACCCGGATACACAACCGAATCACTGGGACCAGTTGAATTTAGGTGCTGATGACAATCGCCTGGATATCCGCGATGCGGACTCGGTCCGTGAAGTCGTGGAGAATTTTCGGCCTCAAATCGTTTTTCACCTCGCCGCACAACCACTCGTGCGGCGTTCGTACCGAGAACCGATCTATAATTGGTCTACCAATGTTATGGGCACGGCGCATGTGCTCGAGGCGTGTCGTCACGTCGATAGTGTTAGGGCTATCGTTGCGATTACCACCGACAAAGTTTATTCGAATCAGGAATGGACGCGCGGCTATAGTGAGACCGATCGGTTGGGTGGGCACGATCCTTATAGCGCTTCCAAAGCAGCCTGTGAACTGCTGATTGACAGCTATCGAAGTGCATTCTTCAGTGACGAGGACGCACCCCTGCTGGCATCCGCGCGGGCGGGCAACGTGATAGGTGGAGGCGATTGGTCAGAAGATCGACTCGTTCCGGATTTGGTTCGGTCCGTTACCGAGAACAATTCTCTGCTTATTCGATCACCGCATGCGACAAGGCCCTGGCAACATGTACTGGAATGTTTGTCTGGCTACTTATTGCTTGGACAGCGACTACTCGAAAAGCGCCAGGAATTTGCAGACGCCTGGAATTTTGGCCCGCCGCCGGAGGCAAACAGAACCGTGACGGAGATCTTGACCTCACTGCAATCGCATTGGCCGGATCTGAAATGGGAACAGACAGATAGCCCTCAGCCGCATGAAGCGACGCTGCTCTATCTGGATCACACCAAGGCCAATGAAGTGCTCGATTGGCGACCCATCTGGGATCTCGATCAGGCGCTACGACTAACAGCTGACTGGTATCGACAATTCCACGAGCACGGCGCTACCTCGACAACCGCACAGTTGGATACCTATATTGCTGACGCGCAATCAGAAGGCGTCTGTTGGGTGAATGAGTGAAGATTCATCAAACACCTGTCCCTGATCTCGAGGTGGTAGAAACAGAACTCCATAACGATGAACGCGGATTTTTTACTCGATTGTTTTGTCAAGACGAGCTCAGTGAAGTCGTCGGCGGACGCCAGATTGTGCAAATCAACCAATCGAAAACGCGGACTGTGGGCGCTGTTCGCGGGATGCATTTTCAGCATGAGCCGCACGCTGAAATGAAACTGGTACGCTGCATAAAAGGGAAAGTCTGGGATGTCGCAGTTGACCTTCGTACCGGCTCGTCAACTTTTCTTAAATGGCATGCCGAAGAGCTTTCCCCTGAGAACGCCCGCATGATGGTCCTTCCCGAAGGATTTGCCCACGGATTTCAGGTGTTGGAGGAAGACAGTGAGCTACTCTACCTGCATACCGCTCACTATGCGCCTTCTGCTGAAGGTGGCGTTCGACCTACGGATCCAAGCTTGTCAATTGACTGGCCCCTGGAGTTACGGGATCTTTCGGATCGTGATCGTAATCACCCATTGTTGACTTCGGATTTCACTGGATTACCTGTATGAATTGTCGTCATTGCGACTCCCCACTGGAACACACGTTTCTTGATCTCGGTTTCGCTCCGCCTTCGAACGCGTACTTGAGCGAGGCAGACCTGACTCGGCCGGAGGTCTACTATCCCCTCAAACTCATGGTATGCGCGCAGTGCTGGCTGGTACAGACGGAAGACTATACTCAAGCGGATGAACTGTTTTCATCAGACTACGCCTACTTTTCGTCAACCTCATCAACCTGGCTTGCGCACGCAAAGAATTACACGGATGCCATGACGAAACGCTTGAGTCTTGGCGAGAAGAGTTTCGTCATAGAAGTTGCCTCGAATGATGGGTATCTACTCAAGAATTTCGTCGAGGCCGGCGTCTCATGTCTAGGTATTGAGCCTACAACAAGCACAGCAGATGCTGCGGAACTTCTTGGAGTGCCCGTGTTGCGCGAATTCTTTAGCGCAGCGTTGGGAAGCCAGCTGGCCAACGAACGAAAGCAGGCCGACCTGATCGCAGGCAATAACGTCTATGCGCATGTTCCGGATATCAACGACTTTACCAAAGGACTGAAAGCTGCGTTGAAACCGACAGGAACTATCACACTCGAGTTTCCGCATTTGATGCGACTGATCGAGCACACTCAGTTCGACACCGTGTACCACGAGCATTTTTCCTATCTCTCGCTATATGCAGTCCGACGTATTTTTGAGCAAGCAGGACTGCGCGTCTTTGACGTCGAAGAATTATCCACGCACGGGGGGAGTTTGCGGGTTTTCGGATGTCACGATAGTGACCCGAGGGCGACAGCTGAATCGGTCGATGTTTTGGTCGATGAAGAGACAGCTCGCGGGTTACAGGCGCTTTCCACATATGAAGAATTCCAATCTCGTGCGGACGAGGTAAAGGACGAGTTGCTGAACTTCTTGTTGACTCAAAAACGAGATGGAAAAAGTGTAATGGCGTATGGCGCTGCGGCCAAGGGCAATACTCTTCTTAACTACGCCGGCGTCAAACGCGATCTATTGCCGATGGTGTGCGATGCTGCGCTTGCAAAGCAGGGGAAATTCATGCCGGGTAGCCATATTCCGATTGTGA
>CAYWBZ010000191.1:0-4852 GCA_964456535.1 uncultured Woeseiaceae bacterium | reverse complement strand
AGATTATGCAGCTTGAGGAATTGTGCAAAGCGCTGATTCAGCGTGTTCGCTCCGTTGGCGAGGGGATGTCGGAGGGCGATACGGGCGATGAGCGCCCACCGCATTATTAGGATAAATCAGGTAACCCTGAACGCGTTGCCCATGCGTTGAAGTATAGTGTCAATCAAAGCTTTGCGGAGAGATGTCATGTCACCGATGCAAAGGGTAATCGCCCTGTGTCTGTTCCTCGTTTCAGCAACTGCCGTTGCCCAAACCTATGTTCCTGACGATCTGAAGGATTGGCAACAATGGGTACTCAAGGACAAGGAGTACCGTAGCTGTCCGTTCTTTTTTGATCGCGCTCAGAATCAACCTGACGCTTTCGTTTGTTCGTGGCCAGGAGAGATACAGCTAACGGTAGACGCGTCCGGCGCGCGCTTTTCCCAGCGATGGACGGTGTACGCGAAAGAGCAATGGATAACCTTGCCCGGCGGAGTGGACTATTGGCCCGACCAGGTGATGGTGAACGACCGGCGCATCGAAGTTGTTTTGCACAACAACTCCCCGAGCATCAAGCTTGCCCCCGGCGCATGGCACATTACCGGACGCTTCGAATGGGACGAGCGCCCGGGCGTCTTGCGGATTCCACCACAAAGTGGGCTGGTATCGCTGACCGTGGATGGGAAGGCCGTCGAGCGGCCGGAAATGAATCGTGCCGGTGTGTTCCTTGGTGAACGCCAGCGTGATACGCGCGCCAGAGATGCGGTTCGAACGATCGTACATCGACTGGTTGCCGATGATGTGCCAACGCGTTTGATTACAAGGCTGCAGATCGATGTGTCCGGTAGTGTTCGCGAAGAAATTTTCGGGCCAGTGCTTCCCGAAGGTTTTGTACCGCTCAGTATCAACAGTCCACTGCCAGCCAAACTCGAGGCGGATGGCAATCTGCATTTGCAGGTGCGTCCCGGGCGCTGGACCATTTCGCTGCTGGCGCGCGGTGTGGGAGTTGAAAATTTGATTTCGCGTCCGCCGCAAGGCAGCAATCTGGCGGTCGATGAGATCTGGAGTTATCGATCCAACGATCAGTTACGGGTAACGGCCGTTGAGGGATTGCCGCCAGTCGACCCGTCGCAGGTCGAGGTGCCGGGTGAATGGCAGTCGCTACCAGCGTTTCGAATGGACACCGATGCAAGCTTCTCCGTCACGGAACGTAGTCGCGGCATTGTGTCAGCGAAAAACGAGTTGGAATTGAGGCGTGTTATGTGGCTCGACTTTGACGGTGAGGGGTATGTCGTCAAAGACTCTATTGAAGGCACCATGCGTGCGGATTGGCGTTTGGATATGGGCGGTCCATACGCGTTACTCAGCGCGACAGAATACGATGAAAACTTGCTGATCACAGAAGGACAGGATGAGGGCCGAACGGGTATTGAGGTTCGCCACTCCGATGTCGATGTCGAGGCGATTGGGCGAGCCGATACGCGCGGTAGCCTGCCAGTAACCGGGTGGGACAGCCGTTTCGTCGAGGTTAGCACCGTGCTGAATCTGCCGCCGGGCCACAAGCTGCTGATGGCGCCCGGCGTTGACGACGCTGCAGGTAGCTGGATGAGCCGCTGGCAGTTGCTGGATTTCTTCCTGGTCCTGATCATCACCATTGGCGTCTGGCGCCTATTGGGAAGAGGCGCCGGCATCATCGCGCTGGGTGCTCTGGTATTGAGTTTTCATGAATTGAATTCACCATCATGGCTTTGGTTGAATCTGCTGATTGCTATCGCATTGATGCGTGTCGCACCTGTTGGACGACTGCGGCAGATCGTATCGGGCTATCAGACGCTCAGTGCGATTGCTCTTGTTATCGTGCTGGTGCCGTTTGTTGCAGGGCAGCTGCGAGTTGCTATTTATCCACAGCTTGAGCCTCAGGTGAGTTCGTACCAGCCGTACGGCTTTGCAGAGGCGCCGATGACGGAAGAAGGCAGGTACGACGAGCCGGCGAGGGCACAGAAGCTGGAGGGTGCGGTGCGTAGTGTTGTGCCAGAGCAAGGCCGTGTGGCTGTGGACGAGATCGTCACAACCGCGATCAAAGCACGCCGCAGCTTTTCCCGTTACGCACCCAATGCGATCGTACAGGCGGGTCCTGGCATACCGTCCTGGCGCTGGAATACTTACTCGCTGTCGTGGAGCGGACCGGTCGACACTGAACAGTCGATGCGGCTGATTGTGATGCCCAGATGGCTGGTGAGTTTGTTGCGCTTTGCAGCGGTTGCGTTGTTGCTGTTGTTTGCAGGCTTGCTGGCCGCCGAAGTTCTAAATCGCAGGTGGAAATTGCCAGGTGGTTTGACGCTTGGCAAAAGCCAGTCCGCCGGTGTCATCGCGGTCGGATTGCTGACCGGACTGCTGGCAGTCAGTCCGCAAGCGAAGGCGGAGTATCCCGATGCGCGTCTGTTGCAGCAGCTTGAACAACGCCTGCTGGAGGCACCCGACTGCGTACCCCGATGTGCGGAGATAGTTTCGGCCGACGTGCAGGTCGGAGCTGAGACGATCAGCATGACCTTGTCCGTGCATGCGCTGGAAAACGTTGCCATACCGCTGCCCGGGTCGACCCAGGGATGGCGGCCAGAGATTATTTCACTGAACGGCGCGGGCGGCGTCCGAATTTTCAAAGCACCCAATGACTCGCTGTGGATGCAGCTTGTGCCGGGCAGGCACACGGTCACTTTGCGCGGCTCGGTTCCGGCGGTAGATAGCCTGGAAATTCCGTTCGTGACACCACCGCGTGTAATTGAAGTCAGCAGCGATGCCTGGTTTGTTGCTGGCACAAAAGACAAGCGCCTTACGTCAGGTTCCTTGCAGCTCACACGATTGCAGTCCGCCGGTGACGGCGACGGTACTGTGCGGTGGGAGAGTAGCCGTTTTCCGGTATTTGCGCGTATCGAACGGGTGATTGAGCTGGACCTCGATTGGCGAGTGAGAACAACCGTTTACCGGGTCGCGCCGACGCAAGGCGCCCTGACGCTGGACATCCCGTTGCTTGCCGGAGAGACGGTCGTAAGCGGTGACTTTACGGTTGCAGACGACCACATCCTCGTTTCCATGAATCCGCAGCAACAGTCTGTCTCATGGACGTCGAATCTGCCGCTGCAGTCGCCATTGAGTCTGCAGGCTGCCGATAGCGCGTCCTGGCAGGAGGTGTGGCACTTTGCCGTTGGTAATATCTGGAATGCAGGGTTCGATGGTATTCCCGAAAGCAACATGAGCAATGACGCCTATGGCGTTCGTGTTGCGGTGTTCCACCCCAGGGGCGGAGAGACGCTGACCCTGGCCGCGACGCGACCAGCGGCAAGTGCAGGTTCCACGTTGGCGTTTGATTCAGTGAACCTTGGCGTGAAAGAGGGCAGTAGAACACGCGACGTCAGCCTGCAGTTGAGTTACCGAAGTACACGTGGATCGCAGCACATCATGCAGCTTCCCATTGCGGCAGAGGTGACCTCAGTGCTCATTGATGGCCGGGCACAAACATTGCGTGCGGAAGATGGTCAGCTGACGTTGCCGATCCTGCCGGGGAATCATTCCATCGCGATCAACTGGCGAGAGAGTGGCGGCATGGGACTGATATCCTCGACACCGGAAGTCGATATTGGTGCGCCGGCGAGTAACATCAATATGACGGTGAGCAAGTCTCAGGATCGTTGGCTGTTGGCCACCAGCGGACCGAAACTGGGGCCGGCGGTGATGTATTGGCCGGAGCTCGCGGCACTAATTGTTTTTGCTCTAATTCTTGGTCGCGTCAAACTGACGCCGCTGACAACACGGCATTGGTTGTTACTCGGATTAGGGTTCAGTACCTTTAGCTGGTCTGTCCTGGCGTTGGTCATTATCTGGTTGATGCTTTGTGGTGCGCGTGAAAAGTCGGAGCTCAATCTCAATTGGTGGAAGTTCAATCTGGTTCAGGTGCTTATTGCGGGTATGACAATCGTTGCGCTTGCGAGTGTCGTAATCTCGCTGCCCGTAGGATTGCTCGGCACACCGGACATGCACGTGGCAGGTCACAACTCCTACGGCAATGTGTTGAACTGGTTTGCTGATGGCAGTGACTCGGTTTTGCCGATTGCTTCAGTCATCACTGTGCCTATGTGGGTGTACAAAGTATTGATCCTGGTCTGGGCGCTGTGGTTGAGTTTTGCATTGCTGCGCTGGCTGCCCTGGGTATGGCGATGCTTTAGCAGTAACGGGTTCTGGCGATCAAGGAAGTCGGCGGACGTTGGCGATACAGCGGCGGAGAACGCGCAATGAGAATAGCGTGGATAGTGGTGTTCATGGTGGTGCTCATCTGGTCGGGCATTGCGCCCAAGGAATTCATGACCTGGTGCCTCGAAGTCTTTCCGGCGGTCGTTGGTGCGGCGGTGCTTTGGTTCACGCGTGAACGATTCTCGCTGACCACATTGGTGTATGTCCTGATACTGATCCACTGCGTGATTTTGATGGTTGGTGGACATTACACGTATGCGGAAGTACCCCTTGGTGACTGGTGGCGTGATGCGAACGGCGGCACGCGCAACGACTACGACAAGCTCGGACACCTCGCGCAGGGATTCATCCCGGCGATGGTCGCGCGTGAACTCGTTATCCGCTTGAACGTATTCAACTCTGTGCGCTGGCGAAACTTCTTCATCGTCAGTTTTTGTTTGGGATTCAGCGCCCTTTACGAACTCGTCGAGTGGTGGGTCGCGTTGCTGTCGGAGGAGGCGGCGGCCTCATTCCTGGGGACGCAGGGCTATATCTGGGACACACAGTCAGACATGGGATGGGCATTATTCGGCGCGATCGCTGCGCTTGTGCTGCTGAGCAAGTTACACGATAAGCAATTGCGTGAACG
>CAYWBZ010000190.1:0-4854 GCA_964456535.1 uncultured Woeseiaceae bacterium | reverse complement strand
TCGCGGGATAACGCGCGTTCACGGGCGCCGAGGACCTTGTCCTCAAACTCTTTTAGTTCCGGTGTGATGTAACGTTCGGCCGCTTTCAGTGTTTGCCGGCGCACGTATTCGACAGGCGCTTTATCCGCCTGCATTCTGCTGATCTCGATGTAATAACCGTGCACGCGGTTGTACCCGAGTTTCAGTTTCGCGATACCGGTTCGCTCACGTTCGCGCAGTTCCAGATCGACGAGATACTGATCGGCGTTTTCGGCGATCGCTCGCAGGTCATCGAGTTCATCGTCGAAGCCGGCTGCGATCACTCCACCGTCGCGAATCAGCATCGGTGGACTATCGATGATTGCCTTTTCAAGAAGGTGCTGTTGTGCTCGGTGTTCGCCGATTTGTTCCGCCAGTTTGGCAAGCAGCGGCGCATCGATGCCAGCAATCTGCTTTTGTAGTTCGGGCAGCCTCGACAACGCTGCGGAAAGCTGGCGGAGATCGCGCGGTCGGGCAGAGCGCAATGCGACGCGCGAAAGTATGCGCTCGACATCGCCGATGCCATTGAGTGTTTCCTGCATTGGCACGACGGCACCGGTGGCGATTAACGCGTCGATGGCCTGGTAGCGCGACTTCAAAATATCCGCATTTCGCAAGGGCCGCTGAATCCATCGCCGCAGCAGCCGGCTGCCCATCGCTGTCTGGCAATGGTCCATGACACCGGCCAGGGTGTGCTGGTGCAGCCCGCTCAAAGACTCTTCGAGTTCGAGATTTCTGCGTGTGGGTCCGTCCATGATGACGGCATCATCGCGGAGCTCGGCCTTGATCGACTGTAAATGTGGCAATGATGCTTTTTGGGTGTCGTTGACGTACTGCAGCAACGCGCCGGCCGCGGCTATGCCGTGCGGAAAGCCTTCGCAGCCGAAGCCACTAAGGTCCCGAGTTCCAAATTGATTGCAAAGCAGTCGAGTCGAGCTGTCGAGTTCGAAATGCCACGGTGGTCGGCGGGTAACGCGAATCCTGTCGTTGAATGATTCGTCGAAAGAGTGGTCTTCGTCCACAATGAGTTCGGCAGGGCGCAGTCGCTCGATTTCTCCGAACAAAGACTCCTGATCAGGCACCTCAGCCAGTCGAAAGCGGCCAGCGGATAAGTCCAGCCAGGCGATGCCGAAGGCACCACCACTGGCGAAGACTGCCGCTACGATATTGTCACGGCTCGCGGAAAGCAGCGCCTCGTCGGTCAGAGTCCCCGGCGTTACGATGCGAGTGACTTTGCGGTCGACCGGGCCCTTGCTGGTCGCCGGATCGCCAATCTGCTCGCAGATAGCGACCGATTCACCTTTGCGCACGAGTTTTGCGAGGTAGCCCTCGACAGCGTGGTACGGGACGCCGCACATTGGAATGGCGTTACCGCCAGACTTCCCGCGTGCTGTCAGCGTGATGTCCAGCAGGGACGCTGCGCGTCTCGCGTCGTCGTAAAAAAGCTCATAGAAGTCACCCATACGATAGAACACGAGCATGTCCGGATAGTCGGACTTGATCCCGAGGTACTGGCGCATCATCGGTGTATGGACGGGTGTGACTTCGGCTTTCATTCTCAACAGGAGCGCGTTCATGCGCGCGATTCATTATTATAGATGGGTGAAAATACTGCATGTCGAAACCGGACGCCATTTTTTGGGCGGCCCGCAACAGGTTGTCTACCTGATCAACGCGTTACGTGAGCGAGGTCATGACAACACGCTGGTTTGTCCGCCCGATTCGGGCATAGATGGTGTCGCGCGATTGGCTGGAATTCGGGTTCAAAACCTGTTCTGCGCAGGCGATCTCGATTTGCCATTCGCGTACCGGCTTTCGCGGTTTCTGAAAGAGCAGGCACCGGATATTGTTCATTGCCACAGCCGTCGTGGTGCCGATCTGCTTGGCGGACTTGCCGCATCGTATGCTGACATTCCGGCCGTCGTGTCGCGTCGGGTGGATAATACCGAGATGCGATTGATGGCGACTTTACGTTACAAGCCGTTTCGAAAAATCATCGCGATATCGGAAGCGATAGCCGACGTCCTGCGCGAGCACGACGTAGCGGATGAGCGCATTGCCGTCATCCGCAGCGCGGTCGACGCAGGAGCTTTCGCTCACGAACCCGATTGCGACGCCTTCAGAAAGGAGTTCGGCATAGATAAAGGCACTTTCGCCATCGCGGCTGCCGGGCAACTGATCCCGCGCAAGGGGCACCGCTATTTGCTACAAGCTGTCGCGGGTTTGATACCGAATTATCCAAAGATCAGTCTGGTGGTATTCGGAGACGGGTACCTGAATAACCAACTACAGGCGCAAGCTGCTTCGCTGGGTCTGGAAGACGTGGTGCAGTTCGCTGGATTCCGTGACGATCTCGACGGTTTCATAGCTTGTTTCGATTTGTTCGCGCACCCGGCGCTAACGGAGGGGCTGGGTGTTGCTGCTTTAAAAGCCGCTGCGGCCGGAGTCCCGGTTGTCGGTTTCGACGCGGGTGGATTAAAGGAGGCGGTCGAACATGGAAGATCCGGCCTGCTGGTTCCGGCGGAAGACGTTGAAAGCTTGAAGGAAGCGATCGCGACTTTGATTGACGATGACCGGATGAGGGCGCAAATGAGTGTCGCCGGCAGAGAACGGATGCAAAATGAGTTCTCGATAGCTACGATGGCAGATAAGCACATCGCACTGTACGAATCGGTATTGAATGGCTGATCACGAATCAATTCGAAAACTTGCCGAAGCACTGGTAGGAGAACTCACTGAGTCCGGCAAAGCCGTCGCGACGGCAGAGTCCTGCACGGGCGGTTGGGTCGCGAAAGCGATTACAGATGTTGCCGGTAGCTCGGCCGTGTTTGGTTACGGCATCGTGAGCTACTCCAACGGCGCGAAAGAATCGATCATAGGCGTGCAGAACAAGACCCTCGAAGATCACGGTGCGGTCAGCTCGGAAGTCGTCGAGGAAATGGCAGAAGGGACGTTGCGGCTTAGTGGTGCTGACATTGCGGTGGCAGTCAGTGGAGTTGCAGGTCCCGAAGGTGGGACAAAAGAAAAACCCGTCGGCATGGTTTGGTTCGCATGGGCAGTGCGAGATGGTGCGAATGCGATGGTCGATACCAGTTGCGAACAATTCACCGGCGACCGGGAGCTTGTCCGGGAAGCATCAGTTGCCTACGCATTGCAGGGAGTCAGGGAGCGCATCGAATCGTGAGCACAAAACAACTGTTTTTCGCGTTGTGGCCAGACAATCGGCAACGGGACAGGCTACGTGATGTAGTAAATTCGGTGGCGAAGACGGTGGAAGGAAGGGCTGTTGATCGCCGCAGCTGGCATGTCACCCTGCCGTATATCGGCGAGTTTGCAGAAAGCCGAATCCCCGAATTGCAGGCACTTGCGAGTCAGATCGAAGTTGAACCGTTTCGCCTAGTATTCGATCGTCTCGAATTTTGGGCACGGCCGAAAGTGGCCTGCCTGGTTGCGGCAACGGTACCCACGGAACTCGAAAATCTCGTGGCCTCGCTAAACTCGGTACTGCAGGAGGTCGGCGTGACGCCAGAAGATCGGACATATCGACCGCATATCACAGTTGTACGCAATGCCCGGACCTTCGTAACCGAACGATTAACGCAGCGGGCGACGACGGAATGGTCAGGTTTCGAGCTAATGGAGTCTCAATCGGGTCCGGGCGGTGTTAGCTATATCCCGCTGAAACAGTAGCTTCTGTCACTTTTTTCGCGTTTCTCCACGCTTTGCCCGAAAAATAGCTGTCTCAGAGGCTCCCATTGACGGGGCTTTCGTGCAATACTACTGTGTATATCAACAGTATCTCCAATAATTATCAAATGGCGGCAAAATAATGGACGACAACAGAAAAAAAGCACTCGAGCAGGCCCTTGGCCAAATCGAAAAGCAGTTCGGCAAGGGTTCTGTCATGCGCATGGGGGATGGCACTTCAATACCCGATATTGAGGCGATATCGACGGGTTCCATTGGCCTGGATGTCGCGTTGGGTATTGGTGGGCTACCTAAAGGACGTGTCGTCGAAATCTATGGCCCGGAGTCATCAGGCAAGACGACCCTGACGCTGCAAGTCATTGCCGAAGCACAGAAAGTGGGTGGTACGGCCGCATTTATCGATGCCGAGCATGCCCTCGACCCTAACTACGCTGGGAAACTGGGCGTCAATGTAGACGAGTTACTGGTATCGCAGCCAGACACCGGTGAGCAAGCGCTCGAAATCACAGACATGCTGGTTCGTTCCGGCGCGGTCGACATCATCGTCATCGACTCGGTTGCGGCGTTGACGCCCAAAGCTGAAATTGAAGGTGAGATGGGCGACTCGCACATGGGTTTGCAGGCACGCCTGATGTCGCAGGCCCTTCGAAAACTGACCGCTAACATCAAACGTTCGAATGTCATGGTCATCTTCATTAACCAGATTCGCATGAAAATTGGCGTCATGTTCGGTAGCCCTGAGACGACTACCGGTGGTAACGCTCTCAAGTTTTACGCATCAGTTCGCCTGGATATCCGCCGCATTGGCGCTATCAAGAAGGGTGATGAAGTCGTCGGCAACCAGACACGCGTCAAGGTTGTTAAGAACAAGGTATCGCCACCCTTCAAACAGGCAGAGTTTGAGATCCTTTACGGCGAGGGTATTTCTCGCCTTGGTGAGCTGATCGATCTGGGCGTCCAGCACGATATCGTCAATAAAGCAGGTTCGTGGTACAGCTACGGCGATGACCGCATCGGTCAGGGTAAGGAAAACGTTCGTGAGTTCCTGAAAGCGCACCCGGAGATGGCGGACGAGATCGAACGCAAAATCCGCACGATCCTGATGCCACCGCCCATAGCCGCAGTTCC
>CAYWBZ010000189.1:0-4935 GCA_964456535.1 uncultured Woeseiaceae bacterium | reverse complement strand
TTGTTGTTGAATTTCTGCGGCCAAAGCTCGGCGAAGTCCCGGAACAGTCCTTCCTGCAATAGCCGGGAATGCAGTTCGGCAACACCATTGACTGAGTAGCTGCCGACGATGGCGAGATAGGCCATCCTGATAATCGGCTCGCTGCCTTCCTGAATCAGTGACATGCGCCGAACTCGATCACTGTCACCCGGGCAGCGCTCGGTGATCTCGGCAATCAGTCGTGCGTTAATTTCGTAGATGATATCGAGGATGCGTGGCAACAGGCGACGGAACATGGAGACAGGCCACATCTCGAGTGCTTCCGGAAGCAGCGTATGGTTGGTGTAAGCCATCGTGTTACTGGTGATGTCCCAGGCCTCATCCCGGGTTAGTCCGTGCTCGTCCGTTAACAGGCGCATGAGCTCGGCGACGGCAATCGCAGGATGGGTGTCGTTCAGCTGGAAGCAGTTTTTCTCGGCAAATGTTCTTAGATCGGTGCCGTGCTGTTCAATCCATAAGCGAATGGTGTCCTGCAAGCTCGCTGAGGCGAGGAAGTACTGCTGCCGCAAACGCAATTCCTGACCGTTCTCCGAATCGGCGTTCGGGTACAGAACCATTGTGATGTTCTCTGCT
Source organism: uncultured Woeseiaceae bacterium (assembly GCA_964456535.1). GTDB lineage: Bacteria > Pseudomonadota > Gammaproteobacteria > Steroidobacterales > Woeseiaceae > UBA1847. The sequence goes on along the minus strand of CAYWBZ010000189.1, from coordinate 4,323 downwards.
GCATTTTTGGATGCAACCGCGTCGGCATAGCTGCCCGCATTAAATTCCTCCAGGTCGAAGCCATCGCTGGATGATGCCGACCATAGTCGCAGGGTGTTAACAATGTCGTTTTCGTATCCCGGGATCGGTATGTCGAACGGAATAGCGAGCACGTCGTGTGTATCAAGCCATTGATAACGGGTCTCGCCGCTTTCGTCAGTGAAGCTGTTGCTGTGCCCACCAAATCGAACCGTTTGTGCGAATTCGATGCGTTCGATCTCCCACGGGAACCCTTCGCGTAGCCACGAATCGGGCTGTTCCACCTGGTAGCCATCTTCAATAAGCTGCTGGAACATGCCGTACTGGTAACGAATGCCATAGCCCATAACGGGCAGTGCCAGGGTCGCACAGCTGTCAAGAAAGCAGGCGGCCAGGCGACCAAGCCCGCCATTGCCGAGGCCTGCGTCATGCTCGCGTTCGTAAACATCTTCGAGATCAAGGCCGACGCGATTCAACGCGGCTGCAGTCTCGTCTTCGATACCGAGGTTTAGCAACGTGTTGCGCAACAACCGACCCATCAGAAACTCAAGTGACAGGTAAGAAACACGCCGGCTGTCCTGCTGCTCCATCGCATCGCGCGTTTTTCCCCAGCGCTCCATAAGCCGGTCACGGGCTGCAAATACAACAGCCTGATAAAGAAACGGCGAATCCGGTCGAACCGTGCGCCGCCCCAGCATGCGACAAAAATAATGTGAAAAGTCTTTCAGTATCGCGTCAGCGGTCATGGGCAAATCTTTGCCCCGCATCAATTCGGTACGTCCGGATTTTTCTTTGGATTGTGCGGACATGCATCAAGCTCCGTTAGTGGGTGTTTCGCGTGGAATAAGAAAAATTGTCGCCAGCGGAGGTAATCGCAAGCCAATTGAAAAAGGTCGTCCATGATGTTCGGCAGGCATCGCCTGGACTGCATCGTTCGTCAGCCCGCTACCGCCGTAGCACTCGTTGTCGGTATTGAGCAGCTCGACATACTCGCCATCCAGTGGCACGCCCAGCTGGTAATCATCTCGGACAATCGGTGTCAGGTTGGTCACGGCTACGACGAATGCGCCGTCGCTGTCCTTGCGTAGCCAGGACAGCACACTATTGTCGCTATCATTCCAGTCAATCCATTCAAAGCCATCTGCGCTGCTATCCAGCTCATGGAGCGCCCGGGTGTCTCGATAGAGGATATTCAGGTCGCGCACCAGTCTCTGGACGCCCTTGTGCGGCAGATGTTCGAGCAAGTGCCAGTCAAGCGACTGGTCATGATTCCATTCGCGATGCTGGGCTATTTCATTCCCCATGAACGTGAGCTTCTTGCCGGGGTGCGCGTACATGAAGGCGTAATAGGCTCGCAAATTCGCGAACTGCTGCCACCCATCACCCGGCATACGCCCAATGATTGAGTGTTTGCCGTGTACCACTTCGTCATGCGACAAGGGCAACACAAAATTTTCATCGAAGGCGTAGACCAAGCCAAATGTCATTTTGTCATGGTGATGCTTGCGATGAACCGGATCCTCGCCCATGTACGACAGCGTGTCGTTCATCCAGCCCATGTTCCATTTGTAGGTGAAGCCCAGACCGCCTGCGTCTACCGGGCGGGAAACGCCTGGCCAGGCTGTCGACTCTTCGGCGAATGATATCGCGCCGTGTGCGTGAATTTCGGTGTTCAGACGTTTCAGGAATTCGACGGCCTCGAGATTTTCATTGCCGCCGTGTTCATTCGGTATCCATTCACCTTCATTCCGCGAATAGTCGAGGTAAAGCATGGATGCGACAGCGTCGACACGGATGGCATCAACGTGGAATTCATCGACCCAGTACAGTGCGCTACCGATCAGGTAATTGACGACCTCGCGTCGCCCGTAGTTAAAGATGAGGGTGCCCCAGTCGGCATGCTCACCTTTACGTGGATCTTCGTGCTCGTACAAAGCGCTGCCGTCAAAACGCCGTAAACCGTGCTCGTCCTTCGGGAAGTGCGCTGGTACCCAGTCAACAATAACCTTGATCCCGGCTTTGTGGCAGCAGTCAACGAAGTACCGGAAATCGTCAGGTTCGCCGAAACGCTGTGTCGGCGCGAACAGTCCGATCGGCTGATAACCCCAGGAGCCGTCGAAAGGATGCTCTGTTACCGGCAACAGTTCGATGTGCGTGAAACCCATTTCCTGAACGTAGTCGACGAGTTCATTGGCCAGCTCTCTGTAACTCAGGCTGGATCCATCGTCTTTGCGGCGCCAGGAGCCGGGATGAACCTCGTAAATACTGATGGCCTGGTCCATGGCTGGCAGCGGCGAGCGCTTACGCATCCAGTCGCTGTCTTGCCAGCCGTAGCGGCTTTCAAAGACGATGGATGAGTTGCCGGGTGGTGGCTCGTAATAGGCAGCGTAAGGATCGGTTTTGAGCGGTAAGAGTTTGCCGCCGGCATCCTGTATTTCGTATTTGTATTTGGCACCGGCGCCCGTTCCGGGCACGAAAATTTCCCAGATACCGTTGCCGGGGTGCAAGCGCATCACATGACGACGGCCGTCCCATTGATTGAAGTCGCCAACCACGCTGACGCGTGAAGCATTTGGTGCCCAGACCGCGAACCGGGTTCCGGACACACCCATGACCTTCATGATGTGCGAGCCAAGCTTTTTGTAGACGTACTGGTCAGAGCCTTCGCCCAGTAAGTACAGGTCCATCTCGCCCAGGGTTGACGGAAAGCGGTACGGGTCTTCCGTGTCAAACGTCGTGCCGTCTTGCATCACGACGCGTAATGCATAACGACGTTGTCGCGGTGGTAACCGGGCCTCGAACAGTCCGCCTGCTTGGATCTCCTGCATTGCGGCGATGACGTCACCTTTGGCGTTGATCAGGGAAACTTTCTGCGCGTCCGGCTGGAATGTACGCACGATTCTGTCCGACCCTCGCCGATGCGGCCCGAGGACCGCAAACGGATTGTTGTGGCGACCTTGAACAATCGATGTGAGCTCATTCCGCTCAGTCATGATCGGTCTCATACAAACAGCGAATGGTCGCTTTTGCGGAAGACGACCAGTCAAAGCGCTGACGGGAGGCGTTGTCGCAAATGGACTGCCATTGCTCCGGGTCGGAGTCACGTATTTGTAACGCTCGCTCCGTGGCAGCGACGAAACCGTTGGCCTGCTGAGCGAGGTTCTTGCCGGAAAAGACGAATCCGGTAACGTCGGCTTCAACGGTATCCAGCAGTCCGCCAACACCATGAACGACACAGGGAAGTCCGGCGCGCATCGCCAGCAACTGGCTGATGCCGCAAGGCTCAAAGGAGGAGGGCATCAGGAACAGGTCGCCAATTTCATATAGCGGATCAGCAAGACTCTCCGAATAGCCCTGCAGAAAAATGACGTTGTCAGATTGTTTTGCGATAGCCAGCAGCGCGTGTTCGTACTTTGATTCCCCACTGCCGAGAATGATCAGCAGGCCGTCCTCATCAAGATCGTCAGCGATTTGTTGTAGCGCAGGTTTGCCGCTGGCCGCCGGCGAGACAAATAGCGTGGCTTTTTGAGCGACCAGTCGGCCAACACTGACGAGCAATTGCGAGGGGCGTTGTGGCAGCAAACACCGCAATCTTTCTTCGGCAATACGATGTGCTTCGTTGGAGGGCTGTTTTATTCGCCACTCGGAAACCTGCTGCAACATGGCATCGACCAGGTCCTGCCACTCCAGTTGTGAATTGGGTATGTCGTCGTAGTAACACCCGTTCAGGACACCGGCGAGGCGACCTTCTTGTGCCACTGTCGCCAGTAGCTGTTCCAGTCCTTCGCCGCCGATAAAGCCGGTTTCAGGGTTGCTGGGGCGGCATATCTCCGCCGCGTAGGTCGGTGACACCGTACTCGTTTGATCAGCGAGCCGGATGGCGGCCGCCATCGGGTTCAGGCAATTCAAATAAACCGGATCCTGCACCGAGCCAAGGTCGTACTTAAGCGCTGGAAACCAACTTTCTAAGGACGAATCGTCGCCCCGCAACGGGCGCGTACCCTGGTACGAGACGTTATGAATTGTGAACACCGTACGAATGTCCTGTAGCCGCCGATGATCATCCGAGAAGCTCCGTATAAGGCAATAGAATGCAGAGTGCCAGTCGTGCAAGTGAACCAGATCAGGCAGATCTGTCGATTCCTCTATCCAGCTTGCGACGGCGGCACAGAAAAAAGCGAACTTACTGGCGTCAGTCGCGTAAGGCCGCTCCGGATCACCACCGTCATAAATGGCACCTGCGCCGCTCACGCTGAAATTCTCGTGATCGAACACCAGATTTTCGACGGTATCGAAGCTGCCGGG
>CAYWBZ010000188.1:0-4947 GCA_964456535.1 uncultured Woeseiaceae bacterium | reverse complement strand
CAGTTTCCAGCTCTTGCCAGTCATCCTGTCTTAACTTTGTTGACGTATAGTTGCCATAATTAGCAAGCGCTATATGATTTTATGAGTGACAAGCAACTATGTTTCGTTACTTTGCCTTCTCGATATCCGGAAGTATCCAGGACCGGTCGATGAAGGCCTTCTTCGGCGAGTAGAAGCGGAAGTAGGGGAACCAGGCCTTGCCCTTGACGGTCGGGATCCAGTTCTTCACATTGTCGCCTTCCGGCTTTTTCGGCCCCATATACAAAGTCACCGAACCGTCCTTGTTCTCGTGCAAATCCATGCGTGAAGAGCGGTCGGCGATCTTCTGCTCGTTCACGATCAGGGCGCGCGTGTCGACGTCGTAGACGGTGATCGACCAGAACGCTTCGGCGGGCGCGTTTGCGGGAACGTTGAGCACGTAGTTGACGCCGCCGTCGAGCCAGTCGCCATCCTTGTCTTTGTAGGTGGCCATGTAGACCTGGCCTTTGCCGGTCTTCTGCCCGTGCATGGCGATGTCATTGGTGACCGCTTCGTAGAACCAGGCGGCGCGGCCATCGAGGGAATCGTAGTGTTCGCGGCGCTGGTCGGGCGGACTGACAGTGGCGAAATCCCAGTGTGAGCCATCGACGTAGTGGGCGTCTTCCATTCGCTTGGCGAAGTTGTTGGCTTTGGCCATCGCCTCGCCGACGAGAGTGGCTTGTTCGAGGATCTTCTTCTGGCGTGCATCCGGCTTGAAGGGCTTGCCCTTCTCGATCCCCAGCCCGGCGAGCATCGCCATGAAGAAGCGGTCACGCTCCGCGACCGGCTCCCTGTTGATCACATCGGCGAGACGCTCCCAGTAGCTGATTCCGCGCGGCTGGACTGACAGCCAGGGCTTGCCATCGGGTGTGACGTAGCCGCGGGGCTTCGGATTGTTGCGTTCGGCCCAGGGATAGATTTCGATCTTCTTGAGGAGCTTCATCCGCGCGTCGCGCTCTTTCGGCATCAGACGGATGGCGAGGACCAGGCTGGTGGTCGGTGACTGGAACACCTTGTATCCAGCGGCTTCAGCACCCTTAGGCGTTTCTTGCCCCGGTCCGACGAAAAGGTATTTGCCGGGCTCTGTGAGCTGGGTGATCCCGATCTGCCACATGTCGTGGGCCGCTCCGCGCACTTCGCCTTCAGGCATCACCGTCACCCACGGGCCGTCAGCCAGATCAATGAACGGAACCACGTAGGGTGTCGTCGCGTTGTAGGTCAAGCCACCCAACTTGTCGTCATAGCTCTCCATGAAAACGATCTGCCCGTTCCCGGCTCCGATCTCTTCTCCGTAGGACCATTGCCACTGCGCCGTAGAGACGATCGGGATCGACCACATGTAGGCCTGACAAGCGCGCTGAAAATCCATCTCGTCGAATAGCTTCTCGACCGTGGCATCGGTCGGATAGCCATTGGCGAAATCGTGAGTGAAACTCAATTCACCGACGCGTGTCTTGATGGTTTCCTGTGCCGGCGCGGTGCCTGCGGCTAATACCAAACAGGCAGCTGCCATTACTGCTATAAGGCTACGTCTATGCGTTGGTCGTTTGGTTTTCATCGTTTTCCCCTTGATATTGGTACTTTGGCGTCAAAAGTTAGGAGGTAAATCACTTGATCCTGACGACATCATCCGGTCGCCAAGTCTTGTCGAAGTAGGCCTTGCCTGGGCTGTATAAACGGAGAACGACGAAATAGCCTTCCCCCTTGTTCGTGCCAATGTAGTTGGATTTGGACACATCTTTTGGTAACTCAGGACCGAAATACAGATCAATAGAACCATCCGCGTTATGCTTCAGCTCTTTTTGTGAGCTGAGCGAAGGAATCGGCTGGCCCGGTTTGTCCACACCTGCAGCTGTGGCAGCAGCATAAAGTGTCGCCGCCCAAAAATTCTCTGCCGGGATGCCTTCAGGCAAATGAAACCTGTAGGTGTTTTCACCCATCAGAAAGTTCCCATCAGCATCTTTCATAGTGAGTGGATATTTTGAACCTTTGCCCACCATGTCAACGACCATGCCTGGACTACTGGAATAGGCAAACCGAAAGAATGCAGTACGAGCGTCAAGGTTGAGATAAGTATCACCCTCGAAAACCTCACTGCCGCCTATGAAGCCTTCGTCGAATTGCCGGTCCTCGTAACGCTTGGTTCCGGGGATGCGGCGCTCATAGCGCTGCACGGTCGCCATCTTCCACGCGACATCGGCAGCGTGATTCAGGATTGCACTCAATCGTGCGTCCGGCTCGAAGGGTTGTCCCTTAATAAGGCCCAGGGTCGCCATCATGCCTCGCATGGCAAAGTCTTCGCGATCCACCGGTTCGTAATCAATAAATTTTTTCAGGCTTTCAAAATAGGTGATATCCTGAGTCATCAGCATATTGGCTTCTTTTTTTGAGGCATTAGGAAACTCCATAGCAGGGGCACTGTCCTTTTTGCCAAGCGGATAGACAACAGTTTTTTCTATAGTTTCTACAGCTTGGTCGGTTTTGCCATCCACGAGGAAACCGCGCCAGAAAAGAAACACGCGATAGGTGGGGCTTCGGAATGCAAAATATCCATCCGGCTCTTCACCATCGTAATCGGGCGGAAGCAGAAGATATTTGCCGCCCTTGCCCTTGTCAGGTCCGACGAAGCCAACATCACAAATAGGCCGATGCCAGAAATCATCAAACATTCCCTGGAGACCGGCTGGGACTTCGACAACAACCGGACCATTCTTCAAATCCAAATAACTCATTGCGTAGACCACATCCGAGTTGGGTGTGGTGACCTTCGTTTTTGTGTTCAGGCGATCTTTCCAGACGGGCAAGATGTGGTTGCCCTTGCCGAACACAGATTCGGACCCCTGCCGCATGGCGTCAATGTTCATGGCGGGCATTGCCCACAAATAGACTTGAACGGCGCGCTGAAAATCGAGTTCATCAAACAGCCGGTCAGAACTTTCCTTGGTGGGATAGTCGCCACGGAATTCCAATTCGGCCAACTCTTTCCAATGGTTGTCCTGAGCCTGCGCGGACACACCAAAGGCAACAATCAAGATGAGGGTTAATGTGGTTTTCATTATTGTATTCATGTTTCTTCCTTTTGGTATTGTGTTCATGATTCTTACATATTGCTTCTGTCGTACGCGGTAGCGCGTTCACTCAAGCGACTCGTTCGCTCCTTCCCTTCGCCTCTGGACCAAGATAAATGATTGATCGGTTCATGCCGAAGGTGAATTGCGGAAATCCCATTTTTATCCCAGATAGCCACGATAGAAAGCCTCGACGTGGCTGTAGACATCCCGGCCGAGCTGCTGGCGCTCTTGTTCGGCCGATGTAAGGGGGACGCTCAGCGAGGCCGCAAGCTCCTCGAGAACCGCTTCTTTGTCGACTCGGGTGAACCGGCCGTCCCGATAAACCGGCTCCCCACCAACAATGACGATGTCTACACCAGACGTCTTGGCCCGATGCAATATGGCACTGACCACCGGCACTTCGGGATCGAGATAGGGGGCGGCAATCTGCTCCCATCGAATCAGCGTCAGGTCGGCCGCCTTGCCCGGCTCCAGGACACCGATCTCGGCGCCGAAGGGGGTTGTCATCGCACTGTCCTCGGTTGCCATGCGGAGGAGCTGGCAAGGCGTCGGTACGGTGTCGTCAACTCCCGGGTTGCGATTCACGCGATGCAGGTTCAGTGCCAGGCGCATCTCCTGAAGCATGTCGCGATCGTCGTTGATGCCCGCTTCGTCGATACCAATTGCGACTCGTATTCCGCGCTCGGCCAATTGATTGAGCGGCGCAATTCCACTGCGCAGGCGCAGATTCGAACTGGGGCAGTGGCACACATGTGTGCCCGTTTCAGCGAGCAGATCGATGTCCGTGTCCGTCAGCCACACGCCATGACCAAGCGTCATCTTGTCGCCGAGCAATCCGAACTTGTGTAGGTGCTGCACCGCCGTCGAGCCCGTGCGCCGCCGCGCGTACTCTTTCTGATAGGCCGTCTCGCAGAGGTGCATGTGCATTGGAACGTCGAAACGCTCGCTGTAATCGGCGAAATTGTCGAGCAACTGGTCGGAGTTCCAGTGGAGATTGGCCGGTGCGAGCTGGATGCGGGTGAGCGGCTCGTCATTGTGGCGGTCATGAAGATCCTCGAAGAGCTGAAGCTGATCCGCGGCCGGGAACTCCAGCGCAGCAAAGAAGTCGGTCATGCGACGTCCGAGCTCATCAGGCAGTCGCTTTACGAACTCGTCATCCGCCTCGTACACGAGATGATTCTGGTCGTGGATCAGAAACGAGAATGAAACCCGCATACCGACATCGCGATAGGCGCGCAAAACCTCCTCCGCGATTTGCGCATTCGGCTCGAGCGATCCGAAGAACAGGTTGTTGATGTGGTGAACCGTCGTGACGCCCGACTCGATCATCTCGAACGCCGAGTAGAGCGTGTCCAGATACGGGTCGACGCCGCGTGCAGCCAGCCGGTAGGGAATCCAAAGCTCGAGCTGCTTGTCGGGACACCCGAGCTGGACGGGTGTCACACCGATATGATGATGGCCATTGACGAAACCGGGCACGACGACATGACTGCCGTCACCCAGGACCTCGTCCGGCTGGTAGCGGCCGGAGAGATCTTCGTAGGCGCCAATCTCGACGATCTTGCCATCGCGCTGGAAGATCGCACCGTCCTCGATAACTTCTGCCCGGTCGTTATCGATGACCTTGGCAACGACGTACTTACCGCGAATCAGTGAAGATGACATTTTCTGCGCCCCTCCGAGTCGTAAACAAGTTCGTGCCTAAACGTCTTCCGCTTGCGGTTCTGAGAGCTATCAGCTTCGTCATGGATATATTGCTCCCCCACCTATCCCCCGGCCTTTGTCGGAAACACCACCTTTGCCCCGCCGATAAACAGCGCGCGCAGCTTGTCCCAGAAATCACCACCCAGTACAAACA
>CAYWBZ010000187.1:0-4950 GCA_964456535.1 uncultured Woeseiaceae bacterium | reverse complement strand
CGGCCAGTGGCTCGTAGACTTCATATTCCAGTCGCTCGACAGTGCGACCTTCATTTTCATTTCGGACCCAACCTTCGAAGACGCACAGACCACCCGCGCCTGGATCCATCAACTGCTCGCGAAGAGCGTCCACAGCGATGTCGTTGCCAGAAATCGCAAACATTTCAGCCACCAGCGACCGGCGGAAACAACAACACGGTATCGCCGTCATTCACACTGCTTGTCCATTCGGCCATTTCATCGTTGATAGCAACCTTGCAGTGACCGCTGGGTTCGCTCGAACCATGTCGGGAATGCGTTTGCTCGAATACGTCCAATGCAGTCGTCACATCAAGCTTTAGCGTCTCCTCGCCGAGTCCCGCGTGCTCGCGAAACATCGCGAAGTATCGAACAGTTATAGTTTTCATCAGGTGGCCTGCAATATGCTGTTTTGCAAATCGTCCGGTGTGTTTACATTGTCCAGTGAGCTGGGGTCTGGTTGTTCCAACAGGCATGTATCTGAGCGAATCAAAATCTTGCGTGGGCAGTTCACTCCTGCGTCGACAAACTCTTCCACAATGCGAGTGCATCCGGAACGGTACAAAGCACACAACGGCTCCGGCAGCCCGTCGTGACTACTAATGTACGCCGCAAAAGGTTGCTCACCGTCTCGCTGCTGCAGAAGGTGCGTAATGGTCTGCTCATCAATATTGGGAAGGTCACAGGCGACAACAAGCCAATCGACATCCGGGTATTCATGAAGCGCCGATAGAATTCCGGCAACGGGACCGAGATCATCGTAACGATCGACGATCTGCTCAAACTGGCTCCGTTCCTCGTCATTTTTTTGATCCGGGCGCGTAGAAACAAATACCTTATCCACGCTGCCATCCAACAGCTCAACAAGGTAAGCGAGCTGCGACTGACCATCATGGTCGAGCAGCGCCTTATCGCAGCCCATGCGGCGGCTCTTACCACCTGCGAGGACTAATCCAAATACTTGTCTTTCAGGCACGCTCAAAATCTCGCTTGCCGCCCGACTTTGACATGAGTTTTGTTTCACTAATCACAATGTCGTGGGACAGCGCCTTCAGCATGTCATAAATGGTCAGTGCGGCAACACTTGCGCCCGTCAACGCTTCCATTTCCACGCCGGTCTTGTGGGTCACTTTGCAACGACAGTCAATAACCGCGGCGTCGCCATCAACTGCGATCGCTACCTTGCAACTGTCGAGGCCAAGCGGGTGACAAAACGGAATCAGCTCGTGTGTTTTCTTGGCGGCCATCACTCCGGCGATAATTGCGGTCGCAAAAACGGGTCCCTTTTTTGTTGAAATCTCGTCATCCGAGACATGCGACAAGACCTCCTGCGGCAATTTGACGACGGACCGCGCATGCGCTTCGCGCTCGCTCACAGACTTGTCACTGACATCAACCATCGTCGGTCGATTGGCACTATCTACATGACTGAGTTTGCTCACGTCATCCACCTATCCTGTACATTTCAACTTTCTTGAGAACATGATGCTCCGCAATATCCGGACTCCGAAGCTCACTGTAGCGATCCGCCCGCTGCAACCAGGTGCTGGATAGAATATCTCGCAACTCGTCGTCGTCCGCACCGTTTCTGAGTGACTCCCTGAGATCCGTACCCTGATTCGCAAACAAACATGTGTACAACATACCGTCGGCCGATAATCTCGCGCGACTGCAATCACCGCAGAACGGTTCCGTAACCGATGAGATAAATCCTATTTCACCGGCACCATCCACATACTCATAGCGACGCGCAACCTCGCCGGGATAACTTTTGCCGACCGGCCGCAATGGCCATCGCTTTTGAACTTGCTCAAGTGAACTGCGCGACGGCACCACCTGATCCATACGCCAGCCGTTTCGGTTCCCCACATCCATAAATTCGATAAGTCGGACGATGGTGCCGGTGCCTCGAAAGTACTCCAGAAGATCGAGAATCGTATGATCGTTAACACCTTTCTGAACAACGACATTAATCTTGATCGGCCCGAGACCGGCGTCTCCGGCCGCCTTGATACCGGCGAGAACCTGGTCGAGATTACCTCTGCCGCCACTCATGCCACGAAAAATATTCTTATCCAGACTGTCAAGGCTAACCGTTACTCGATGCAATCCCGCAGCCGCCAGCTTTTCTGCATTTGCCGCCAGCAACATGCCGTTCGTCGTCAAAGCAAGATCTTCAACCCCCGGCAACGCCGAAATGCGCTCGATCAACTGACAAATATTCTTGTCGAGCAGCGGTTCACCGCCGGTCAGACGAATCTTGCTGACTCCCAATGTGCTGGCCCCACCCGCGACGCGGATGATCTCGTCGTAGGTCAGTCGCTGCTGCCGCTTCAAGAACTCGTATTCGGAGTGAAACTCCGCTTCGGGCATGCAGTACGGGCAACGAAAATTACATTGGTCCAACAAGGAGATACGCAGGTCGTGCAATGGCCGGCCCAAAGCGTCGGCGACAGGCTCGGGCCGCCCTGCTGGCAATTCATCTGGATTTGAGCGCGATGTCATCCGGGTATTGTGCATTAAGACCCGCCATTAGCCTATAGGGACAGACGCGATTCATATCCTTTGGTAAGCTCACCGTCCCATTACCAACCAGGCATTCTTGATGAACGTAACATTCTCTGCCGAGGACCTCGAGTTTCGCGACGAAGTTCGAAAATATTTCGCGACCGAGTTCCCACAGGACATCCTGGACAAGCAAAACCGGGGTATTCCTTTACCTCGTGAGGATGTCGTCCGCTGGCACAAGAATATTTACGAGAAGGGCTGGGCCGCAGCCAACTGGCCAACAGAGTACGGTGGCACCGGTTGGACGCCCGTACAGAAGTATATTTTTGCTGATGAACAAGCCCGGGCGAACGCGCCTGTCTTTCTTACTTTTGGTGTTGGCATGGTTGGGCCGGTCATTTACACCTACGGCAGCGAAGAGCAAAAAAGGCGATTCTTGCCGGACATTCTTGAGTTCAATACCTGGTGGTGTCAGGGCTACTCCGAAGCCGGCGCCGGCTCGGACCTCGCGTCGCTAAAGACACGAGCTGACCTCGATGGCGACCACTACGTCGTCAACGGCAGCAAGACATGGAATACCCTCGGGCAATATGCAGACTGGATTTTTTGCCTGGTACGAACCAATACAGACGTAGCAAGGCGTCAAGAGGGCATCAGTTTTGTACTGATCGACATGAAACAACCTGGCGTGACCATCAAGCCGATTGTCCTGCTGGACGGTGAGCACGAGGTCAATGAGATTTTCTTCGATAACGTCAAAGTTCCCGTCGAAAACCTGGTCGGTGAGGAAGGTAAGGGTTGGACATACGGCAAGGTATTGCTGCAACACGAACGAACTGCTGCTGCTCACGTAGCGCGCTCGAAGTACAACCTTCGTCGCCTAAGAACTCTCGCCGGCGAGTCAATCGACGGCGGCGCTCGTCTGGCCGACGATAAGATCTTCATGCGTAAGGTCGCGGCTGCCGAAATTGAACTAAAGGCGCTGGAATACACAGAGTTGCGAACACTCGCATCAATTTCGTCAGGCAAAGCTCCAGGGCCCGAGTCGTCAATTCTGAAAATCGCAGGAACTGACCTGATTCAGCGCATTGACTCGCTGTATCTCGAAGCATCTGGCTACTACGCGTTACCGTATGTACGCGACCAGTACGTTCCGGACTTTCCGGCTGCGGACTATGTTGGAGAAGGTACGGAAACAACCAGCGCGCTATCGTATTTCAACAATCGCAAACATACGATCTTCGCCGGCTCGAACGAAATTCAGAAAAACATCATCGCCAAGCACGTGCTCGGGCTATAGGACTGTACGAAATGGATTTTGAACTCAACGAAATACAGGCAATGCTGGCCGACAGCGTCGAAAAATTTATCGTTAATGATTACGACTTCGAGACGCGCCAGAAATACGCGAGCAGCGAGCCCGGTTACAGCAAGGACGTGTGGCAAACATTTGCAGAACTCGGCTGGACGGCCGTGCCGTTTAGTGAAGGCGACGGTGGATTTGATGGCGGTCCGGTTGAGATGATGGTCGTGATGGAGCGTCTGGGCCGCGGTTTGGTCGTGGAACCTTATCTCGCCAACGTCGTGCTGGCTGGCGGAGTTCTACGGCGTGCGGCCAGCGACGCACAGAAGGCTGAATGGCTGCAATCCATGATCGCGGGAGAATTGCAGACTACTGTTGCGTTTGTTGAGCGGCAGGCTCGTTATGAAGTTAACAACGTCAGTACCACGGCAACAAAAGACGGCGATTCATGGGTACTCAATGGAGCAAAGGGCTATGTTCTCAACGGAGACACTGCGCAGCTCATGATAATCCCGGCGCGCACGTCCGGCGATCAGAGTGATCGTAACGGTATCACTCTGTTTGGGGTCACTACGGACTCGGAAGGCGTTTCAGTACGCGGATACGAAACAGTGGACGGACTCCGTGCTGCGGAAGTATCGCTAGAAAATGTCAGCGTCTCAGCGGACAACGTAATCGGTGAAGCTGGTGAAGGCTACGCCGCACTTGAGGGTGCAATATCCGATGCAACGCTGGCGGTAAGTGCCGAGGCTGTTGGGATAATGACGGCCTTGACCGAAAAGACGATTGAATACGCCAAGAGCAGAGTGCAATTCGGCGTGCCGATCAGCAGCTTTCAGGCACTGCAGCACCGCATGGTCGAAATGTATACGGCCTGTGAACAAAGTCGCTCACTGATGATGTGGGCTGCTATGACAATCGCCGACGACAATGATGAATCCGCGCGTGCCGTTCATTCGCTGAAGTATCAGGTAGGTGTTGCCGGTACGCGAGTGGGTGAAGAGGCCGTACAAATACACGGCGGCATGGGCGTTACATGGGACCTGGATGTCGCTCACTACTTCAAACGACTGACAGCGATTAACGTCTTATTCGGTAATGCTGATTGGCATCTTGATCAA
>CAYWBZ010000186.1:0-4981 GCA_964456535.1 uncultured Woeseiaceae bacterium | reverse complement strand
TCGCGAGAGCCGCATTCCATTGGGTCGCGTCCTTTGGTGTATCCGCGATGCTTTGCCGAATTTGCGTCAAGATCTCGAGGACATGTACCGCCTCGGGCCCGTCGCCGTGATTGCCGTTGGTCGAAAGTATCTCTTCGATGTTAGCGACAATGTCGCCGAGTGCGGCCGGGGCACGCAGGTGAGGAGGGGGAGTTTGCTCAATCTCCAGGAGCGCGCTACGGCAAATCAGCAGAGCGGCCACCAGGTTGCCACTGTCGACCGTGGAGACATAGGCCGGTTCGAGAACGGACAGATCTCGCGTGCTGTACCAATTGAACAGGTGACCGCGAAAGCGCCGCATGCGTAACAAGGTTTCCGTTGTGCCGTCGACTCGCGTAAGCAGGCCCATTGCACCCAAGTAATTCAGGTCGTACGCGGCAACCGCGCTGATCAGGAAAAGGCCGATGTTAGTCGGCGATGTACGCTCTGCCAGCGCAACCTTCGGTGCTTCCTGGAAATTATCTGGCGGAAGCCAGTGTGTCTCCGGACCAACGAAGCGTTCATAGAACTGCCATGTGCGCCGCGCGAGTTTGCGCAGCTCAGCACGCTCTGGCTCTAGCAGGATAACCTCGTCCTCGCGCTCGCGCGCCATGAACCACATTAACAAGGGCGCGCCCAGCCAGGCCGCGCCGAATAGCGCGGGCCAAAGCACGACCTGGTCGCCGGCTATCGCGATCATGAATGCGAACGATGCGGTTACCGGGGCAGCGATCATGCGACGGTAGCTGCCGGCCAGCGTCGTCCCCAGCGTTTCCCATTCGCTCTCTGCAGACGGCGTCCACTCGAGTAGATTTCGATGTGTGACCAGCAAACGTGAAAGCGTTCGAATGATAGCGTCGAGCGTTGAATACGCGACAACAGGCAGCACTGTGAGATTGACCAGCGTCTGTCCGACTTTCTTGCCGTTACTGGCCGACAGCCGAATCAAGGTCGAGCGCAAGGTCCCCCAGCGCATGGGACTGCGTCGAATGTCACCGGCAAGAGAGTAGATAATTCCCAGACCGGGCACTAATGCCACGGCAAGAGTCCATGTCCCACCATGCTCCGGCAGGAATAGCCAGCCGAGCAGAAAAAGCGCAAGGAGTGACGCCGGCAAGAGACTGCGACGAAGATTGTCGAATAGCTTCCACTTTCCCAGCAAATCAACACGGGCACGTAGTACAGCCCCGCCAATTGGAACGAGCCATGGCAATAGCTGCCAGTCGCCGCGAATCCAGCGGTGTTGCCGCTTCAACTCGGTGGTCAGATTCGGTGAGACGTTTTCCAGAATGACGATATCGGAAGCAAGTGCAGCGCGTCCGAGAATGCCTTCCAGAAGGTCGTGGCTAAGGACAGCATTGTCCGGGACAATGCCTTCGACACTCCGGGAGAAAGCCCGGATATCATAGATACCTTTGCCGGCATAAATGCCTTGCCCGAAGAAATCCTGATAGGCCTCAGAGACTGCGAGATGATAGAGATCGATACCAACGTCCCCGGACATCAGGCGCGAGAAAACAGTGCGGTTGGCGCTGGCCGGATGCAACTCGACACGCGGTTGTATCACGGTGTATCCAGCGACGAAGCGACCGCTAGCCGCGTCGAATTCCGGGCGATTCAGAGGATGCGCGAGCGCTCCGACGAGTTCCGACGCAACGCCCGGCAGTAGCTGATTGTCGGCGTCGAGTGTGATGACGTACTTCGCCGTTCGCAAGGCCTCAACCTGGCCATGCAGCAACACGAAGTTCGTGTCGTCCGCACCGCGTAACCAGGAATTGAACTCGACGATCTTGCCACGTTTGCGCTCCCAGCCCATCCAGATACCGGATGTCTCGTTCCAGAGTCTCTGCCGGTGTAGCAGGGCGAAAGCTTGCCTGGCTGTATCCCGGTAGCGCGCATTGAGGGCATCGATGCCGACCTGCGCATGACGCAGAAGTGCGGCGTCTTCGGCGAGTGTGGCATTGTCGGCATCCGTGTAGTCACTCAGCAAGACGAACGTCAGTCTCTCGTCGTTATTGCCCAGGTAGTTCGTTTCCAGTGTGTCGATAAGGCGATCGATTTCCGCGTCGGTCGTGAGCATGCAGGGAATTGCCACAACGGTCGTGTATTCGCGTGGAATGGCCCGGCTGAAGTCGAGTTTTGGCAGTACTCTTGGCGGGATGATCTGGGTCAGGAGCCAGTTCACAATCTCCGTCCATATCGTGAGGGCCGGTACGATAGCCAGGATCATAAGTAGCCAGCGACTCGCCGCCCCGATGTCCACCGTTGTCAGCATCCCGGAGAGGGTTGCGATTGTTGCCACAGTTGGCAGGCCGATGGCGAGCAGGTAAGCCAACGAGTTCAATGTGTCCGAACGTCGTCTGAGGCTCTTGTAACGGACCGGTTTACCTCGCAGCACCGCCATCAAACAGTCTACTCCCTGATCGATCAGGTAGTACCCCACATGCTGTTCGCGGGTCGAGGCCGTGCCGGTTGTATCCTGACTCAACTTCAAGGCCGTCTCTGCAATATTTACTTCGGTCTCGCCGAGCCTGCGTGCGAGCCGCTCCACGTGCTCTCGATAGTAATTTCGTGACTCGGGCACCATAGTTGGGTAGCTGCCTGACGGATCGTTCTCCAATATCCGTTCGACCGCGCTCTGGCTTTCGACGAACTTGAGCCAGTCTGTGGCGGCGAGCGTGCGCAGGCTGATCACGCATGCGGACAGGATCGCGGCAACGGGTGCGTGTTGTGATTCGTCGGCACCGGCGCTCGCAAGATCCAGACCTTCATCAACGGTATCGCACAGGATCTTGACAATTTCGGCGCGTAGCAACGTTGGCACGGCCCAAAGTTCACCTAGCGTCAGTATTTGCTCGCGCTGGTACAGTGCCAGGAACTGCTCAATCCAGCTGACATCCAGCGGCAGCACGGCCCGTTCGATGATGGACTCGCTGATTGCTTTGACCCGCAGTTCAGCATCGTTCGTCGACGACGCTATCGCTGGTAATTTGCGAACGTAACCACGCGGCAGATCGCCCGCAATCTGATCCACGGCTCCCCGAATTATGTGTTGGTTCTGGTCGAGCCAGTCCAGGCCGACAAACTGTGCGTGGACAGTGGCCGGTAGCGCCGCAACGCGTGCCGCCATACCCTCCAGGCGAGCGTCCAGATGACGCTTTATTCGTTTGCCGTATGATCCAGTGAGTCGCCGTCCTGACGCCGCACGATGTTGCCCGGCCAGATCGGCCACAAATTCATGCAACGGTACTTTTGCGGCCGTGGCCGTCATGACGTCAGATCACATCAGAATTGGCTACATCGGGACCCTCATCGGTCCGCAACTCACAGAACGCATTGCCGATGTTCTTGGGACTTAAAATGAGCGTCGGCACCTCTGTGCCTGCCATTTTAGTGTCCGGGGTTCTCAGTGAGCCGCTGAAGAGATTCTCGCTGGCAATAAGCAGGTCGGCGTCAAATCGCCGCACCGCCGCGCTTATTTCGTCCGCTGGCCTGCGTGCCAGCAAAACTGCCGTGTGGAGTGCAATTTCCTCGGGAATCTGAGCTTTGATTTCATGCAGCCGGCGTTCCGCGGCAGCTCTGGTAAGGTCGGCAAGTTCACGGTACAAAGATGCGGCTTTCCTGTCATCGCGCACGATATGCGGTAACTCTGGTTGCTCGGCTATACAGGCGACAATCAATTCTGCGTCGAGCGATTTGGCCAGCATCATGCCAACCCGCATTGCGCATTCAGAACGGTGCGAGCCGTCTACGGGAACGAGCAGGCGCCGGTAGCGGATCTTAGTCACCGCCTTTTCCATCGAACCGCTGTCGACAAGCAGTACCGATGCGTCGAACGCAGATAGCGTCTTGCTGGCAACACCGCCACGTGGATAGTCAACGGCACCGCCACGCCCATGCGTACTCATGACGAGCAGCTGCGTGCCAAGCTCCCTGGCCGTCTCAAGAATGGCGTCAGCCGGGCGCCCTTCTTCGACGCGCAACGTGTATGGAATAGCCGCGGCCTCGAATATCTGGGCAACGCCTTGAAGGTAGGTAAACGCCTGATGTTTATGCAAGCGCCAATCGACGCGATCAAACGCTTCCTGAGAACGGAACTCTGCAGGCGTAACCACGCGCAGCAAGGTGACGTTGGCGACAAAGGACTCCACAATGGGCAGCGCATGCGATATCGCACGTTCGGCCAATTCGGACCCATCGAGCGGCACCAGTACGTTGAGCATTGGCTTCAGCCTGTACTATTCCGTTCATCTTCAGAGCTAATCAATATGTCTCTCTTGTCGATTTCACATAAGTGGGAGTTGTACTTACTTGTGGAGTCGCTAGGCTCGTCAGCCGATAATGTTGATCAATGTGCTGCCAAGATCGGCTGTGCTTGTACGCCACGGTGATTCCTGGGAGCCGGCACAGGATTCCGGCACCTGGTGTAGTTTTGGCGCAGCAACTCGTCGCGAAGCCAGCGCAACTAGGTTGCGGCAACGGCACCGTTCTTTAGGGCTATCAACGATCCTGCCGGCATGGGTTCCCAACCACTCCTGGTGAGCGGAACGCTTGCTGCTATAGCGATCTGCTGTTCGGGCGAGCGGATATCTACGCCGCCCCCACTTATCTTTTCCGCGCCCCCGGGGCAGGCTTGTTGGCTCATCCAGAGTCCCGGCTCACGAAATTCACCATCAGCTTGCCGCCGTCGGTCGGCATGTACGAACATTGTATCGCCATCACAGTAAATAAAGTTTGCAAGGCCGAGCTCTCTGATCTGCCGAGCAAATTCTGCAACGGCTGTGTATCGATCAGCGAGATTTGGAATGCCGCCGGTGTCCATCCAAAGGTTGCCAAGTCTGCCCAGCAATACACAAAACGGTACTGACAACTTAACTGGTCCTGAGTGACATAGCGGAATGAATATTCGTTCCGCTATGTACAAACGTCACCGGTTTCCTCCCGAAGTCATCCAGCACGTTGT
>CAYWBZ010000185.1:0-5034 GCA_964456535.1 uncultured Woeseiaceae bacterium | reverse complement strand
GGCGACTTCCTGCGGCGTGGCGACACGGCCTGGTGGATACAATGCCGCACGTTCCGCCCAGACCTGATCGGTTGTGATATCCCGTTCCTTTGCCTCCTGACGGGCTGATCGTTCGGCCATCTCAGTTCGAACCCAGCCCGGCAGAACAGCGTTCGATGTTATGCCATAGGCTCCGCCATCGACCGCGACCGACCGCATCAATCCCAGCAGTCCGGCCTTGGAGCTGTTGTAGGCGCAGCCTGCGTGCTCAGCGACCAGGCTGGCGGTAGAGCTTGTGTAAACGACGCGTCCGTACTTGCGTTCGACCATACCCGGCAATACAAGTCTTGAGAGATGAAATGGCGCATCAAGGTTGACTCGCATCGATTCACTCCATACCTCTGGTTGCTGTTCCCAGACAACCTTCTCGTGGGCTGAACCGAGACCGTGGTTGCAGACGAGGATATCGATTGGTCCCAGTCGTTGCTCTACCTCTGTGATGGCGTGGGCGCAGCCCTCTGGATCGCCAAGGTCGGCAACTGTGTATTCGTATCCGGTATCTATCAGATCTTTCTCGCTGCGGGCGACACACATTACTCGGGCACCGCGAGAGGCCAGGAGTTTTGCGGTTGCACGTCCAATTCCGCGGCCTCCGCCCGTAATGAGGGCGACTCTACCTTCGACTCCAGCCATGTCTCGAATACTCCCCAGGATTGTTGGAACCAGTATATAGGGAAGCCTTTGTTGCGGGCAGTAAACCGCGCGATCTTTGCCAGGGTTTTCTCCCGAATAGAATCGCACTTTCCCTGATCGACCAAGAAGGCATCTGGCATTCGGCTACAAACCTGTCGGGCTACGTGCCAATACGTATTGCTCTGTGGTCGAGCAGGACTAGGGTGGATGGTGCCAGCAGGAGTAGAGGGTCCCAGGGTTGAGTACTGATCTGCATTCGATAACTGACACCATGAGGCCGTCCCAACAGGTCCGTGAACTTGCGACCATTGTGTCCGGGCCGACGACTGACGAGCTGCTACATAAGTTGCTGGCGAATCTCGCCGTTTTACTAGGCGCGCGACGCGCCTATGTCACATTGAAGCTCGACGAGAATATTTCCCGGACTATCGCTTCCTGGGAGGATGATAAGCGTGGTCCTGAGCGCGAATACGCCGTCGCCGGTACACCGTGCGCGGCTGTTCTATGCGACGGCGTTTACGTTGTCGACTCTCAGCTAGGTGAACGCTACGCACTCGATAAGTCCAGTTTGGGCTTCGGGTTCGAAAGTTTTATCGGCGGCCCGCTTCTCGACAGGCATGGTACAACCATAGGCCAGGTTTGTGTGTTTAGCGACAACCCGGTGGATAATCCGGAAATGGCTGGAGCGCTGATATCGTTGGCCGCCGTCCGAGTGTCCGCAGAGCTTGCGCATCGTCAGCAGGAAGACTCGCTTTTACGGCAACGCCAGCAACTGGAAACACTGCTCGGCAATCTACCCGGCATGGCCTATCGGTGCGATTACGATCAACTTCGGAGTATGCGTTTCGTCAGCCAGGGTTGTGCAGCGTTAACTGGCTATAGCAGCGAGCAATTGATCGATGAATCGAATAGCTGGACCGGGTTGATCCATGAGGACGACCGGGACCGTGTTTGGGACGAGGTGCAATCGGCATTGTCAGCTGGCAGTAATTTCGAGGTTCAGTACCGGATCTTCACCAAAGATGGCAGACAAAAGTGGGCCTGGGAACGTGGCTGCGGTATTGCCAATGGAGACGGACGATATTCTATGCTGGAAGGTTTCGTCAGCGACGCGACTGCATTGAAGGAATCCGAGGAGGCGCTGGCCCGTTCTGAGGCGTACTCGACCGCGATTGTCGCAACTGCCGCCGAAGGAATTATTACCATCGGCGCCGAAGGACGCATTGAGTCCTTTAACACGGCAGCGGAGCGGATGTTCGGCTATGAAGCGACAGAGCTTCTCGGCCGGGACGTGAGCGTGCTCATGCCAGAGCCGTATCGTAGCGATCATGGTGCATATATCCAGCGGTACATTGAGACCGGAAAAGCGAAAGTCATCGGCAAGGTTCGCGACGTCGTAGCATCACGGAAAGACGGTTCGACATTTCCCATTCAACTTGCCGCAAGCGAAGTATTGCTTGATGGTGAGCGATGCTTTGCCGGAATTATTCGAGACATCTCGGATCAAAAAGCAGCCGAAGAGTCGCTGAAGGCAGTCGAGCGACGTTTTCGCGCGATCTTCGACCAACGACTTCAACTAGTGGGCGTTCTCAGTACTGAGGGCATTGTTCTGGAGGCCAATCAAAAGTCACTGGACTTCGCCGGACTTCAGCGCGACGGCGTCATTGGATGCTGTTTCTGGGATACGCCGTGGTGGGCGCATTCGATAGAACTGCAACGACGTTTGCGCGATGCAATTTCGTCCGCTGCGAAAGGAGCCACGACTCAATTTGAGGTCACTTGCCCTCGCGCGGATGGCAGCATGGCGACGCTGGAGTTTTCGTTACGCCCAATCACCGATGGTACCGGGCAAGTCGTCTTTCTTGTAACGGAGAGCCACGACATTACGGAGCAAAGGTTGGCCGAGGAGGAGGCGCGACATCATCGCGAACGAATCGCGCACGTTTCGCGGCTAAGCACACTCGGTGAAATGGCGGCCGGTATTGCGCATGAGATTAATCAGCCGCTCACTGCTATCTCACTATTCGCACAAGCCGGAAAACGCCTGGCCGAGGCTGGTGAATTTGCGAAGATGGATGACGTTTTCAAAAAGTTGAACGAACATGCATTGCGAGCGAGTGCCGTTATCGAGCGAATGCAGTCAATGGCCAGGCGAGGAGAGAGCAAAAAGGAAATCGCTGATTGCAACGCAGTGATTGAAAGTGCCGTAAAACTTGCTGAGTCCGAGGCTCGAATACACGACATCCAGGTCGAGTTTAAAATGGGCGAACGACTGCCCCCGGTCTTTATTGACGCAGTGCAAATTCAGCAGGTCGCGTTGAACTTATTACGCAATGGCATGGAGGCCATGGTTGAGGCGGAAGGATACGAAGGGCGATCCGTTGACATCTTTACCCGGGTTCGAGATGGAGGTGATATTGAAGTGGCGATTGTTGATACTGGCAGTGGCATACAAGAGGAAAATGTAGACAAACTTTTTACACCATTTTCGACGACCAAGAAGTCGGGAATGGGGATGGGCTTGTCGATCAGTCAGGCCATCATAAGGGCACATGGGGGGCAGCTTTCCTTCCACAATAACGATACCGGTGGGGCAACTTTTTGGTTCACTCTTCCGGCGGCAAAACAAGAGATCCGAGATGAATAGCAAGCAGACCGTATTTATTGTCGATGACGACGAAGGCGTACGTGATGGGCTGAGCCTGTTGCTCGATACTGTTGGCCAACCGTGCGAGCTGTTCAGTTCCGCATACGAGTTTCTGGAGGCATACGAAGAGGACAAGGGCGGTTGTCTTGTTCTTGATATCCGGATGCCACGCATGACGGGTCTGGACCTTCAGGAAAAGCTCATAGAAATGGGGTCAAAGTTGCCAATAATTTTTATTACGGGTCATGGTGATATTCCGATGGCCGTTGATGCAATGCGTCGTGGTGCGGTGGACTTCATACGCAAACCATTTCGAGAACACGACTTACTGGGCCGTATCAACGAAGCGCTGGATTCTGACAGTAGTTCGCGCCAGCGGGCACTGGACCGTGAGGCACTAAGGGACAAACTGTCAACGCTGTCAAAACGAGAGTCGGAAGTATTTGAACGTGTCGCAGACGGTGATATGAACAAAGTTATCGCGATCGATCTCGGCATCAGCGAGCGAACGGTAGAGGTTCATCGTTCGCAGGTCATGCATAAACTCGACGTAAGAACGCTCGCGCAACTCGTGCGAGTCAAGATTGAGGCAGAAGGAACAGTTAAAGCCTGACCCCGCCATGATATCCCTCTGGCGCGGGTGACAGCGCGTAGGAGCCACAGGTTCTTACGCGGTAGTCCCAATATCATTAGAACCGCTTTTGGGTGGATATTCTGTGCATTGATTTAAGCACGGTTGAGCGGTGTCTCTTGAAATGTGAGAAGCAAGTTGTCTGCGTCGTGGATCCGGATCAAGCGATCGGTGAAGGACTGACAGTTTTGTTGAGTACTTACGACATTCAGGTGCGGTCCTTCCCGGACGCTGAGTCATTGCTGGAAGCGCGTCCTTATCTAGGCTCGAGTTGCTGTTGTTTGCTGGTGGAGGCGAACCTCCCAGGGCTAAGTGGCCCGGCGCTGTTGCAGCGCCTTCGCGATGAAGGGGTGGATAAGCCAGCGATCTTGCTCCTTAGCACATCCTATCCCGACCAGATCAAGCAAGCCCAAAGTACGAGTCGGATTACCGTCATGGAAAAACCGCTTGTCGACGGGACCCTGATCGCAGCGCTGCTAAAACTACGGCAGGAATCGTAAGACTATCCCGCATCTGTGGCCAGCCACATACGATTACGGGGAAGATCCAATTTCCAAAAATTACCAGAGACGGCATGGTTTGGTCCGTCGAATTACGGATGAAATCCAGCGGGAGAAGATCGTGAAAAAATATATATCGATGCTGATAGTGCCGATTCTGTTACTGGCAAACATAACGGCTAGCGCAGACGATGGCGAAAAGACGCTCAAGGAGATGACCGGCGGCAACACCGACAATCAGCTGAAGGTGCAGCCTGGGGACATCGGGCATACCGTGTCCGACGCCGAGCACGCGTTTATCGACATGATGAAGTTTTACGTTCCATCTCAAGCCGCCAGCGGCTTGCCCGAATTGGTTATTTACAATGACGTCGACGTAGCTCTCGTCGAAGAGCTCACGGTGGCCAAACCGCTGGTCAGCGTCTTCGTCTACGGGCCGACGATTCCGGTTGACGATACGGCCTTCGCGCACAGCTTCATGGATGTCTTCGCGGGAGTGAGTCTTAATGACGGCGAAAATTGGAAGGCTACCAACCTGTCGCAGCACGCAGGCGAGAGCTCGTTCACTCTCGGCGTGGACGGTG
>CAYWBZ010000184.1:0-5063 GCA_964456535.1 uncultured Woeseiaceae bacterium | reverse complement strand
TCGGCCTTCGACATGATCTGTCTTACAGACACGCCTTCGTGGCCTTTCTGGGCAAATAACTCCTCAGCGGCATTGAGAATGCGATCGCGGGTTTTTTGTTTGTCTTTTTTCATAGCGCCGTCACCATATTTGAATTTCAACACTCGTTCAACTAGTATTCAACGATCGTTGAAATTCTTTGCCCGTGCTGTACAGGGCGATCCGCAAGGGATAGGGGGTTGTTTCAATGGCGTGGTACTCACCAAAGCCGTTATTGATACCGGATATTATCGCTATAAATGCGACGTCTTGCTCGACCAAAGACGCGGTGGTCGATGGCGACGTGGTCATTAGCTGGACGCAGTTTGGGGCCGGGACGGTGCAAATTGCAAACGCGCTCCATGATCTCGGGCTGGGTTACGGTGATCGGGTGGTCGTGCTAATGACCAACAGCTACGAGATGATCGAAGCGATGTTCGGCATTATTCGTGGTGGGTTCTGTGCCGTACCGCTGAATTGTGCAATTACGGACGACGCTGTCGCAGGAATGCTTGCCAATTCCGATGCTAAAGCCGTCATCGCATCGGGTGAGCACATCGGACGAATTGAAAGCCTCCGCGAGCGTCTTGGCGCCGAGGTTAAGAACAATCTGATCGGCGTATCTCCGGTCGAAGGACGCTGGCACGACTACCACGCATTGCGTGGTGCGGCCGATACTGTTGCCCGTGAGATCACGATCGAGCCGAGTGATGAGTGCAACATCATTTACAGTTCCGGAACTACCGGTATGCCGAAGGGCATAGTGCACGATCACTCGTGCCGTGAGGCCTGGGGTTCCGATATGGCCGTCGCGCTGCGCTATCACTCTGGCGCGCGGACTCTCTTGAATCTCGGGTTGTTTTCGAATATCAGCTGGGTCGCTATGCTCGCAACGATTTTCGCTGGCGGCACGCTGGTCGTGCAACGGCGATTCGATGTTGCTGGTTGCCTCGAACTAATTCAGCGCGAAAAGATAACGCATTTCGTTATGGTACCGCTGCAGTTTCAGAAGGTGCTTGAGTACGCGCACTATGAAGACTACGACTTGTCGAGTCTGGATGCTTACATGTGCTGTGGCTCACCACTCGCGGTCGGACTCAAGCAAGATATCGTCGCGCGCATGCCTGGGAGCTTTATCGAACTCTACGGTCTGACCGAAGGACTTGTGACGATACTTGGCCCCGAAGACATGCTTGAAAAAGTGGATTCTGTTGGCCGCGCCTGCCCCGGGCAATTTCTTGCGGTTATCGATGACGATGGAAACATGCTGCCAGTCGGCGAGGCTGGTGAGATTGTTGGTCAATCGCGTTTCATGATGGCCGGCTACCATGCCAACGCCGAGGCGGACGAAGAGTCGACGTGGGTGCATCCGACCGGTGCGAAATGGTTGCGTACAGGTGATGTTGGCAAGTTCGATGAGGATGGTTTCCTGTATCTGGTTGATCGCAAGAAAGACATGATCCTTTCCGGCGGGCAGAATATCTATCCGGCAGATATCGAGGCGACCATTGTCGAACACGATGCGGTTCACGAGGTAGCAGTGGTCGGCGCCGCGAGCAAGAAGTGGGGTGAGACACCGCTGGCCGTGGTGGTGTTGGTGGAGGGCTGCAGTATCGATTCCGATGAGCTGACAGCGTGGTCAAATAGCCGACTGGGCAAGCAACAGCGAATCGCTGATACGATTCTTGTTAGCGAATTGCCGCGTAACCCGAATGGCAAAGTGTTGAAGCGTGAATTGCGCAAACAGTTCCAGCATCTTGAGTATTGAGGAAACGGTCGTGAGTACAGTAGCAACTGCACATTATTTCCAGAGCAGCGACGGGCTCAATATTTTCTACCGGGATTTCGGTGGGCAGAATGACGGCACGCCGGTGATTTGTTTACCCGGCCTGACGCGCAATAGTCGAGATTTTGACGACCTTGCGAAATATCTTTCGAACAGACGTCGTGTCGTTACCATCGATTTCAGAGGCCGCGGATTTTCCGATTACGATCCGACCTGGCAAAACTATCATCCGTTGACCTATGTCTCGGATGTCTGGACATTGCTCGACCTGTTGAGTATCAGGCAAGTCATTATCGTTGGTACATCGCTTGGCGGACTATGCGCGATGGTCATGGCGGCACAGCAGGGCGAGCGCATCACCGGTGTAGTCATGAACGATATCGGCCCGGAAATTAATCCGGCCGGGATTGCTCGTGTATCCGAGTACACAGGGCGAGCGGCCCCGGTGACAAACTGGGAGGAAGCTGCACAGCAAACCAAAGACATCTATGGGGAGTGGCTGCCGGGGTTGAGCGATGATGACTTCATGCGCATGGCGCGGCGTGCCTTTCGCGAAATTGAAAGCGATGTGCCACGCCTGGATATGGATTTCAATATCGGCCGTGCAATTCGTGAGGTCGGGCCGCAAAAGGGCGACCCCTGGGAATTATATTCGGCACTGATTGATAAGCCCGTCACTTTGCTTTGGGGCGTAATGTCGGACATTTTGACGACAGACATCATCGAAAAAATGAAAACGGCGAAGCCGGATCTTGAGGTCGTACCTGTAGCGGATCGCGGTCATGTGCCGTTACTCGATGAGCCAGAGTCGTTGTTGGCAATCGATACGTTTCTCGAGAGAGTGGCTTGAAAATCAGGTACCTGCCGTTCTTGCTCGTCGTGCTGGTTGCATGCGGCAAGGAAGCGGCCGAGCCAAACCCGGAAATTACTTCATATAACATTGACCCGATCCGTATCAGCGTTTCTGGTATGTCATCGGGAGCGTACATGGCGGGCCAGCTGCATCTGGCTCATTCGTCGATCTTCAACGGTGTGGCCATCGTCGCAGGTGGCCCGTATTACTGTGCGATGGGTGAGTTATCGCGTGGCCTCGGACCTTGCCTGAAAGGTGGCGAACTTGACTTAGCGCCTTTGCTGGAATACGCACGTAAAGCGGCAGTCGCCGGTAATGTCGATGATCTCGCTAATCTCCATGATGACTCCGCCTGGATTTTTCACGGCGCACTGGATCCGGTTGTTGATCAAAGTTTGTCAGTGGCTGCTGCAGCCTTGTATGCCGAACTGATTTCCGAAGATGCCGTTACGCTTGTCACCGATGTTACTGTCGTTCACGGTCTTCCAACGTTGAATACCGGCATGCCGTGCGACGTGTTCGGCGAACCATTCCTGAATGCTTGTGAGTACGACGCGGCCGGCGAGATTCTCGAGACCCTGTATGGCGACTTGAACGAACGAACCACCGCAAGCGGTGAGTTAATGACTATCGCACAGCCTGGTTTCGGCACTGCCGAAATGTTGCCGCAGGCCTACTTGTATGTGCCTGAGTCTTGCGCGGCTGGGGCAGCTTGCGGAATTCATGTGGTTGTTCACGGTTGTTCACAATCGTCTGCATTCATCGCTGATGCTTTTGCGACCGGCGCAGGGTTCAATGAATGGGCAGAAAAGAATGAATTGCTGGTGCTCTATCCGCAGGTTGCGAGCAGCAAGCTTGCGCCGATGAATCCTTACGGATGCTGGGACTGGTGGGGATATACGGATGAAAACTATGCAACGAAAAAAGGGGCACAGATCATGGTAATCAAGGCAACACTGGATGCTCTGTCGGGGAAGACGCTTTAGTGCTTGCCTGGACCTTATTTCTCGTCTACCTGGCCGGCACTGCATGGCTAGGTTGGCTGGGATATCGCAGGACAACCGGATTTGGCACATTTGCGGTCGGCGATCGCGCAATGAATCCAATTGTTGTCGGTATTATCCTCGCTGCGAGCGTGTCGTCTGCGGCGACCTTTATCATCAACCCCGGTTTCATATTCGTTGATGGGTTTAGCGCCTATTTTCATTTTGTCATCGCAGTCGGAGTCAGTTTCACTACAATGCTCGCGGTCTTGTCTTTTCGGTTCCGACGTATTGGTGCGGAACAGGGCGCATTGACGATTCCGGACTGGATCGGGAAACGTTACAGGTCACGAAACTTTGCGTTGTTCTTCTCGCTGCTGAATCTGCTGTCTTTCGCCTTTATCGTATTGTTAGTCGGCGGCATCTCGATTGTCATGCAATCTCTACTCGGTATTTCCAATACGGTTGCACTGGCAATTACGCTAACGTTTGTTACTGGTTACGTATTTATCGGTGGCACTTACGCGCACGTTCTGACGAACATGTTGCAAGGCAGTTTGATGATCGTCGTAACGCTAATCGTGCTCGCGTCATGCGTCTGGGTTGCGTATCAACAGCCTGGCTCAACCGTTGAGGCACTACGGGCAATCGATGCGAATCTCGTTGCCCCGATCAACGAAAATGGAAAATTATTCAACGACGTTTTTTCGATCTACATTTCCGGGTTTGTCGTTGGCGCCATTATCGTCTGCCAGCCGCATATTCTGACCAAAGCGCTGTACGTTAAGGATGATCGTGCGGTGAAGCAGTTCCTGTTTGTTTTCGCGATCGTATTTGTTTTGTTCCAGTTACTCGGTACGGTCGGGTTTTTTGCCCATCTGGTTGTGCCGGATGAGGCGCTGGTCGACGCGGCGACAGGACAATTTCGTCAGGACCTCGTCATGACGGCGTATCTTAAGACTATTTTCCCGGAAGCGATGTTCACCTTTGTGAGTGTTGTCTTGTTGGCGGCTGCTATGTCCACTCTGGATGGGCTGCTGGTGTCAATCTCGACAATCACAGCCAATGACCTGGTATTGAATGTCATTGGTAAACGCCGTCGCGAACATCTCAGCGAAGATCAACAAATGGCCTTTGCGTTGAAAGTTAGCCATGTCATGCTCGTCATAATCGCAATCGCCGCATTCTTGATCAATATTCAACCGCCAAAGTTGCTTGGTATATTCGGGCAAACCGGCGTGTACGGCCTGACGGCGGCAACGGCGGTCCCATTATTGCTGGGTATCTCCTTTCGCCGGGTCCCAATCTCGCTGGCGTGGTTTGGCTCGATAGCCGCGCTGCTCATTCACTTTGGCTTGTTTTTTAACGGCGCCGAGTTATTCCCAAACTCGAAACTGGCGTTTGGCAATCCGGGCGTAACGGC
>CAYWBZ010000183.1:0-5165 GCA_964456535.1 uncultured Woeseiaceae bacterium | reverse complement strand
TATCTTGTTGACCGGGACGGGACTATCTACCAGTTGTTGCCGGAGAGGACGATGGCGCGCCATACCATCGGATTGAACCATGTTGCGATTGGCATCGAAAACGTTGGCAATGGCACCGACCTGCCATTGACGAACGCGCAGCTGGCGTCGAATGCTGCAATCATTCGTTACCTCGCGAGCAAGTATGCCCTTGAGTACCTGATCGGGCACTACGAGTACACGTTATTTGAGGGTCACACGCTGTGGAAGGAGAGGGACAAGGCCTATCGCACCGAGAAAACAGACCCCGGTGAAGACTTCATGCAACGTTTACGCACACTGGTCTCGGACCTTGGCATGCAAGGTCCACCTGACTAGTAGTCAGTACTCTCCCGTTTTACAGGCGCTTTTTGATCAAGGTCAGGAAACACACGGTTGAAAGCCCCGCGGCGCCGAAAATCATACACATCACCATGATCTGGTAACGGACCGCGACCAGCGGCGATACACCGGACAGGATTTGCCCGGTCATCATGCCGGGCAGAGAAATCAGGCCCACGGCGAAGAACGAATTGATCACCGGAATCATTGAGGTTCGAAAAGCGATGTCTCTTGCACGCGCAAAGGTAAGCCCGTTTGCAAGTTCGGCATACAACCGCTCCAGCGCCAGGCTAATGTTGGTCATGCTCGCTGCGAATATCATTCCTGCCAGCGGGACCATGTAACTGGGTTGATACCAGGGGTCCAGCTGAAGTACGCCTTGCGTGATCAGCAGCAACGTTGTGCCACCACCGAGCAGGACAGAAGCCAGTGAAGCCGGGAACAGCGATGACTTTCGCACGCTTACAGTATTGAGCGCGACCCAACTCGCCGCGGTCAGCATGACGGCAAGCACCCCGCAGATGATAAGCCCCGATTCCGCCTGGAAGATATAAATAAGCACGTAACCGATGAGCGTTAGCTGCAACAACATACGTGCGATTGCATGGAATGAACGACCGAGGCCCAGGTGCCAGCGCCACATTAAGACCACCACGACTGCTACTGGAATAAAGGACAGCGCGAGTCTTGATACGGAAATAGTTGCAACATCCACTTTGAATCACCCCTTGTCGGTGGCTTGATTCTGACCTTCGAGCTGCTGCTGGGCCTGCTCCAGTTTGATTCGGCACGCTTCAAAGTCCGGCTTTATCTGCAGGCAACGCCGCAGGCTCGTGACAGCTTCGTCGTATCTTTGTAAATGCAGCAGTGCGTTTCCGAGATTAAAGTGCACCTCAGGAAAGGAGGGCTGAATCGCCAAAGCGTGTTGAAAACAAGCCAGGGACTCTTCTACCTTGCCAAGCGAAACAAAGATACCACCGAGGTTGTTGCAGGCTCGCGGGTTACGCGGTTCTATCTGCAATGATTTCTGAAAATGCTTGGCGGCATCGGCAGGTCGGTCGAGACACTTCAACGCAAGGCCAAGATTAGCGTGTGCCTGCGCATCGTCAGGTATCACGCGCAGAGCATTTTCAATATATTGAGTCGCTTCTTCGAAGCGCTGCGTTTGCAGGTACAGGAGGCCCAGCAGGTTATTTGCAACGACGTGGTCAGGATCGAAATGCAGAACCTGCCGGTATAAGGACTCAGCCCTGACCACCTGCCCGGATTGGTGTTGTTGATGGGCACGCTCAATAATCTTGCCGAGCATGGCCGCATCCGCTACATCGCGGTCTGCTCCTTCGAGTTGGTCGGCTGCCAGTACTTCTTCTTCGGACTTGCCGGCGTAATTCGGCATCCAGTCAACAATTAAGTGGACGCGATCTTCAGTGCTGCGATTTTCTACCGCATGCTCTGCCCCGTTGTTGATCTCCCACAGTTCGCCAGCCCGCATGTTTATGTCTTCGCCACCGACGGAAAAGATGACATCGTCGTTGGTGATTATTGGCAGGTGGACCCGATGGCAATTCAGTAGTGAGAATCCTGCGTCTGTGTGTTTCGGGATCTTGCCACCGGCGACCAGTTTCGCCAGGATCATTCGCACAATGAAACCGTTGTTCTGATAATAGTTGGCGACAAAATCAATAACGGGCCTTAGTTCGTTCTCCAATTCCAAAGATAGATCCAGATGTTCAGGTTTCTCATACTTATAGTCCTCGAAATGGATAAGCTGCAACGATTGAGTATCCCGATGAACGGCGAATAGTCGTTCCCGTTCAGACTCCAGCCACTTGGCAGCAGGGATTTGAGCGAGGGCTTTTCTTATTGTTGCGACGTCAATTTCATCATTAAGCTGCAGGAAATTATCCGCCCTGCCGAGCAGCTTGCGGAATCCGTGATTAAGCTCGGAATAGGCATCGTCCGGAAATCCATAAGATACACCCGCCGGTTTTATGCGTTCGAATTTGTAGTCAAATCGCTCGATTAAGCAGCGTTCTTCGCTCGCAACCAGGTCGCGAAGCTCGTCGTCATAATAGTGAGAATAATGACTGCGTCTGGAGAAATTCTTGCGCTCGCGCTTGTCGAGCTCCGCTCTCAGAGAATCCGTCTCCTCGACGGCAAGCTGTTCCATGATGGCGAGGAAATCATCCTGAAGATTTTCGAAGCGTCCGATGAAAGTTTGCTCATCATGTTCATTCCCCAGCATGCGCTCAAACTGCCAGGAGTAGTAACCCGTCCCGGCTTTGGACAGATCGTGGATACTGTCTTTAGTGAGGCCGACCCCTGTGTTCCCATCGAGGGAGTCAGGCAGTATGCGAATAAGCTCGTCTCGGTGCCCAACACTCTCAGGTCGATCGGAGCCCAAATGGATCAGGTTTGTGACCGTTACCTTGAAATTTGCGTTGCCGCCATTCGAGAGTATCTCGAACAATGGGTTACGAATTTTCGGCCTCCGGTTAAAGGCATACCAGGATGCGTACCAGTCCCATGGGTTTCGCACCATACCAACCACGGGCAGGCCCTTTGAATCTGCTGGAACCTCGTTGCGTGGAAAGTGATAGCCAACGACCTGATGATCCGTGATGCATTGCTTGATAATGCCATTCAGAGACTGCCCACCAGTCTTATGCATGTGAATGAACACGAAGCGTTTACTAATAATCATTCGTAACCCAGAATCTTGCGTAAACCCGGCGCTGCGTAATTCACCAGATCTTTTTGCGCGTCTGACAGTTCATCCGGTACTTCGAGGTCGCCACCGCCAACCAGGTTTTCGCGGGCTGTGCCACTTTGCTGGCGATCAGAACCGACGCGCACGCGCTCTCGCCAGTCCTCCGGCAACTCATCAATGCCGCAATCTTTTAACAAACCCGCAAAAAAAGTTTCTGCCTCTGTGGTTTCGATGTTCTTTATGTGACGAATCAGTTCCTCGAAACGCAACAACCTTATTTTCGTATTAGTCCATGCGACAGCGTTATGCGTGAATATCTCGTAAAGCGTCGGCGCTTTGCCATGGATACCGAAGATCGCCATGTTGATGACTTCCTCGATTGAGACATTGCCACCTTTCAGGTGCTCAAGCGAACCCTGAAAAGTGTCGGACAGGAAGAACCGGGTCCGAGCCAACACCCAGTTGTAAGGGTCGCGTATCTGCACGATGTGATGAACATGACGTAAAACCAGGGCCGAGTCATCCGAGAACAAAAGATGTCCCCAGCTCAGGTGTGGCATGGCCTCTGAAAAAGCGACCTGATTCTCGCGTAAAACTCCGTGTTGGATAAAAGCTTTGTGATACTGCTGGTCGACCGGCACGAACATGCGCATAACGTTGCGCACCAGGTGAGTGCCGCATTTTGGCACGCTATTCAGGAAAATCGGCTCGAGCAAGCGCTGTTGAACGTAGTTCTTGTTCAACTCGTTGAGATTGTCCCCCTTGGTAATGATCTTGGGCATAAACGCGCGCCTCTGGCAAAGTCGGGTTATTCAGAAGACGCTAGTATATGACTGATCGACAATTGCGTCACTGGTACGCATACTAAACGACCCTGCAGTTTCGTTGGCACGAAATGAATCCCCGAAAAATTCTCATTGTTGGTGGTGGTTCAACTGGCTGGTTGACAGCAGCACACCTTCACTCAGTATTGAATCGAGACGGACGCGAGCTTGCAAGCATCAGCGTGCTTGAGTCACCTGAAACGTCAGGTTCTGGCGTTGGTGAGTCGACGCTGCCGAACATCAATCGAATTCTTGCGATCCTGGGCGTCGAGCAACAGGAGTTCATGCGGCGGGTCGACGGCACCTTCAAGCAGGGCAGCAAATTCGTCAATTGGCTGCATAACGAGGGCGAGCATTTCTACCATCCATTCAGCATGCCACGGTCGGGGACAGTTGACCGGTCAGGACAACGCTGGCTGAAGAGTAATCGCTCGGTCCCATTCGCCGAGACCGTGTCCGCGCAACCGATGCTTTGTGAGCAAAATTTGTCACCGCGGATGCTCGGCCGCTGGGATTTCGGGCCGCCGTTGACCTATGCCTTTCACATCGATGAGCTGAAGTTCGCCAATTACCTGTGTGAGCTGTTAACAGCCCGCGGCGTGACCCAACATCCGGGTCATATCGCCGCTGTGGAAATGGCAGAAAATGGCGATATCGCTGCAGTAAACAGCAATCATGGCGACCGTCTGGAAGCAGACCTCTTTATCGATTGCACCGGTTCAGCAGCTTTGTTGAGCGAGAAAGAAATGGGCGTCGGTTGGGTGGATTGTTCAGAATGGCTGCTTTGCGATCGGGCGCTAACGATCCGAGTGCCTTACGAGCAATATTATCCCGGTTGCGTACACCCATACACAACGGCAACGGCTTTGTCGGCTGGCTGGGCCTGGGATATTCCGTTGCAGGACAGTCGTTCACTTGGCTATGTGTATTCGAGTGCTTTTCTCGGTAAGGAAGACGCGGAAAGGGAATTACGGTTCCTTGAAGGGTCGCACGCTGATTCACTAAGCAGCACTGAGACCCGGTTCAAGACCGGACATAGGGAAAATGCCTGGGTTGGGAACTGTATTTCGATCGGCGCCGCCAGCGGATTTATTGAGTCGTTGGAATCGACCGGTCTCTACATGATTGATGTTGCTGCAGAAATGCTGGTTGAACACTTTCCTTACGGTGACGAAACGGGGCCGTTGGCCTACCGCTACAATCGCATCATGGTGAATCGCTTCTACGAGATTCTGGATTTCGTCAATCTGCACTACTGTTTGACACGGCGC
>CAYWBZ010000182.1:0-5169 GCA_964456535.1 uncultured Woeseiaceae bacterium | reverse complement strand
CGGCTTGCACAGATCATTACCGGCTCGAGCATCTGGGTCGCCGCAGGTCTGTTCTTCCTCGCGGGACTTGGCCTCGCGCTGACGCCCTGCGTACTGCCCATGATCCCCATCCTGTCGGGCATCATCGCGGGTGAAGGTGACAACGTCAGTTCCAAACGGGGCTTTACATTGGCCTTGAGCTACGTCATGGGCATGGCCATCGTTTACACGGCCGCCGGCGTTGCTGCAGCCGCAGCAGGTTTGCAGCTACAAGCCACCTTCAATCAGCCCTGGATACTCATACTGTTCGCTGGCCTGTTTGTTGTTTTGGCCCTGGGCATGTTCGGTGCCTATGACCTGCAAATGCCAAGTGGTGTGCAAAGCAAACTGTCGAGCATCAGTGGCAATCAGAAGAGCGGCACGATGGTCGGTGCGTTTGTCATGGGTGCTTTGTCTTCATTGATCGTCACGGCTTGCGTCGCGCCGGCGTTGATCGCCGCACTAACGGTCATCGCCCAAACCGGTGACATGCTGCGTGGCGGCAGCGCACTGTTCGCGATGAGCCTGGGCATGGGCGCGCCACTGTTACTGGTCGGTGCCGCACAAGGAAAACTGCTGCCCAAGTCAGGTGGCTGGATGGTCGCTGTCAAGAATTCCTTCGGCTTCATGATGCTCGGACTCGCGGTCTGGATGCTGTCCCGCATCTTGCCTGGCGCCGTCACGATGATGCTGTGGGCGATTCTAATATTTATGGCTGGCGTATTTATGGGCGGCTTGACCACGCTTACAACTGAGTCGTCCGGTGTACAGAAACTTGGCAAGGGCTTCGGTTTCCTTGCAATCTTCTACGGCATCATCCTGCTGCTCGGTGCGATGACCGGAGGCAGTAATCCGCTGCAACCGCTTGCCAGCGTCAACTTCGGTGGTGGCGCGGTGGTTACCGAGGCGGAGCACGAATTACCCTTCCAGCGCATTAAGTCGGTTGACGATCTTGACCGTGAAATAGCGGCTGCCTCCGCAGACGGCAAGACAGTCCTGCTCGATTTCTATGCTGACTGGTGCGTGTCGTGCAAGGAAATGGAGGCCTATACATTCACTGACGCGGACGTGCAGGCAGCCCTTTCGAATACGGTGTGGTTGCAAGCAGACGTTACCGCTAATGATGAAGCCGACCAAGCTTTGCTGAGTCGTTTCGGCGTATTCGGTCCACCTACGATCATCTTCTTCGGCCCGGACGGCGAGCAACGAAACGGCTACGAAGTCGTCGGTTATATGAAGGCTGCGGAATTCGCAAAACATGTTCGGCAGGTATTCTCGGTATCGGATAGCATGTCGGCTCAGCTCACTAAGTAGCGGGAAGCATAAGTGTCACGAATATTTCTAGTCTTTGCTGCAGCACTGGTCGCGTTAATGGCCGGAGCGCTGCTTTACGCGGTGCGTATGCCGGCGCAATCGCCGCAGCCGGCAACGCAGGAGACTCCACAACCAAGAGTTCTCGAAGTCGTGACACGCCCGTCCTTCGCCTTGCCCGACGTATCGGGCGTAGAGCGTGATTTTTCAGAGTGGGATGGTAAGAATCGCATCGTGAATTTCTGGGCGACCTGGTGCGCACCCTGTCGACGCGAGATTCCGTTGCTAAAAGCCTTTCAGGATGAACAAGACGGCAACGGTTTTCAGGTCATCGGCATCGCCGTAGATTTTCCCGAGGCAGTGGCAAACTACGCCGAAGCAGCACAATTTAACTACCCGGTGCTGGTCGGCGAGCAGGACGCAATGGCTGTTGCGGAATCTTCGGGCGTCGAATTCGTCGGACTGCCATTCACGATGTTCGTCGCATCAGACGGTGAACTCTTGAGCGCTTATATCGGCGAACTGCATCAATCGCATCTGGATGAAATCGTCGAAATAATGACGCGTCTTGATCGTGCTGAGATTTCGAAAGACGAGGCTCGCACCGCGCTGGACGGGTTCTGAGCCCTTCTTGGCTCGAAAGTTGTAGTAAATCCGACAAAAAGGGTTAGAATTGCTGCCATCTTCGGCTATCTCGCTGCGAACCCCTCGAAATGTCCTCTTTTTTGCTGATTAACGGCCCCAACCTGAACCTGCTCGGTTCACGTGAACCCGATGTCTACGGCGCGACCAGGCTTGCCGACATCGAAAAGCGTTGCGTTGAGGTTGCCAAAGAACTCGGACACGACCTCGATTGCTTCCAAAGCAACGCCGAACATGAACTCATCGACAGGGTCCAGCAGGCCGCCGTCGACAACGTTGAATTTATCATTCTGAACCCCGGTGGCTTCACGCACACGAGTGTTGCGCTGCGTGATGCTTTTCTGGCTGTTCAGATTCCGTTTATCGAAATGCACGTGAGCAATACGTTTGCCCGGGAAGAATTTCGCCACGTAAGTTATTTCAGTGACATCGCAAGCAGCTGCCTGTTTGGTTTCGGGGCGTATGGTTATGAACTCGCCCTGCAAGCCGCCGACCGGCATGTCAGTACAAGCTGAGGAAAAGTAATGGATATAAGAAAAGTAAAAAAACTCATTGAATTATTGGACGAGTCTGGCATTGCCGAAATCGAGATCACCGAGGGTGAGGAGTCGGTACGTATCAGTCGCTACGCGCCCAGTGCTGCAGTAGCTGCAGCGCCCGTTGCAATGGCCGCGCCGGCTCCCGCTGCACTCGCTGCGGCTCCAGCCGCTGCAGCGGCTCCAGCTGAAGCTGCAGAACCGGAAGAAGATGGTTTCGAAGTAACGGCGCCGATGGTCGGAACATTTTATGCTGCATCGTCACCGGGTGCCGCGCCATACGTTCAGGTCGGCGACCGGGTCAATGAAGGCGACACACTGTGCATCATCGAAGCGATGAAGATGATGAACCAGATCGAAGCAGACGTGTCGGGCATGGTGAAATCGATTCGCCTGCAAAACGGTGAGCCGGTTGAATTCGGCCAAACGATGATCGTTATTGATCAACGCCAAAACGACTAAGTGAACAAACTGACATGCTCGAAAAAATCGTAATAGCCAATCGCGGTGAGATTGCACTTCGTGTGTTACGCGCCTGCCGCGAAATGGGCATAAAGACAGTCGCCGTGCACTCCACGGCCGACAATAATTTGAAGCACGTATTGCTCGCTGACGAGACGGTTTGCATAGGACCACCACAATCCGTTGACAGCTATCTGAACATGCCCGCAATTATCAGCGCAGCCGAAGTAACGGATGCAACGGGCATTCACCCGGGATACGGGTTCCTGTCAGAAAACGCAGATTTCGCAGAACGCGTTGAGTCCAGCGGCTTCACGTTTATCGGACCAAAAGCGGATGCCATTCGCCTGATGGGCGATAAAGTATCGGCCATCGCAGCGATGAAAAAAGCCGGTGTACCTTGCGTACCGGGATCGGACGGCCCATTGGGCGAAGATCCGGACGAGAATATGCGCATCGCCAGAGAAATCGGCTACCCGATTATCATTAAGGCGTCCGGTGGTGGTGGTGGGCGCGGCATGCGCGTGGTCCATGCCGAGGCATCATTGATAGCCGCGATCACAGTGACGAAGGCCGAAGCCAGGGCAGCATTTAACAATGACGTCGTGTACATGGAGAAATTTCTCGAGGAACCACGACACGTCGAGTTTCAGATACTGGCCGACGCGCACGGCAACGCCGTGCACCTGGGCGAACGTGATTGCTCCATGCAGCGTCGCCACCAAAAAGTGATTGAGGAGGCACCCGCGCCTGGCATCACTGAAGAACAACGGCATCGAATCGGCGAGCGTTGCGTTCAAGCCTGCAAGGATATCGGCTACCGCAGCGCCGGCACTTTTGAGTTCCTGTACGAGAACGACGAGTTTTACTTCATTGAGATGAACACTCGACTGCAGGTCGAGCACCCGGTGACCGAAATGATCACGGGTATCGACATCGTCCGCGAGCAACTGCGTATCGCGAGCGGCGAAAAACTCAATTTCACCCAGGACGACATCCGGATCCAGGGACACGCTATCGAGTGCCGGATTAACGCGGAAGACCCGAAGAACTTCATGCCATCACCGGGTCTCATCACACTGTGGCATCCACCAGGTGGCCCGGGAATTCGCGTCGAGAGCCACATTTACAGTGGTTACAGAGTGCCGCCTTACTACGACTCGATGATCGGCAAGATTATTGCTCACGGCGAATCACGTGAAGCCGCATTTGCGCGAATGAGGAACGCCTTGAGTGAAATCGTGATCGAAGGCATTAAGACCAACGTTCCGCTGCACCAGGAAATTTTCCAGCACGCTGCTTTTCAGGCGGGTGGTACGGACATTCACTATCTCGAGAAACGTCTCGGCCTTACTTGATTCGGAGTACCGGTGGTCCAACAAGTGGCATGGCGTCAGTTTGTCATGAACCTCGACGCAATGGACGCCGAGGTCGTTGAAGCAATTTTCGAGCGCTTCGGTGCCAGCTCGGTCACATTGACCGACGCGGGCGACAATCCGGTGCTCGAACCCGGCCCGGGCGAAACACCGCTGTGGGCTGACACAATCATCACCGGACTGTTCACTCCCGACATCGATCTGCAGCCACTGCGTGATGCACTTGTTGCCGAGCTGAATTTGACGGAGCTGCCTGCACACCACACCGAAGATCTGGAAGATCGTGTCTGGGAACGTGAGTGGCTGAAAGATTTCGGTCCAATGCAGTTCGGTCGGCGGCTCTGGATTTATCCGGCCGGGAGCACGGTACCGGAAAGTGAAGCTGTGGTGGTCCACCTTGACCCTGGCCTCGCCTTTGGCACAGGCACCCATGCTACGACCGCTCTTTGTCTTGAGTGGCTGGACGGGCTGTCTCTCGGGGGCAAGACAATGCTTGATTACGGCTGCGGATCTGGCATTTTGGCGATAGCGGGACTCAAACTTGGGTGTGCATCGGCGGTTGGCATGGACATTGATCCTCAAGCCGTCATTGCCACGCGACAGAACGCCAGCGACAACGATGTTGCCGGAAATCTGCAAATATTGGGCGCCCCGGCCGAGATTCAGGGCGATTTCGACGTTGTCGTGGCGAATATCCTTGCGGGACCACTTGTTCAGTTTGCCGAATCCATCACACTTACGCTTAGAGGGCACGGTATGCTTGCACTGTCCGGCGTATTATGTGAACAAGCCGATGACGTAATGGCAGCTTACGAGCCCTGGAT
>CAYWBZ010000181.1:0-5174 GCA_964456535.1 uncultured Woeseiaceae bacterium | reverse complement strand
TCGCCAGCCTCAGAACGGAATCCCTGGAACAGCGGTTGAATGGATTCGGGCCACTCGTCCCACGTCATGGATCGAACAATGGCCTCCATGTAGGCAATGCCCCTGACCTTGTCCGGATTTCGCATCGCCCACTCGAAGCCCAGCGCTGAGCCCCAGTCATGGATAACCAGGGTAACGTTATCTATGACGCCCAATTGCTCCCACGCCGCATACAGATACTCGCGGTGCTCTGCGTAGCGATAACTGTCCGGGCCTGGATTATCGAGTTTTTCGGAATCGCCCATGCCGATCAGATCAACAGCGATGCAGCGCCCGCGACCGGCCAACTGCGGCATGATATTGCGCCATAAATACGATGATGTCGGATTGCCATGCTGGAACAC
This sequence comes from uncultured Woeseiaceae bacterium, assembly GCA_964456535.1. Lineage (GTDB taxonomy): Bacteria > Pseudomonadota > Gammaproteobacteria > Steroidobacterales > Woeseiaceae > UBA1847. The sequence continues at coordinate 4,791 of CAYWBZ010000181.1, read as the reverse complement.
GATCGGATCACCTTCGCCTATTTCAACATAGGCCATCTGCTTGCCGTTGACGGTGATAAATTTTTTGTCGAGTTCTTGCGTTGAGATCATCGTGCTCTCCCTGCTACATTGAGCCACCATATCAAGAACGGTGGGGATCATGAACGCAGACAAACGTCTGGCGTACTGGCGCACCGTGGGACGTCACTACGGCCGAGCACAATCAAGTGCGACGCCAGATGGAAATTAAATCATGATTCGATTGTTTATTGTTTTAGTTTTTTTTGTCTCCTTCGCTCCGGTATCGGCGGAGTCACTAACGCCCGATGAGCAGCGCATGGCGGACTGGATTGACGCGCATTCGGACGATGCGATCGCTCTGTTAAAGGAGACCGTTGATATCCCGAGCGGTAGTCTGAGCCTCGAGGGCGTGCGTGAGGTCGGTAAGGTCATGCGCCGTGAACTCGACGCCCTGGGTCTTGAGACCGAGTGGATTGAGATGCCGGCTGAAATCGCCCGTGCGGGCCACTTGGTTGGGCGCAAGGATGGCGAGGGCAAGAAAATTCTGATGATTGGGCACCTGGATACGGTCTTTGAAGCGGCCGATGGCCTGCGACCTTTTGAGCGCGACGGCGATATCGCCACGGGACACGGCATTCAGGACATGAAGAGCGGTAACGTCGTCATGGTGTATGCGCTTCTCGCGCTGAAAGAGATCGGAGCGCTTGACGATATTCCGGTTGTTGTTTTTTACACCGGCGACGAAGAAAAGTCCGGGCGGCCGTTGACCATTTCGCGCAAGCAACTGATAGAGGCGGGCCAATGGGCAGATATTTCACTGGGCTTCGAAGAGGGGCAGACCTACGACGGTCAGGACTGGGCGACGATTGCCCGGCGTAGTTCGAGTAACTGGATGCTCACCGTCGAAGGCAAACAGTCTCACTCGTCGAATATCTTTAACGATGCGACGGGTGCGGGGGCAATCTTTGAAGCCGCACGTATTCTTGACGGATTCTACGAGACAGTGCGGGGCGAGGAATACCTGACCTTCAATGCCGGTACGATTCAGGGTGGCACCGAAGTCGAGTACGACCCAGGACAAAATCGTGGTTCGACTTTCGGCAAGACCAATGTCGTGCCACGCACCGTAGTTGTACACGGTGGAATGCGCACAATCTCACAGCAGCAACTGGATCGGGCACGCGATGCCATGCGCAAAGTTGTTGCAGAAAATTTGCCACACACGAGCGCGACGATAACGTTCACCGATGGCTATCCGCCAATGGCGCCGACGGAAGGCAACCAGGCGTTACAGCGTGAAATATCGGCGATCAACGTCGCGCTGGGTCGCGGGCCAATGCCGGCACTGGATCCACTGCGTCGCGGGGCTGCGGATATCTCATTCGTTGCTCCGTACACTGATGCTCTCGCCGGATTGGGCGCCTTGGGCGGAGACGGTCACACACCCAATGAGTACCTTGATCTGTCGACTATGTCGGTTGCAATCAAACGCGCTGCAATTCTGATTTACCGTCTGAGCCGTGAGGAAGCGACCGACTGATATGGCGCACGACCAACACCATGACGACGAACACGACGACGGGCATTCTCACGCGCATAAGGCCGATCAGAAGAACCTGAGGCGGGTAATGGTCGCGCTCGTGTTGACGGGCGCCTTCATGATTGTCGAGGTCGTTGGCGGCATCATCTCGGGATCGCTCGCACTGCTGGCCGATGCCGGTCACATGCTGACCGACACGATGGCCCTGGCACTCGCCGCCATGGCGTTTCACGTTAGCAAACGACCACCGGACGGCAATCTCACGTTTGGGTATCAGCGGTTTCAGATTCTTGCCGCCTTTGTTAATGGCCTGAGTCTGTTGGCGGTTGTGGGCTGGATACTGTTTGAGGCGATAAACCGCTTTATCAGCCCGAACGAGATTCTAGGTGAAACAATGCTGGCCGTTGCCGCCGCCGGTTTGCTAGTGAACCTGATCTCATTCGCAGTCCTGCACTCAGGGGATCAGGAGAACCTGAATATTCGCGGTGCTGCGTTGCATGTCGCCGGTGACTTGCTGGGTTCGGTTGCGGCGATTGTGGCGGCGCTGGTGATTATTTACACCGGTTGGACGTTGATCGATCCGATCCTGTCAGTCGCGGTTGCGGCGCTCATTTTAAAAAGCGCGTGGTCGCTGGTAAAACGCAGTGCCCATATCTTGCTGGAGGGCGCACCTGAGTGGCTTAACGTGCAAATGATGCAGGACAGGATCGTTGCCGGAGTGCCCGGCGTGTGTGAAATTCACCACGTCCACATCTGGGGCCTGACGCCGCAGGAACTGATGTTGACGATGCATATGTCCATCACAGACGACGCGAGTCAGTCAGAGGTCATTTGCGATGCGAAACGATTTCTCAAAAATGAATACGGGATCGGGCATGCAACGATCGAGGTCGACGTGGACGGTTGCTCCGACCAGTAGTGATCACTAGTGATCACTAGGCATCCGTTGGCTTGATAAATCCGATGTACGGTAGCGTGCGATTTTGTTCGGCGAAATCCAGCCCATAGCCGACGACCCATTCGTCACCAATATCGAAGCCAAGGTAATCGATGGTGACATCAACTTCGGCGCTTTCGGCTTTGCGCACCAGGGCGGCGGTCTTCACAGAGGCCGGTCGATGCGATTTCATCATGCCAATCAGATACTTAAGCGTATGTCCTGTATCGACGATGTCTTCGACGATTAGCACATGCTTACCCTCAATATTGCCGCGTACGTCCATGACAAGCCGCACCGCGCCGCTTGCGACGCTGCCATTACCATAGCTTGATACGGCAATGAATTCGATGGTGCGGGGGATGCTGAGGCGTCGCGACAGGTCCGCCAGGAAAATAAACGAGCCCTTGAGTACGCCAACCATAACCAAGTCGTCGGCGTCTTCGTAGTCCGCTGATATCTCAGCGGCCAACTCCAGCACGCGGGCCTGAATTTCCTCTTCGCTGATCAGTACTTCGGGGGATTTATTGTTCACGGTTCAATCATAGCAGGATTGCGGTATGGTACGACGGCAATGAAAAAGACTATCGCAATCGCCGGCAACATGGGCTCGGGAAAATCGACACTCGTTGATTTTCTACACCGAACTTACGGTGTTTCGCCGTTTTACGAACCCAACGATGAAAACCCGTACCTCGCCGATTTTTACAAGGACATGAAGCGTTGGGCGTTCCAGTCGCAGTTGTATTTCCTGAGTAACAAGTTTCGTTTGCACCAGGAACTGGATCGACAGTCAGGCGTGGTCGCACTGGATCGAACGATTTTTGAGGATGCGGAGATTTTCGCGACAGCATTGCATCAGATGCGGAAAATTTCAAAACGCGACTGGGAAACCTACCAGGGTTTTTATAATGCGATCCTCGATGCCATTCGTCCGCCGGACCTGATGATCTATTTGCGTTGCTCAATGCGCACGCTGCGGCAAAGAATCAAGTTGCGTGGTCGCAAGATGGAGCAGGACATCCCGCTGTCTTACCTGAAACGACTCGATCGCAACTATGAGACCTGGATCAAGTCCTACGACATGGGGGAGGTGCTGATATTGGAGACCGATGAGCTCGATTACATCCACGATCTGGTCCACAGACTGGACGTGATGGATCGAATTGAGGCCGTCCTGCCCCACGAAATCGGGCGCCCAAACTGTTAACTGATTCAAGGTCCGTACATTTCCCTATTGCGTATAGTAATGCGAATGATTATCATTTAAACACTACAGGGAACATGCTCGGAAAAACCTAATGGAAATAAACGGTTACACGCTTGCAACGCTGAAACGGGGCCAGAAGGGCGTCATTAAGTCCGTGGATGCCAGCGACCCACAAGTACAGCGCCTCATGGTGCTGGGCCTTGTTGAGGGCGCAGAGCTGGAGCATGCGAGTGCCGCAATCGGTGGTGACCCCATCGAATTCCGTTTGTTCGGCTGTTGTATCTCGCTACGGCAGGAGCACGCCAGGTTCTTCCAGGTAGCACCCGTAGCGGCTGGTGACTAAACCCTCCGAAATTCGAATTTCTGCCGGTAAGATAACTGTAAGAAGGGGCACAGAGTCCCGTATTGCGGTTGTCGGTAGCCCCAATTCCGGCAAGAGCACTTTATTCAATCGATTGACCGGCCTGAAGCAGCGGATCGGTAATTATCCCGGCGTTACGGTCGAGCGCCACGTCGGCACGTTGTCCTTCGAGGGCAAAAAGACCGAGCTGATCGATCTACCCGGCACACATTCTCTCTCTGCACATTCACTCGAGGAACAGATTGCTGTAGACGTCATTTTAGGGCGCCTGGAGGGCTGCAGTATGCCGGACGGTATCCTCGCCGTTCTCGATGCGACGAACCTGTACCAGGGTTTGTTCTTGATGCAGCAAATCGTCGAGCTACAACTGCCGTTGGTTATTGCACTGACGATGACCGATGCAGCGACGCAGTCAGGAATCGATATCGATATCGAAGCGCTTAGTCAGGCGCTGGGCGGTGCAAAAATATGCAGCGTTGTGGCGACGACAGGTGCGGGGCTGGAGAAATTACGGGCGGCGCTATCGGAAATTCAGGACACCCCGGAAATGCACGAGATCTCCGTGTGGCCGGAACTGACGGTGGCGGCCCGAAAACTGCAGTCATTGTCGAACTCCGAGTTGTCAGCGGCAGAATGCAATCGACTGTTGATTGATGGCGTTACAAAGCACAACCAGTCGTTTGCGGCCGGTCTTGGCGAGGATGTTCTCGCGTTACTGGACGAACTGCGCAACGAATTATTTA
>CAYWBZ010000180.1:0-5188 GCA_964456535.1 uncultured Woeseiaceae bacterium | reverse complement strand
GCATGCCGGTAAAGGCGTTATCTGGCGGCGAACGTAATCGCGTAATTCTCGCTAAACTGTTCACACGCCCCGCCAATCTTCTGGTTCTCGATGAGCCTACCAACGACCTCGATATTGAGACATTGGAAGTTTTGGAAAAGAAGCTGTGTGAGTACACAGGTACGCTAATTGTCGTCAGCCATGATCGCGAATTTCTCGACAACGTTGTGACTAGTACAGTCGTATTTGAGGAAGATGGTCGCGCGAAGGAATATGTCGGTGGCTATTCCGATTGGGTCCGGCACGGCCACCAGCTTGCCGAGACGGAGAATATTGCGCTTGCCGAAGGGAAGAAACGTGCGGCCGCAGAACGTCGCAAGGATAAGAACAAGACCAAGCTCAGTTACAAGGATCAGCGCGAACTGGATCAGCTTCCGGAGGAAATAGAAAACCTGGAATCCGGCATTGCAGCATTACAATCGCAGATCGCTGCACCCGAATTCTATTCACAGGATAATGAGGCCGTACAGCAGATGTTGCAGGAACTGAGTAACGCCGAACAACTGCTGGAACAGCGTGTAGAACGGTGGAGCGACCTTGAGAGCAAGCAGGACTTGTTGCAGTCAAGCTAAGCGACAGACCGGGCAAGGTAAAAACACTTTTCGGGCATCGGCGCACCTTCGGGATACTCCTGCACTTCAAATCCCAATGCCCGATAACACCGGTATGCGGGCTCATTATCCTTGTACACAAACAGAGCGATTCTCGAATGATCCTGCCGTTTGCGCGCAGCCTCAATCATCATCTCCATTAGTTTTCTACCAACGCCCTGCCCTCGCATGCCGGGATTTGCGACCAGACGTGCAAGGTGAAAACGATCGTAGCGCGATCCCAGTTGTCCAAACGCAGCGAATTCATTGTCCGGATTTCGCAAGCAGAACGACGAGAAGTCCTGCCAGCGGCAATCTGCGAAGAAGGTCTCGTGGTCAAACGGAAAACGAAACCGGGGGCCACCCCAAATATTGACGGAATGAGCATCCGGAAACCAGGTCATGAGTTCGTCGATATCCGCTTCACCAGCGGTTTCGAGCGACCACTGCATTATTCGGCCCTTGGCAAAGTCATGTGCAAGACGATGTAGCCAAATACGCCAGACAACAAAGAACCGAGAATAATCCCAAGCCTTTCGTCAAAAATCGCTGCGGGATCCAGGGTCACATTTTCGAAAGCAAGAGAACCAACAAACAAGCTCATCGTAAAACCAACGCCGCACAATATCGAAACGCCGTACAGGGACCCCCAGTTGGCACCTTCTGGCAATCGGGCGACGCCCATTTTGATCGCCAGAAAGCACAGGAGAAAAATTCCGACCTGCTTGCCCACAAACAAACCGGCGGCGATGCCGAGAGGTACCGTATGCAGCAAGTCTGAAAAGCTGACACCTTCCAGGCTAATGCCCGAATTTACGAACGCGAATAATGGCAGCACACCAAAAGCGACGACGGAATGCAGGTCGTGCTCAAGTTCGCGTAGTGGTGAATGAGACTTGTCAGCTTCATCTCGCATCGGAATAAACGCCGCAAGCGCAACACCGGCAAGCGTCGCATGCACACCAGACTTCAACACCGCTATCCACATCACGGTACCGACAAGTATGTAGGGTGAAATTGTAGTCGTACCACGCCAGTTCATCAGGCCAAGAATTGCGAGACACATTGTGCTGATAATCAACGCGCTGATCGAAAGGTCGGCCGAATAAAAAATAGCGATAATGATGATGGCGCCGAGATCATCAAAAATAGCCAGCGATACGACAAATACCTTGAGCGCAACGGGCACTCGGCTACCAAGCAACATCAGGATGCCCAATGCGAACGCGATATCCGTTGCGGCCGGTATCGCCCAGCCTTGCATCGCTTGCGCGTCGCCGTTGTTAAGCCAGACAAAAATTCCTACGGGCACAGCCATGCCACCCACCGCACCTAGCGCCGGCAACAGGACATTGGCCGGACGCGACAACTCTCCTTCCAAAATCTCCCGTTTCAGCTCCAGGCCAACCAGGAAAAAGAAAACGGCCATCAGGCCATCATTTACCCATAAGAATAAAGGCTTGGCGATTTGCAGTGCACCAACTCGCACCTCAACCGGTGTATCGAGGAAATAGGAGTACAGACCGGCTGCCGGTGAGTTAGCAGCCAGCATTGCGAGCACCGCAGCGCCCATCAAGAGGATGCCGCCTGAAGACTCCATCCGCAGGAAATTTTTGATAGTAGCCTGCATCTACAGCACCTGTTGGAAGCTGACGCTAAGACCACCTGGCGCTACAGCAAAATAGATTTTTTCACCGTGTGCCTTCATAGGGCCTTGTACTTCAATACCATTTGCCTTCGCGTTCGCAGCAACAGCGTCCGCGTCGTCAACAACAATTTGCAACATGAGTCCGGCCGGCATATCCGCGCCCTTCTGCCATATCTCGACCCAACTCGAGTCACCGGCAGGAATAACACATCCTTGAAACCCCTCTCCATCACCAAGGTCACGCTCGGGCAGTCCAAGGCCTTTGGTGAAAAATTCCGACATCGAAACCGCTTCTTCTGCAACTGCACAGAAACGAATACCCAATACGTTCATTGCATGTCCCCTGGTACTCCCGGCATCGTTTCTGCGAAGTAACGATCAAACGCCCTGTGAATGATTTCTGGCGCTATGCCAGCGGCTTCCATCGCCCGATTGAATTGCTCCATTTCGGCAAAATGACGCTGCCCATCGGCTGCGACTACCTTTAAAGCCATCAACGCAATATCTTCCTTCTCGGCATCCGATAACGTCGGCACCAAATCCGTCAACAATAATCCCAGTTGCGGCTTGTCCACCATCTCGTTCATCGCGCGTGTGATGAGCTCCAGTGACGCCGCCCCGTGCAAGTGATAGCGCTCTTCGATCAGTTCAATCATTTGAGCTGACTCTTCGGGTGTAATTTCGCCATCACCGCGCGCGATGTAAACAAACAAAGCAGCGACCAGAAACTGCGAGTCATATTCTTCAATGCCGTCAGCGGTCTCGACGATTAGCCTGGTGCCTTCGAGACGCGAAACTACGATGTCATCACTCATGGTTGCTCCACCTTTCTAGTGTGAGGTTCCGAACAACCGGTCACCAGCATCACCGAGGCCTGGCACGATGTATTTCTTCTCATTGAGCTTGTCGTCGATTGCCGCTGCATAGATAGGTACGTCCGGATGTTCGGCCTCGACCAGCGCAATACCCTCCGGGCAAGTTACGATACAAACAACGACAATGTTCCCGGCACCGTTTTCCTTGAGCTTATCAATGGCCGCCGCTGTCGAACCGCCGGTTGCGATCATCGGGTCGATGATGATGCAGGTTCCACCCTTGATTTGTGCCGGAAATCGCTCGTAATACGTGACGGGCAATTTCGTTTCTTCATCCCGGTACAAACCAACGAAGCCAACACGAGCAGTTGGCACAAGCTCAAGAATACCTTCCATCATGCCCACGCCTGCACGAAGAATCGGGATAACAACGAGATCGGTATCCAGCATGCGGCAAGTCGCCTCAGCAACAGGAGTTTGAACCGTTACTTCCTTTGTCTTGATATTCTTTAACGCTTCATAGCAAACGAATTCTGTGATTTCAGTTGCCAGTTCACGAAATTTCTTGTGCCCCGTATCAGCATCGCGAATGATCGCGAGTTTGTGCTGCACACAGGGGTGATCAATCAGTACGGCCATTACCTGTTCTCCATTTGTCAGCTATGCGACAGCTGACCAGATTGCAAATTCGGTACCCGCCGGATCGACGAAATGAAACCGCCGGCCGCCGGGAAACGGAAAAATGGGTTCGGAGATTGTTGCTCCGAGTTCCTGCACGCGATCGAAATCACGGTCTATGTCTGTACTAAAGAATACGATCAGCACTCCGGTTGCCGGTGCGGGTTCGGCCGCGCGCCGGAATCCACCCTCGAGTCGCCCATCGTTAAAGCTCATATAATCATCGCCCCACTCCTGGAACGACCAATCGAACAATGCTGAAAAGAATTCACGTGCCTTTTTCAGGTCCGTGACCGGAATCTCGACATAATCGATTCGTTTCTCTGCTCTCATTATTTTCCCTCGACTTCCTTTAGCTGACTACGGTCCCTTTAGGCGCAATAACGGTCGTTCGGCTGTCACGAACACCGTGCCAAACTCACCGTTTATTTCGTACCGACCATCGTCGTGCCGCCGCAGCCCTTCGATCACCCCATGCCCGAGACTCTCGGCTACCTCCGCATTGGAACCCGGCGCGCCACCACTAACCGTAATGTCATCACACAATGGGAATTCGATGAACGCCGGACGGATACAGACTTTTTCTGCCGGCCTGGGTTTCTCGTAAAAAGGATGCTCTTCGGTCAGATAGACGTCGATATCGATAACCAACGCTCCAGGCTCCACATGCCACGAGAGAATGTATGACTGAGTCAGATCCACTGCCGCGAACTCATGCAGTTTGCGCCAGTCCGTTGGTGAAGTCGTATCAACCATTGTCTAACCGTCACCTCGCACTGGCGGTTCGTTATTGTCAGCGGCGATTATAGCTCAACCAAACGTTCTGGCGACCCAGACACCGATAAAGTGCGACAGAACTACGACGAGAATCGCTATGCCAAGATGCTCAAGGATGATGGGCCACGGCGATTCATTCTGCGAACGTGCCAGAAAGTAGCTCAGCACAATGATTACCAACATTCCCCAGGCAACTGAAGCCATCACAGCAGGGCCGAGTGGTAGCAACAATAACGGTACGGCGAAGCTCAGTGCGAACACGAATTTCGTCAGGAAAGTCGTGATCGTTGCCTGCCAGACGTGCTCGTGATCGGTTTCCGGGTCCGCCTCTTCGGCCAGATGAATGCCGAGTGCATCGGACATGGAGTCCGCGACCGCGATTACGAAGATGCCACCCAGTACGGCCGTGATCGACTGCGTACCAGCATTAAGACCCGTTATTAGACCAAGCGTCGTAATAACGCCTGACGTTGCACCAAAGAAAAGCCCGATACGTGCACCGTCACTCTTGAAAAATTCCATCGTGTATAACTCTAGTCTGTTAACGCCATGCTGTAGAGGCAAATGGCATGATCATCGCCCGGCATTGTAATCATTTGCTCGAACGTCAGGCCAAGTTTTTCGATGAGACCGATCGACGG
>CAYWBZ010000179.1:0-5189 GCA_964456535.1 uncultured Woeseiaceae bacterium | reverse complement strand
AGCCTGTGAAAATGTCAAATAACAGCAACTTAGCTTGTATTCTTCCAGCATCATGTCAAAATGTTTTCCCCTAATGACGAATCCGTCCGACACCAGTATTTCTACGGGAATCCAGCATCGCAGACCGCGCGCCGGGGAGAGAACCCGAGGCGCCGTTGACGCGCTGCAGACCAAGATCGCGGTCGGCGTGCAGAATCTCGATCCGCTCCAGTACATGGAGCAATTACAAGCCACAATCGATGAGCTGCCCGAAGCGACGGGCGCGGACTCCGCGTTTATTGCGTTGATCAGTGACGATGGTGATCAGATCGAAACGGTCTTGTCGTCGTGTGACGGATTCGCCCAATGCAGCCCTGGTGTTTTGCAGGGAGAAAAGCTCGCAGACTGGCCGTGGCTGTGTAAGCGACTCGGACACCTGCGTGTCATTGAAGTGGCCGATACTGTCAATGGTCCGAAGTCCGCAGAAAGTGAGCTCGGCCGACTCAATGAAATTCATATCGGCGCCGCATTAATTATTGGTTTTTGTGTACACGGCGAGATTGCCGGATTCCTGGGTTTGGCGAATGAACGTGCTGTCGAAGGCTGGGACGCCAACCTGCATCTTTTGATGAAGTTGTTTGGATCATCGCTTGCGGTCGGTCTGGAGCGAGTTGGTGATCGCGAGATGCTCGATGAATTGCAGGAGCGCAACTCTCTGGTCGCTATGACCGCGAATGATGGTATCTGGGATTTTGACGGCGATACCAAGCGCATCAACTTATCGCGACGGTGGAAAACCATGCTCGGTTACGACGCCGACGATGAGGATGTCATGCTCGACTGGTATCGTCTCGTGCATCCCGATGACATCGCACGCGTGCAGACGCAGATGCGTGAACACCTCGCAGGCAATAGCTCATTTTTTGAATCCGTTCACCGCATGAAGCATCAAACAGGTGACTGGCGATGGATGAAGAGTCGCGCCAAGGCCATTCTCGACGAAAACGGCCGCTTGCTTCGTTTACTTGGTGTTGAGGTTGATATCACCGAGGGCAAGCTTTACGAAGATGCTCTGTTCCGGGAAAAGGAAAGCGCACAGATTACGCTGCAGTCGATTGGTGACGGTGTCATTACGACTGATGCAAACAGCAACGTCGAGTACGTCAATCCGGTTGCCGAGGGGTTGACTGGCTGGAAGGTTGACGATGCGAGCGGTCGCTCCATCGATGAGATTTTTCGTGCTTTTCATGAAGAAACCTGTGAGCCACTCGAGAATCCGCTTGCTGTATCTATTCGGCGTGATCGTGCAATTAAGTCTGTACGGCCAACATTGTTGATTCGGCGCGATGGCAATGAACTTTATATCGAAAGTACTGCGTCGCCGATTCGTGACGGAAAGGGTAGTGTGACGGGCGGCGTACTGGTGTTTCACGATGTCAGTGAATCGCGCGAGCTAAACCGCCGACTGAGTTATCACGCAAGCCATGACATTCTCACGGGTCTGGTGAATCGGCGTGAGCTCGAAAATCGCCTTCAGCGTGCTCTTAAGAGTGCCCGCGCACGAGAAACTTCTTACGCATTACTTTATCTGGATCTCGATCAGTTCAAGATTGTTAATGACTCCTGCGGCCACAGTGCCGGCGACGCATTGCTCGGCCAACTGGGAGCGCTGCTCAAATCCAAGATACGCTGGCGAGATACTCTGGCGCGCCTCGGCGGTGATGAATTCGGCGTGTTGCTGGAGAGCTGCAGCCTCGAAGAGGCCATGAACACCGCGGAGACGTTGCGTGTTGCGATTGGTGACTACAAGTTCGTCTGGGAAGAACGTAATTTCCGTCTTGGCGTCAGTATCGGTGTTGTTCCTATTACAGCCGACAATGAAGATGTCGCTGCGTTATTGAGTGCTGCAGACAGTGCTTGCGCTGCTGCTAAAGAGGCTGGGCGTAATCGCATCCACAGCTTCCAGGAAAACGATATCGACCTCATGCGTCGCCGCCGTGAAATGCAGTGGGCGGCTCGTATCAACAACGCGCTTGAAGAAGATCGCTTTGAGTTGTTTCGTCAAACCATTCAGCCGCTGCAAGCGGAAGAAGCGGGCGCCCATTATGAAATTCTGTTGCGCATGCGTGACGAAAACGGCGGTATTATTTCACCGGGATTATTCATCGAGGCGGCCGAACGCTACGGTATTACACCGAATATCGACCGTTGGGTTATTCGTAGTGCATTTCGTTGGCTGGTGTCTGAGGCTGATGAACGCGAGCGCCTCGCAATGTGTTCCATCAATCTCTCGGGACTAAGCCTGGCAGATGATAAGTTCCTGCCATTTGTCATTGATCAGTTCCAGATGAGCGGAATTGATGCGACGAAGATCTGCTTTGAGATTACAGAAACTGCGGCGATCGCGAGCTACTCGCAGGCAAACCGCTTCATCAATGCACTGAAAGAGTTGGGCTGCATGTTTGCGCTGGATGATTTCGGCACTGGCTTGTCTTCATTCGGATATCTCAAGCACTTCCCGGTTGATTTCCTCAAGATCGACGGTAGCTTTGTAAAAGAGATCCTGCACGATCCGATCGACAGGGAAATGGTGCGTTCAATTAACGAGATCGGTCACCTGACCGGTAAGAAGACCATCGCTGAATTTGCCGAAAACGAAGAAATCATCACGATGCTGCGTGGCATGGGAATCGACTACGCGCAGGGCTACGGCGTATCAGAGCCGAAACGCGTCACCCGCGCTGTTGCGTAAACTAGTTTATTTTGAAGAGCATCGAGAAGTCGATTGCGTCGACGTTCTTGGTGATGGCGCCCGTTGAGATGTAATCGACACCGGTTGCGGCGATTTCGCGAATTGAATCCAGCGTGATATTACCCGACGCCTCAAGCTCAGCGGCCGTGTAGCCATAATTCTGGTTGGTTTCAACTGCTTGCCGCAGTTCTTCGATCGAGAAGTTATCCAGAAGTATTCGCGCAGCGCCGGCATCTAACGCCTCGAGTAATTCTTCGTGAGATTCTACTTCCACTTCGATCAAGACCTCGGCACTTACGTCTTGCGCCGACTTCAGCGCAGCGGTAATTCCGCCGGCGCTCCTGATGTGATTTTCCTTGATGAGGATCGCGTCGAACAAGCCCACTCGGTGATTCACGCCGCCGCCGCAAGTGACCGCGTACTTCTGCGCGAGGCGTAATCCCGGGAGCGTTTTCCGCGTATCGAGAATCTGCGTATTGCTATCCTCAACTGCCTTGACATACTTCGATGTCGTTGTCGCCGTTGACGACAATGTTTGCAGGAAGTTCAACGCCGTTCTTTCACCGCTTAACAACGAACGAGCCGGGCCGACCAGTTTGCAGATTACGTCATCGGTTTCGGCTGTTTGGCTGTCGCCGATGTACCAATCGACAACAACGGCATCATCAAGTTGTGAAAAAACTTCGTCAACCCAATGCTGGCCGCATAAGACCAGTGACTCTCTGGCCACGATAGTGGCACCTACTATTTCGTTGGCATCAACCAGTGATGCAGTGAGATCACCCTCGCCGATGTCCTCGGCCAATGCGTTAGCGACAACCGGGCCGATCGATGCTTTTTGTTCGTCTGACAACTTCATGGTAGCTCTACAATAAAAGAAGCCCGACCATTGTCATAGCCGGGCTTCCGATCTATCAGTTTCTTGCCGCTTACATAAACCAGCCGTGTCCCGGGCCGATCATGCTCATGAGCATCGGGATAGACATCAACGTGTTCGAACGTGAGGCCATAAACGCAATATTCTTGGCCTTGGCAACCTGCTCTGGCGTTGCTTCAACCATGCCCAGCACTTTCTTCTGGTTGGGCCAAATCAAAACCCAGACATTGAAGAGCATGATCGTGCCAAGCCATGCGCCGACGCCGATGGTCAGAGCGTATTGATCGCCGCCTTCAACACCCATGCCGAACGAGAATGCCTGGTGCAGATATCCTTTCAGGTACAGAACGGTCGCGCCACTCAGCCAGGTTGCAAGCGCGCCCCAACGGAACCACCACAATGCGCGAGGTGCGACATACTTCGCAATGCCTGCGCCGCCTGGGCCGCCTTCATCACCAGCAGCTTCACCGAGCGCCGGGACTTGCACGAAGTTGAAGTAGTACAAAAGACCAATCCATGTAACGCCGGCAAACACATGAATCCACACAGCGACTGAATTCAGCGGCGTGCCCATGTCTGTGTGTTGGCCCTTGGTGACGTACGCGATAATTACGGCAAGCAGAACGCCGCTGATAAGTGTGCCGCCAATGCTCTTGAGGGGATTCATTATTCGTTTCTCCGAGTTTCTTATGTTTCGATAATTTTTGGGAGTATTGCGCCAGAGCGCAGACGGTATTATAGAGATTGCGAGAGGGAAAAGAGCATGAAATCAAAAATATTTGTAACAGCTTGATTTTGTTATGTTTGGTGAGCAGGCGACCAAATGACGCTACAATTGCCCCTTACAGATCAGGAGATTGAACATGCGATTTGGGATTACCGTGCTTGCGATGTTTCTGTTGGCAGGCTGCACAGCCCTCGTTGTCGGGGGTGGGACTTCAGGCGGCTACCAGGATGCGCGCAAACCAGAAGTGGTTGCGTCTGATTCGGCTATTACGACCGAGATACAGGGCAAGTATGGCGCTGATTCCGGCGTGAGCATGTTCAACATTGGTGTACTAACCCATAGCGGAATTGTTACCCTGACCGGGACGGTCGCTAACTACGTAGCTCGCGACCAGGCTGGCAGGATTGCCAAGGCAACCACGGGTGTCACAGCCGTAAACAACCAGATTGTTGTAGAAAAATAAATCGACCCCAGATACTGAACTTCGATTTTTAGCGCTTAACAGGAATAACCAATTGGACGTCAACGCCCGAATTAAAGAACAACTCGAATCACACGATGTGCTGCTTTACATGAAGGGCACACCGGATTTTCCGCAATGCGGATTCTCAGGACAGGCTATCGCAGCTTTGAACGCGATCGGTAAACCGTTCTCGTACGTGAATATTTTCGAAGACCAGGAAGTCCGTGAAGGACTGAAAGTCTATTCAAACTGGCCGACCTTTCCGCAGCTCTACGTTAAGGGCGAGCTCGTTGGCGGTTGCGACATTTTGATCGAGATGTATCACTCCGGTGAGCTAAAAGAGCTGATCGACGCTTAGGAAGCTACGGTTGCGGCGGTGCGTTGCGCCGCG
>CAYWBZ010000178.1:0-5285 GCA_964456535.1 uncultured Woeseiaceae bacterium | reverse complement strand
CAAGTGCTTACTGAATCGATCACAGTATTCTATGGGACAGCGGCGGCTCATAAGTACCTGAATCTAAAACCGAAACTGGAATTGAAATAACTGGCTTCGAACCGTGTTGCCGTTGAGACCGATCGATCGGTTGGTGCAACGGTATCGATAGCCCGGTCGGGAGTTCGATCCGAGGAGCGAAGCGACGACAGGCCGACCAGCGGGAGGCCCATCTCTCCGGGCGCGCCATAAACGAAAAGGCCCCCTGATGGGGCCTTTTCTTTGTGGCTCTAAAGCATGTCTACGCGGCAACGTCACTCAACTCGATACCAAGCGCATTGGCAACGCCCTCACCATAAGCTGGATCGGCTTTGAGGCAGTTGTTGATGTGGCGCATCTGTATATCCTTTGGCACCTCACCTATAGAGCGGGCAGTATTTTCGAACAACTCCTGTTGTTGCGCTGGCGACATGAGGCGGAACAGATCACCGGGCTGAGAGTAATAATCGGTGTCTTCCCGGTGGTTCCAGTGATCCGCCGCACCCTCCAGGCTCAGTGGTGGCTCGGCAAAGTCGGGCTGCTCCTGCCACTCACCGTAGCTGTTTGGTTCATAACCCAAGGTGCCGCCATGGTTCCCATCGGTACGCATCGCGCCGTCGCGGTGGTAACTGTGTACCGGGCAGCGTGGCGCATTTACCGGAATCAGGTGGTGATTGACTCCAAGCCGGTAACGCTGTGCGTCGCCGTAGGAGAATAGACGCCCCTGCAACATCTTGTCCGGCGAGAAGCCAATGCCTGGCACAACGCTGGCCGGATTAAACGCCGATTGTTCGACCTCGGCGAAAAAGTTTTCCGGATTGCGGTTCAATTCCATCACACCAACTTCGATGAGTGGATAGTCCTTGTGCGGCCAGACCTTTGTGAGGTCGAAGGGGTTGTATGGCACCTTTGCAGCGTCTGCTTCCGGCATGATCTGCACTTTGAGTGTCCACTTCGGGAAGTCGCCGTTTTCGATGCTCTCGTAGAGATCGCGCTGGTGACTCTCGCGATCCTTACCGACGATGGCCTCGGCTTCGGCATCGGTCAGATTCTTGATGCCCTGCTGAGACTTGAAGTGAAACTTCACCCAGTAGCGCTCGTTGTCCGCGTTGATGAAGCTAAACGTGTGGCTTCCGAAACCGTGCATGTGGCGGTAGGTGGCGGGAATGCCGCGATCGCTCATTACGATGGTTACCTGGTGTAACGCCTCTGGCAGCGAGGTCCAGAAGTCCCAGTTGTTCTTCGCGCTGCGCATGTTGGTGCGCGGATCACGCTTGACCGCGTGGTTCAGGTCGGGAAACTTCAGCGGGTCGCGCAGGAAGAATACCGGCGTGTTATTGCCGACGAGATCCCAGTTGCCTTCCTCTGTATAGAATTTGACAGCGAAGCCGCGGATATCGCGCTCGGCATCAGCCGCACCCCGTTCGCCAGCAACCGTCGTGAAACGGGCAAAGAGTTCCGTTTTCTTGCCGACTTCCGAAAAGATGCTTGCCTTGGTGTATTTCGTGATGTCGTGAGTGACGGTGAATCTGCCATAGGCGCCCGAGCCTTTGGCGTGCATGCGTCGCTCGGGAATCACCTCACGGTCGAAGTGGGCGAGTTTCTCCAGGAACCAAACGTCCTGAAGCAACTGCGGACCCTTCGGGCCGGCGGTCAACACGTTTTGATTATCGGGCACCGGAGCGCCCGCATTGGTGGTCAGTTTCTTCTTTCCATCATTCATGGCTTTTCCCTCATGCGTTGATTCTGTGCATCTGGCAGATGGCGCCAATTTGAAGGACGCGCTGGATCAGCCGTCGACACAACCGCAGCTGGCGAGTAACAAACTTCGCCCCAGCCTAGCAGTAACTTAGCCTGATTCTGATTCGTAAAATTACATAGGCGCGGTGGCGCGTCTGTGCGTTTGCGGTCGGATACCGAACTGCGCTGGATTAATTCCCAAAACAACCCGCAAGTATTTGATCGTTTTAGGGGTGTTTCAGGGGGTAGTTTTGGGAATTCTTCTCGTAACTGTTCGAAATCATTGATTTGTAGTCCTGGCTTCGAACCAGGTGGTCGGAGGTTCGAATCCTTTCGGGCGCGCCAGAAAAGCCTGTGAATCGTGGATTCTAACTACGGTTTGACGACCAATGCTCTGCTAAATTCTCTTCCATGCATAAGAACATCTTGATATTCGTGAGTGCTCTGATGTTCTGGGCGATGCCCAGCGGTGCCGAAGAACCGGGAAACGCAGAACTTTTCCAGCAGGCTTGTGCGAGCTGTCATGGCGATGACGGTGCCGGCAGGGCACGGGAAGATAGCGCGCTTGAGATTCTGCCGCCGGATTTCTCGGACTGCGAGTTTGCGTCGCGAGAACCTGACGCGGACTGGTACGCGATCATTCATGAGGGTGGACCCGTACGCGGTTTTGATCGAATGATGCCTGCGTTCGGTGATGCGCTGAGTAAGGAAGAGGCGTACAAAATCCTGGCTTATATTCGCACGCTTTGCAGCGACGACCGTTGGCCGCGCGGTGAGTTCAATCTGCCACGACCACTTTTCACCGAGAAGGCCTTTCCCGAAGACGAGACCGTCTTTACAGGAAGCTACGATACTGGTGAGAGCAATACGTTCGAACTCGAGGTTCTCTACGAGAAACGTGTGGGCCCGGTCGGAATGTTCGAAGTATCGGTCCCTCTCGCAACTACTGATACGCTGACAGGTAGCGAGAGTGGCGTTGGCGATATCGCTATCGGATACAAGCACACCGTGCATCACAATCTCGACAACGGCAGTATTCTGAGCGTCGGTGCTGAAGTCATCCTCCCGACGGGTGATGAAGACAAGTCCCTCGGCAAAGGCACTACCGTCCTCGAGCCATTCATTACGTACGGCAAAATCCTGCCCGCCGACATGTTCTTCCAGGCACACGCGTTCGCGGAGTTCCCGACCGAGGGTGGATTCGACGACGAGTTGGGCATGCGTGTAGCAATTGGCAAGACCTGGACAAGCGGTGGAGAATTTGGTCGGTCATGGTCGCCGATGCTCGAGGTGCTGGCGATAAGGGACCTCGCGTCCGGTACCAAAACAAAGCTCGACGTCGTCCCGCAATTTCAGGTGTCACTGAATACACGTCAGCACATCCTCTTCAACATAGGTGCGAAGGTGCCTGTAACCGAGACGTCGGGTCGGGACGTACAGATTGTCGCCTACCTGCTGTGGGACTGGTTCGACGGAGGGTTCTCCGATGGCTGGTAAGCGAATCGTCGCGGCGCTTGTTATCGTACTCTGTATCGGTGCATCGGCGTGGGCCACCGCCCAGCAAACCGCACCCCATCCAGTCTTCGCAACGTCAGATCAATGCATCGCCTGTCACAGCAATATGCAGGATGTTGATGGCAATAACGTTGGCATAGGTCATGCGTGGCGCGGCACGATGATGGCCTTGTCCGCCAAGGATCCATACTGGATGGCGGGGGTACGTCGAGAGATATCGGAACGGCCACAGCTGCAGGACTTCATTGAAGACAAATGTTCTGTTTGTCATATGCCAATGGCCCGCACAACGGCTGTAGCAAACGGCGGTTCGGGGAAGATTTTCAAATTTACAGAAGGGACAGCTGCTCCTGAAGAAATGAGGCTGGCGAATGATGGCGTGTCGTGCACTGTCTGCCACCAGATTTCGGCGGATAACTTCGGCGAGAGTGAAAGCTTCGATGGCGGCTACATCATCAACACGGTTACGACAGAAGATCCATCGATCTTCGGGCCGTTCGACATCGATACTGGCCGCCACCGAATCATGAACTCTGCATCGGCGTTTCAGCCACAGAAATCCCTGCATATTCAGAAGAGTGAGCTGTGTGCGACTTGCCACACCCTGTTTACACCAGCCGTCGACGACAGCGGCAATGAAATTGGACAGTTTGCGGAGCAGGCGCCTTATCTTGAGTGGCGGCACAGTGCCTATGCCGAGACCACAAGTTGCCAGGACTGCCACATGCCGACAACCACGGCACCGATAACTTCCGTACTCGGTGAGCCCCGCGAGGGTATGAGTCAGCATGCATTTCGTGGTGGAAACGCTTTCATGCTGGGCATCATCGACAAGTATCGTGACGAGCTGGGAGTTACCACGCCAACGGAAGATCTGCAGCGTTCGGTGGCAGCGACAACCGAGCACCTGCAGACGAAAGCCGCGTCTCTTGATGTCGTGAACACGCTCATCGCCAACGGCGAGGCGATCATTGATGTCAGAATCACGAATCATGGTGGACACAAACTTCCGTCGGCTTATCCGTCAAGACGCGTTTGGCTCCATGTGACCGTCACCGATGAAAGCGGAGGGCAAGTCTTCGAGTCCGGCGCCCTGAATGGAAACGGATCGATCGTTGGCAACGACAATGATATTGATGGCAGCACGTACGAGCCGCATTATGCGGAAATTGTCAGTGCAGACCAGGTTCAGATTTATGAGCCGATCTTTGTTGACTATAAAGATGATGTAACGACGGGTCTGTTATCGGGTGTGCGCTATGTGAAAGACAATCGTCTCCTGCCCAATGGCTTCGACAAGGCAACGGCCAGCGACGCAGTGAGCGTCAATGGTGTGGCAGCCGACGACGAGGACTTCTCGGGTGGTGGCGATACGATTCGTTACCGAATACCCGTTGGCGATGATGTATCGTCAGTTCGCGTGAGCGCGCGTCTCTTGTATCAGACCATCGGCTATCGCTGGGCTTACAACCTCGAGGCATTTGATTCGGTCGAGACGAACCGGTTTGTGCGTATCTACAAAGAGAATGCTGACAAATCGGCCGTTGTCTTGGCAGAGACCCGGGATACAGAATCGGCGCATGGCGCTGCACGGTACTGACAACTTAACTGCTCCTGAGTGACAATGCGGGATGACTAATGGTTCATCGATGTACAAGCGTCACCGGTTTCCTCCTGAAATCATCCAACACGTTGTACCCCAAGGGCAGGCTTCGCGCTCTGGCTCTATCACCGCTTTAATCTGAGTGCTCGTGATATCGAAGATCTCATGTCCGAGCGCGGAATCGCGGTCAGTTACGAGTCCATTCGATTGTGGTGTATCAAATTCGGCCCTAAGTACGCCAAGCGACTTCGCCGCAGGCATCAGGGTTACGGTGATACCTTCTTCCTCGATGAGATTTTCGTGAAAATTCACGGCGTGCAACACTATCTTTGGCGTGCTGTCGATCAGGACGGCGAAGTAGTGGATGTATTCCTACAGAATCGCAGAGATGGAAAGGCAGCAGTGCGCT
>CAYWBZ010000177.1:0-5347 GCA_964456535.1 uncultured Woeseiaceae bacterium | reverse complement strand
GTCATCACTTGCGTTTCGTCAAATGGTTTATCGCCCGCCATCAGGGGATCGCCTTCAGCAATGCATCGACATCAGTAAGCACCTTGCCGAGGAAAGTCGTAAATCGTGCGGCCTGAGCACCATCAATCACACGGTGGTCGTAGGAGAATGACAGCGGCAACATGAGTCGCGGTTCGAATTCTGAGCCATTCCACAGCGGCTGCATCGACGATCGTGACACACCCAGAATCGCTACCTCTGGTGCGTTCACTATCGGCGTAAACGCTGTTCCACCAATGCCGCCGAGACTGGAGATTGTGAAACTCGCACCCTGTAACTGCGGTACCTTGAGTTTGCCCTCGCGCGCCAGAGCAGACAGCTCACCCAGTTCGGTCGCAATTTCATACACGTCTTTCTGATCAACGTCGCGGATGACCGGAACAACCAGACCATGCGGCGTATCCGCTGCAAAACCAAGGTGACAATATTTCTTATAGACGAGACTTTCACCGTCATCCGACAGTGATGAATTAACCTTTGGAAACTCTTCAAGTGCTGCTACGCAGGCTTTCATGATGAAAGCGAGTGGTGTCAAAGAAATACCGCGTTCTTTCGCCGGACCTTTGAGCTCCTGACGTTTCGCTTCCAGGTCAGTGATATCGGCAAGATCGTGCTGTGTTACATGTGGCAGATTAATCCAGCTCGCCTGCAAACGCGGTCCGGATATCTTTTGAATTCGTGTGAGCGGCTGCACATCGATCTCACCAAACTTGGAGAAATCGATACTCGGTACTTTCGGCAATCCGCTGCCGGCCGGTGCGCTTGCCTGACCCGCTAGAATCGCTTTGACGAAAGCCTTCACATCATCGTGCAGAATCCTGTTCTTCGCGCCTTTACCACTAACCTGAACCAGGTTAACGCCCAGTTCACGTGCCAGCTTTCTTACTGATGGACTGGCATGCGCTTTGGAAAATCCGGCTTCGTCGATCGCGGGCAAGGATTTCGGTGCCTGCGCAGCAGACGGTTGCGACGCTGGCTTCGGCGCCGAGGCTGGCGATACCTTTTCGACGACGGTCTCTTCAACCCTTGGCGCTACTGCCGCAGCAACGGCATCGATAATGCCGAGCGATGACCCTTCCGACACCTTGTCGCCGACGTTCACCAACACCGATTCAATAGTTCCTGCTACTACCGCCGGAACATCCATCGCCGCCTTATCAGTTTCCAGCGTGACAAGTGAGTCTTCAACTTCGACTTTGTCGCCCGCCGAAATATGTACTTCAATGACTTCAACGTCATC
Organism: uncultured Woeseiaceae bacterium; assembly: GCA_964456535.1. Lineage (GTDB taxonomy): Bacteria > Pseudomonadota > Gammaproteobacteria > Steroidobacterales > Woeseiaceae > UBA1847. The sequence continues at coordinate 4,068 of CAYWBZ010000177.1, read as the reverse complement.
AAAGTCGCCGAGATCAGGCACGACCAGTGTCTGTTTTCCAGCCGACTTCGGAGGCGCTTCTTCTTCGGAAGCCAGTACTGTCGTTTCGCCCGTAATCGGTGCTGCGATTGCCGGAGTGATAACGACAGTGTCGCCAACCTGCATCGTCAAGGTACCGATAACATCACCTGTGGACACAGTATCGCCGACAGCAATGGTCAGTGATCCGATCACTCCGTTTTCCGGTGACGGTATGTCCATCGATGCTTTGTCGGTCTCGACCGTGATCAAGCCGTCTTCGCGCTCTACGGTGTCACCGTTACTGACCAGTATTTCGATGACTTCGACGTCCTCGAAATCACCGAGATCGGGAATGACTATATCGATAGTGCTCGTCATGATCGCGCTCCCCGAACCGCTACAACGTCACCGGATCGGGACGATCCGGATCGATGCCGTATTTCTCTATCGCGTTCGCGACAGTCTCGTGGTCCAGTACGCCGTCATCAGCCAGCGCTTTGAGCGCTGATACTGCAATAAATCGCTTGTCGACTTCGAAATGCTGCCGTAACGCCTTGCGAGCATCACTGCGACCGTAGCCATCGGTACCCAAAGACACGAATTGTCCGGGCACCCAGCGCTGAATTTGGTCAGAAACAATCTTCATGTAATCCGTCGCCGCAATATAGGGTCCCGGTCGATCTGCAAAGCACTGTTCTATATAACATTTTCGAGCTTTTTCGGTCGGGTGCAACTTGTTCCAGCGTTCAACTTCGAGAGCATCACGACGTAGTTCGTTGAAGCTCGTAACAGACCAGATATCGGTCGGAATACCGAAGTCTTGCATTAACAGTTCAGCGGCGCCGATCACCTCACGCAGAATCGTTCCCGAACCCATGAGCTGCGCCCTGACCTTACCCTGGCCGCCTACGTTCAGCAGGTACATGCCACGCAAGATGCCGTCTTCGACTCCGGCAGGCATCGCTGGCTGCGTGTAGTTTTCGTTCATGCAGGTGATGTAATAGAAAATATCTTCCTGCTCACCCATCATGCGCCGTAGTCCATCCTGGATAATGACGGCCAGTTCATACGCATAGGTCGGATCATAAGAGCGGCAGTTGGGAATCGTTGAAGCGCTCAACAGGCTGTGACCATCCTGATGTTGCAAGCCTTCACCAGCGAGCGTCGTGCGACCAGCGGTTCCACCGATCAGGAAGCCTCGCGATTGTTGATCACCACCAGCCCAGACAAAATCACCTATGCGCTGAAACCCGAACATCGAGTAGTAGATGTAAAACGGCACCATCGGTACATCATGATTCGAATACGATGTGCCTGCAGCTGCCCAGGAGCAGAACGCCCCGCCTTCGTTAATTCCTTCTTCGAGGATCTGGCCTTTCTGGTCCTCGCGGTAATACATTAGCTCGTCAGAATCCTGAGGCTCATAAAGCTGGCCTTTCGACGAGTAGATACCGAATTGGCGGAACATACCTTCCATTCCAAAGGTACGCGCTTCATCCGGAACGATTGGCACAATGTGCTTGCCAATTTTCTTGTCTTTCAAAAGCGCGGTCAGGATGCGAACAAACGCCATCGTCGTTGACGCCTCACGCTCACCGGTTCCCTCGAGTTGCGTCTTGAATGACTCCAACGGCGGCACCAGCAACGATGTGGATTTTGCTCGACGTGCCGGCAGGAAGCCTCCCAGCGAGTGACGTCTCTCAAGCATGTATTCAAGCTCGGTGCTATCGGCGGCTGGTTTGCAGTACGGAACATCTTCAATGTCTTTGTCCGAAACCGGGATATTGAATCGATCACGGAAACTCTTGATCTCTTCGATGTCGAGTTTCTTCTGCTGATGCGCCGTGTTTTGACCTTCACCGGCCGACCCCATACCGAAACCCTTGACCGTCTTCGCCAAAATAATTGTCGGACCTTCTGTGTGTCTGGTTGCCGCATCATAGGCTGCGTAAACTTTTTGCGTATCGTGGCCACCACGATTCAAACGCCAGATCTCGTCGTCCGACATGTTGGCGACCATCGCAGCCGTTTCCGGATGCTTGCCGAAGAACGTGTCGCGTACGTACTTGCCATCCATGGACTTGATCTTCTGGTACTCACCATCGACCGTTTCTTCCATGATCTGGCGAAGCTTGCCGGACTGATCGTTCGCGAGCAGCGGATCCCACTTCGATCCCCACACAACCTTGATCACATTCCAGCCAGCGCCACCGAAGGCTGCTTCCAGTTCCTGGATGATCTTGCCGTTGCCGCGCACAGGGCCATCAAGACGTTGCAAATTGCAGTTCACCACGAACACGAGATTATCGAGGCCTTCACGAACCGGCATCGTGATTGCACCCATCGACTCCGGCTCATCCATTTCGCCATCGCCGAGGAATGCCCAGACTTTGCGGTCACTAGGCGCTGTCATACCGCGGTGTTCCATGTAGCGCATAAACCGCGCCTGGTAGATGGCCATCATCGGACCGAGACCCATCGACACCGTTGGGAATTGCCAGTAGTCCGGCATTAACCAGGGATGCGGGTAGGAGGATAGACCACCACCACCAACTTCTTTACGGAAGCGATCCAGATGACCTTCGTTCAGACGGCCTTCCAGGAATGAGCGTGCATAAATTCCGGGGGCGGAGTGTCCTTGCGTGAAGATCAGGTCCCCGCCCTGTTTCTCGGTGTCGGCTCGCCAGAAGTGATTGAAACCCACCTCATACAAGGTTGCTGACGAGGCGTAGCTGGAAATATGCCCGCCGTACTCTGTGTTGACACGATTGGCCTTTACAACCATTGCCATCGCGTTCCAGCGCAGATACGCCTCGATACGCCGCTCTATCGAACGATCACCCGGGTATTCAGGCTGTCGCGCCGTCGAAATCGTATTCAGGTAAGCCGTATTCGGGGTGTAGGGGAGATAAGCGCCAGAGCGACGTGCGAAGTCGATCATCTGATTGAGAAGGAAATGTGCCCGCTCCGGACCATGCTGCGCCAGCACTGAATCGATAGACTCCAGCCATTCGGTGGTTTCGATCGGGTCAATATCGTCGAAAGGGTTGAACTTGCTCATATTTTGCCCACTAGGCGAGTGCCGGAACGCTTTCCGGACCGTCGCGTGAATTAGTTCATGTGTCCTGCTAGGATCACCGCTCAATTGCACCGGAGCGTGCAATTTTCGCTGCGGCCGATATCTTCAGGGTTTGTGCCGTTAGGGTCAAGCTTCTCGACCACTAAAATAAGGTACAAAAATGCCCTCGCCCGAACTAAAAAATCTCCGTATCTTTCAAAAGCTTGGCCACGTTGATGCCAAGTCCCTCGAGAGCTGCGATCAGTTACTTTTGATACTACCGCCGAAGCCCGCAGCCAGTCATTTCAGGCAGCTCCCCGAGGGCAGCAAAATGCAGCAGGTACTGCGTAAGTCGACCACCGGTTCAACGCCCGCATTCACCTCCAGGCTGGCGAACAAACGCCAAACGCTGGTTGTGGCCGGCACGCTCTCGAAAGACGCGTGCACCTTTGAGCAACTGACTCTGGGCCGCAAACTGGTTGCCGCCGCCTGTGGCGAAAATGCTGGCAGTATAGGAATTTGCGTGCTCGGATTCGAAAGTGCCGAGCAAATCACGATCACTAACAACATCGTCGCTGCGGCGCTGGCCGCCGCGTTTGAGCTCCCGTCTTACAAGAGCAAGAAATCACCACCCAAAATCAATAGCCTGCGCCTGCTCGGCGCTGACGAACGCATAGACACCTCGCGAACCGAGGCGGAAGCAACGGGAAACAATCTGGCGCGCTGGCTGACGACGATGCCGCCGAACAAGATGGACGCCATTGGCTACGCGGACCTTGCGCGCACGATGGCCAAGGATAAGGGTTGGTCGTTCAAACGCTTTGGCAGCAAAGAGCTGGCTAAACTGGGTGCTGGCGCATTCCTGGCTGTCGCACAAGGTAATGACAACGATAGCGCAGGCATCGTCAGGCTCCAGTATCGGCCTGGCAAGAAGAACGCAAAAGCGGACCTCGGTCTGGTGGGTAAAGGCATCATTTTTGATACCGGCGGCACAAATCTCAAGCCATTCC
>CAYWBZ010000176.1:0-5362 GCA_964456535.1 uncultured Woeseiaceae bacterium | reverse complement strand
CAACGAACGCATCATGTGTGGCGTCATCCAGATAGCGCCGCACGATTGAGTCCGCGATATCACCGTTGGTCCAGCCTTCTTCAGCCAGGGCCACCAGCAACTCGCAGGGCTGTTCTCTGACATGGGCACCAGGATCTCGAGCTGTGATCGCCTTGCTGTACGCACCGAGACGTACAGTCGCTTCAGTTGCCAGCACGAGGTGCGAGCCACCGGGCCGCGCGGCAACCGCGGCCATAGCGCCCGGCTCCACCACGCCGATCACCGGGACAGGAGCCATTTGCTCTTGCAGCGCCTCAAGTGCCACCGCCGACGCCGTATTGCAGGCTACAACCAGCATCTTGATGTCGTGTTCCAGCAGCTTCGCGGTCGCCTGAGTCGCGTAGCGCGCGATTGAGGCCGGGCTCTTCGTGCCGTAGGGCAGCCTGGCGGTATCGCCCAGATAAATCAGGTTTTCGTTGGGCAGGGCCTCACGGATCGCCTTTAGAACAGTAAGTCCGCCGACACCGGAGTCGAATACGCCGATGGGTAATGAGGTATTGTCGCAGGCTGTCATACGCGCATTGTGCCCAATGTGTCCTTTCTGTGGAATAATCCCGCCCCCACGAACAGATAACGGAATACTTTGAACGTGCAAAAACTGATCTACGGAATCGGTGCTTTTCTCGCACTGTTGATCATAATCGGTTTCGTCCTGCCGCGAACCCATCAGGTTGAAGTTACGACTGAGATCGATGCCCATCCGGCGACCGTGTTTGCTCTCGTCAATGACTTCCGGCGTTTTTCTCTGTGGTCTCCATGGGCGCATACCGACCCCAACGCACGCTTTCTTTATTCAGGGGCAAATCGCGGCGAAGGGGCAATCGTGACCTGGGATGGCGCCATCATCGGCAGCGGTAATCAGGTGATCACGGAAAGCCGACCGTATGAATACGTTGCAATCGCGATGAGCCCTGGCGAACCGGGCGAGGCAAGGGCGTGGTTCCGGCTGACACCGGGAGTAGGCACCACGATCGTCACCTGGGGCTTCGAAGCTGATTACGGTTTGAACATTGTTGGCCGGTATTTCGCCTCAATGTTGGGCGGCGTAGTTGCGCGCGACTATCACGAGGGTCTCGCTGCACTCGAGGAGCTGGCAGAAAGCTTGCCCGGCGCCGATTTTAGCGATATCGAAATCGAACACATCGTCGTAGAGGCCGATGAAATCGCCTATCTTTCGGCGACATCTCGACCAGAGCCTGCGGCAATTGCCGAAGCAATGGGCAAAGCCTACTTCCAGATTCTTAACTTCATCGACAAGAACGATCTTACGGATGCCGGCGCGCCCCTGTCGATTACCCGGGACTTCAGTGGTTCTGAACTGGCTTTTGATGCGGCTATTCCGGTTCGCGGACTGACAGACAGTACGCCACGAAATACTGCGGGAGTTAAAATAGGGCAAACCTACGCCGGACAGGTGATTCGCGTCCGCCACGTTGGTTCATATCGCTTGCTCGCGACAACACATCGGAAAATCTCGGCCTACCTGGCCGCACTGGGAATCAGCCGCAATGGCGCCGCTTGGGAATCTTATGTAAGCGATCCGGGAAAAGTCCGGGAGGATGAGCTTCTGACCTACGTTTACTACCCGATCAGGACTGAGCTGTAGGAGCGGCCCCTGGCCGCGGAGTGTGGTCGCGGCCGTACTAATCGTACTCAGATCCAAATGTCGGATTGGAGGCCCTATCGGGACGGCCGCTCCTACACAGATTTCACCAGGAACGGCGGAACCCGAGCTTCATCATCAACGGTAAGCGGTAAGCTGACCTGAGTGTCATCCTGAAGTCGTGCGATCTCACCGAATATGGTGACGATCAATGCGGCACACTCACTGGCTTCATCAAAGGACATCTTGCGCACCGACGCACAAATCGGCCCTTCGCCATTCAGCGGAGTGACGCCGTACATCTGCCTGCGTAAATCAGTGAAGGATTGTTTCAGCGCAACGGGCAATTCGTCGTCATTGATACCAGCGATATTGTCCTCGTAGGCCTTGATAAGTCTTTGTTTTATATGACCATGCCCTGCCAGCACCGTAAGTGCGGCGTGAAAGCGTTCGACGTTGTTCGTCATTACCACTCCAGCGTTTCATTATTGTTTGGCCGCTCATAACCCTCTCGGCGGCTTGTACGCTTTTGTTATTGGAGTTGACTACCTCCTGTAGTCCGGCCCCCTGCAGAGCCGCTGGTCCCTCAAGTACTCCCTATCTATCAAGTTGTTGCGCATGTTTTTTATAGCAGATTTGGCAAAGGTTGTGCAAGTAGTAAAAACCACGCAGTTTCTCTGACCGGTTGTTGATTTGAAACGTTCTAAACTCGGTTATCATTACGACAGTATGCACGCACCCCACCTACCAGCGGCGTTGATCATCGCCTCCCTTCTTTTTGAGGCATCCCACGCCGAAGACCTGCCGCCCGAACTCGGACAAATTGAGAAGCCGATCGCACAGGATGCCATCGTCGGCGAAATCAGCTTACATAAGTCAAACGTTTTCAACCTCAGCGATAAGGACGAGAACAATTGGTTGTATCGTCTGGCAAATCGCCTGCACATCGTCACAAAAGACCAAGTGATCCGTGGACAGCTACTGTTTGAGGCCGGCGCACAGTTCGACAAGCGACTGATCGAGGAGTCCGAGCGCATCCTGCGGCAGAACCGCTACCTCTACGACGCCAGCATAGAGGCAACTCCGGGAGAGGACGGCGAGGTCGATATTGCCGTAATAACTCGGGATGTTTGGACACTGGGTCCGGATCTGTCTCTATCCAGAAAAGGTGGCGAGAATCAGAGTCGCTTTGGCATTGAAGAAAAGAATCTCTTTGGGCTTGGGCAAACTGTGCGGTTCAATCACGAAGAAGGTGTCGATCGCCGGTCGAACAGCTTCGATTTCGCCGATCGACATCTTGGCCACAGCTGGCTGTCAATGTTCCTGCAGGTAGCCGAAAACTCTGACGGCGAAAGTCAGCAGCTGGCACTTGCCCGCCCTTTCTATGCCCTGGATACTCGATGGTCCGCAGGTATCCGGTTATTCAACGATGACCGGCGAGACGCACTGTATGCACTCGGAAATGAAGCCGCCGAGTACCAGGGCAAGCGGGAATTCCTAAATGTCTTCGCCGGATGGTCAAAAGGACTGCGAAACGGCTGGGCGAGACGCTGGACAACCGGTGTCGTTTACGATGATAGGCAGTTTTCCAGCGTACCGGTGCCGACATTACCGAGCGCGATTCCGGCAGACCGGAAACTCGTATATCCATTCCTGGGCTTCGAATTCCTGCAGGATGAGTTCGAGGTAACCCGCAACCGGGACCAGATCGGCAAAACAGAGGACTTTCTTTTCGGTGCGCGATACACAGGGTCAATTGGCTGGGCCAGCCCATCATTCGGTGCTGATCGCGACGCGTTATTGTATTCAGCAACTGCAAGTCATGGATTTCAGATAAACAACAAGAAAACCCTGTTTCTTTCTGCCGGGGCCAGCGGCCGATTGGAGTCGGGGCACTCAGCCAACGTGCTCGCAACGGTTGACGCGCGCTTCTACGTAACACAGTCCAGGAAACGATTGTTCTTCGTCGCGGTGCATGGAAGCGCCGGCCTCGCGCTCGACCTCGACAATCCCGTACAACTCGGCGGTGACAGCGGCTTGCGCGGCTACCCGCTACGCTATCAAAACGGAGAATCGAAGATGCTCGTAACTATCGAGCAACGTTACTTCACAGATTGGTATCCGTTCCGACTAGCCCGCATTGGCGGCGCGATATTCGCCGATACCGGCCGCGTATGGGGACAAAACCCGCTGGGCGGCGAACCGCTTGGGTGGTTAACAGACGTCGGCTTTGGATTGCGCTTTGCGCCGACGCGAAGCGCATCGGACAAGATGCTCCATCTTGATGTCGCGTTTCCTCTTGATGGAGACGCAACGATAGATAGTGTCCAACTCCTGCTCGAGGCGAAGCGTAGTTTTTAGCGGCTGATCTCGATCGTCCAGTAGTTCTCACCGAGTTCACGCTTCTCAGAGTAGATCGGGCTTGAGTGACCGACTTCCCAGCCTGTTGCCAAAGTCTCACTCATGACGTAATCACGATGCACGATGAGTGCCTTCTCCACTGCATTTGAGCCCGACACGCCCAGCGTAATCCGGTCAGAAACCTCAAGGCCCGCCTGCTTGCGAGCGTCCTGCACGGAGCGCACGATTTCTCGAGCAAATCCTTCATTGACCAAATCGTCGTTGAGCGTCGTATCGAGTGCTGTCAGGTAACCCGAGTCTTCGGCACAGGCATAACCCTCCGCCGAGCTGGTTTCAATCAGCACATCCTCACCCTCAAATGTGATCGTCTGATCACCAGCGACGATCTCGAACGTCTCGCCGCTCGCCGCTGCGCTCGCGATCGCACCGCCGTCTGCTTCTTCCAGCGCTTCGCGGATAACCGGAATAAGCTTGCCGTACTGCTTGCCGATACGTGGCAGGTTTGGCTTGATTCTGTAACTCACAAGACCGGCGTCACGAGCTATGAACTCGATCGCTTTGACGTTGAGTTCCTCAAGGATCTGGTCCTGATGACTATCCAGTGCCTTTGCTGCAGCATCGCTGGGCGCACGGATCAAAAGCCTGGCCAATGGCTGCCGTGTGCGCACACCGGACTGTCCGCGAGCCGCACGCGCAAGGCCAACGACCTTTTGCACTACGTCGATATCAAACAGCAAGTCATCGTTTTGCCAGCTAGCGTCCGCTACCGGCCACTCGGCCATATGCACAGACTCAGGCGCATCAGAGTCGACACTTTTGACGAGATTCTGATAGATATTCTCAGCCAGAAACGGGACGAACGGTGCCATGAGCTTGTGTGCTGCGTTCAAGCATTCATATAACGTCAGGTAAGCCGCCTGTGTGTCGTCCGGATCCGTGGACTTCCAGAAACGGCGCCGATTGCGGCGCACGTACCAGTTACTCAACTGATCAACGAAGGACTCCAGCGCTTCACCGGCCGTTTTCGCGTCGAAATTGTCGAGCGATTCCGTGACCGTTGTGATGGTCTTGTGTAACAAGGCCAGAGCCCAGCGATCGATCTCGGGGCGATCTTCGGGAGCGATCTGTTTGCTCAGGTCAACGTCGTCGAGGCGCGCATAAAGCACGAAGAATCCGTAGGTATTCCAGAACGTGTTGATGAACGAACTCGCGACGTCGGCAACGATATCCACAGACACACGCTTTGGCACGTCGGGTGACAGTCGTGCGAGGAAGTACCAGCGCAGTGCGTCAGCGCCGACCGTGTCGAACACGTCGTACGGATTGATAATATTGCCAACCGACTTCGACATCTTCTTG
>CAYWBZ010000175.1:0-5364 GCA_964456535.1 uncultured Woeseiaceae bacterium | reverse complement strand
CCCAAGCGGAGACTCGAGATGAGTCACAGGGAAGTCGTTTGCCTAGCGCGGGTTCGAAGCCACCGACTCAGCGTTATCAATGAAGAGTTTTACGCTGACTCGTCGTTCAAGTGCATAACTGTCTACGTCGGGATTCTGTGCGACGGATTCGCCGTGCGCGGAGGTACTTATGCGCAGCGGGTGAACACCAGCCGTGATGAAGAGCTTACGTACGAATTCGACGCGTTTCTCTGACAGAGCGTGATTGTAGTCAGCGTCGCCACGTTCATCTGCGAAGCCATCCAGCTGAATCCTTACCTCCTGCATGCTTGCCAGCGTCGCAGCCATTTGTGACAGACGATCACCGGTCGTGTCTGTCAGTGCGAATTCATCGGTGCGGAACAATAGGTCCATATCGATTCCAGCCTGCATGAGACCGATAAGCTCTGGCCGAGCGGTATTCTGCAGATGTTCAACCTCGGTGTTTAGTTCATCGATGCCGCGCTGAAGTTCTGCAGCAGACTGTTGTGAGTTCTGCAATGTTCCTTGTAACGAGTCGATACGATCTGACTTGCTGTGCATCGTATCGCCCAGTTTCGCGCCAATTGCAGCACCGATAATAAAACCAACTGGACCGCCGGCAATGGCGCCGACAATGGCACCGGAACCGACACCGATATTCTCTTCCCTGGATGCGGCAGCGGATGCTGTTTGAGTTGCGAATGCCAGGATGGCGACTATGGCAATAGTGGTTGTGTAACGCATGATTGATTCCTCCAATATATGTGGCCGGTTGGCCGATCTCGGAATCAATTACACAGTGGAAAAGCGTTACGGAAGCGCCCCCAAAATGGAGAGCTTGCGATCAATTGTGACGAATAATGGCGGCCGTTCGCTAACGGCCGCTAAGTGCGACGAAGGTACCACCGTGAGAGGCGCACACAGCGCGCATGAAGGTCGCGAAGGCCCTCGCTGAGTCCGGTACAGAATTGCTGCCAAATCTACCTGGGAAACCAACGCCGTGGATGCGAATCATACGTTCACCATCCGGTCCTGGGCGGTTGAGCTTATCGATAGCTGCCATCGCCTGATCGATTTGGCGTACACCCTGATAGTCGTCCCCGAAAACGTAAATACTGATCTTCTTGTCCTCCGCTCGAAAGTCGCGAATAGCGGCCTCAATGCCGTTGACGGGGTTGCTGTCACTGGACGCGTTCCAGGTACGCATGCGAGAAACGATGGCTTGCCGGCGACCTGGTGAGTCTGGCATCCAGCGGGCGGCGTAATCCCGGAACATATACAAACCGTCATCATTCATGATCTGTATCCCTTTGACTTTGGGATAAGCCTGCAAGGTCTGACGGACCATTTTCTGTGCCAGAGTCCAGCTTTGATCCAGCATACTGCCGGAAGTATCGATAACGAAAATAATGTATTCGCTGTCGACAGGAATACCAGCAACGGCATCGGCGTCCGGCCGGCGATAATAAGGTGCCAGGCGTTTTTGCTCTTCAGACAGTCGCTGTCTGGCCGCACTCAATTCACCGATGTCGATGGTCTCGTCTTCGTTCTCCCGGCTGGCTTTGTACTGTCCTTCAATCTTGCTCAGGTCACCTTCGAGTTCACCAAGATGTACTTTGGTCGCCCGTGTTTCTTCCTTAACTTCCTTCAGCGTACGATCAAGAATGGTCGACGTACCGCGAATGTCGAACAGCTCCTGCTGCAACAATGCGATCAGCTGTCGTAAATCCTGTTCAGATTCTTCGACGACCACGGGCTCGTAGATCTTGCTAAGCACTATCAGCAAAATGATCGCACCGAATCCACAGCAAATGCAGTCGAGAAACGACAGACTGAATGCTCCAACATCTTCGCGTTTTTTTCTTGCCATTACTTACTCACACCTACGGCCAGTCGTGGCTGACACTGATCATCGAGCCACGCGACTTCAATGCCAGCGACCAAAAAGACGTTACCGCCGCAGGGTCGCCTTCCATTGGGTACAACATGACGTTGATCGGTATACCGCTGGGTACCAGTTGTGTAGCTGCAGTGAACAAATTGGCCCTTTCGCCAGCACCGATAACCGATTTGCTCGACGTCGCCTGGTCCATGGTCGGCATTGAGTCAACCAGCAATATGACGTTATCGGGCCGCGGCTTCATATCCCGGATCACCTGAAATGCGGCGTACATATTGGTACCGTTCTTGGGAACGGTGCGACGCAGCTGACGTACGGCCTCATCCAGCTGATCGGTATCATCCGCTTTTAACCAGAGGCCATCTGTTCCTTTGAGCACAGGTTCGGTCACATTGTTGAACATGTAAATCTGGTACTCGGTCCCCGGCCTGAACTGTGACGACAGCCAGTCGACACTCGCCACGACCTGACGCCATTTTCTCGATAGCAGTTGTTCGGACTCAGGCAGGTTCTTGCGACGCAGTATGTTGACGATGGTTTCATGCAGCATGCTCGTTGATCGATCAACGAGAATAAGCGTTCGCTCGCCCCCGAGCTTGAGTCCCGTCAGGTATTGCCGATCGCCCTCACCCTTGAAGGAACGTGCACGCTCACCTGCCGCCTCCCCTTCTTTCTTCAGCGCCAGCAGACGTTTGACTTCGTCTTCCAGTGATTTGATATCAGACTGCAGCTTCTCAATGGCCTTGATCTTCGCCAGCGTGTCGTTGTCGTACTTGGCCAGTTCGGCCTGTAGCTCGGCGATCAACGCCTTGATGATCGAAATCTGATCGCTGGCTTCTTCTTCCTCTGTCTCGAGTTTCTGAATAGATGTTCGCGCCAGCGCCAGATTCTTGCGCCCTTCCAGAACTTCTATTTCCAGCTTGTTGGTTTCAGCCTGCAGCGCTTTAGTTTGATCATTGGGTGCCACATCGCTGCGTGAATTGATGATCATGAAAAACAGGATTACAGCGCCGAAACCACAGCTCATGCAGTCGAGAAACGACATGCTGAAAATTTCGCTTGAGCGCCGTTTACGAGCCACTATGATCCTCCGCTGAGATTAGTCGCAGCTCAAAACCCGGCGTGCCGATCCGGATCAGGTCGCCGGTCTGTAATACGGCTGACCCCTCGATACGATGCCCGTTTAGAAATGTTCCGTAGCGGCTGTGGTCAGTTAACACGAACTGCCCATTGTCCGGACTCACCACACAATGCCGGCGTGATACGCCAGGCATTTCCTGCAGCAGATCCAGCCATCGCTCACCGTCCGCAGCCTGCGATCCCAGTACCAGCGGTTCTCCGCTCAGGCTAAACGCACTGTGCCCGAACAACAGATGCGTTGGCAGGCCACCGCCACCTTCGGCAGTAACGATTTCGACGCTGACGGGTGACTGATCCCAATGCATATGTCGGGATAAAGTAACGCCACCGCTTTTTTGTTCCGTATTGCAGCGTTTGATCAGACCACGTGCCGTTGCGCCAGGTTCCAGCAGAAACACTTCGCCACCAACGCGGGTCTTGAGTGTATCCGCCAAGCCTGGCATTCGGGCCGCTCGATCGGACATTTGAATTGCTGGTGTTTCTTCGGCCTTGTAGAGGGCCCGCAGACTGCTGACGATGCTCTGATATACAGGCGCCGCCGCAGCGACCAGCTCGAGTGATTCAATCTCCGCGTGATGACTGACACCACGATATTCGACTTCCAGCGGGATACTCCTGGCGCTCGAAGCCTGCATGAGCCAACCCTGCATTTTGTCCTGCAACACCTGTTCGGTTTCCGCGGTATACAGCGGATCGAATCGTGACTGCTGAACAAAGGCTTCCGCAATGACCTTCAACCAGTTCTCGTACAACAGCAGCATGCCGTTGTCCTCAATGACCACCGTGCGGTCGACTTGTACCTGTCCTTCCTGCATCAAGCGCGTCAAAGAACTCGAATGCAGGCTGAGATCAATGTGCACCGGCACAGCGTGTTCGTAATGACGACGAGTCGCACAAACGGCGGCGTCACTGATCGCGACGATCGGAATTTTCAACTCGCCCGCGATTCCCAATAGCAAGCCGAGGTTTTCGTTAGACATATACGGCGGTACCGCTATTGCTAGCTGATCCCCGTGTGCGGCGACGCGCTGCCAGATTTGTTCGAGCTGGCGGCTCACAAGATCCGCTGCACTCATATGGTTAAAACGCTGGTCGCGTAACGGCTCAGTGTGCAACGCTGACCAGTAGTGATTCTGAATGCGCCGTGGCTTTATACTGGCGTTGGCGTAAGCGTCGGCGCCGGTGATCAGATGATCGTCTTCCAGCAGCGCAAACCCCGGTTCGTGATACAAGATGTGCTCGTCGTTTAGGACAAGTATTCCTGCGTCGTTCAAGTGTGCGGCCAGCAATCCCATGTTCAGATTATTCCTAGTCCGACTTCAGATGCCGAATGACTTTTTCGTCACAATAATTTTCGCTGTCAAATACCAGTCGTTCCTGAACCAGCTGTAATTGATGCACAAGAAACATCAGGAAAATACTGATCAACAATGCGATAAAAGTTGAGTTAAACGCGACACCTAGGCTCTGCGTCACTCCGGCGATATCGCCCTGTACCGCTTTGTCAGCCTGCGCGAGTGCTTCACCGATACCTCGAACCGTGCCGATGAATCCGATCGACGGAATAGCCCAGGAAATATAACGAATCATCGATAGCTCAGACTCAAGACGTTCCGCTTCCGATTCACAGATGGTATGAGTGCTGGTGGAGACATCCTGAATATTGCGAGTCGAAGCGAATCGCCGCAGCGCATTTAGCAAAGCTCTCGGTAACAGCATTTTCTGCCTGTCCTCCGGCAGCGCCTGCACCTGGCGCGCAAACTCGCGCGTATCTTCGGGCAGTATTCGCATGCCCTCCGCGACCGGCACAAGATCAACCTCCAGCAGGCGCCGTTCATGGCCCAGTTGCACGGCTTTGTAGCCCATGATCGCCAATGCCCAGAACATCAGAATAAAACAGGCTTCCTGCTCGAGATCCTTGGTTAGCACCCAAACGCTACGTTCGCGGACGAAATCCGGGTCCGCCTTCGCCTGCAAGTTTTGCTCTTCGATAACCTGTGCCGCTGTCGGACGAACGACCGACACGTAGAACGCGTGCACGATGATGATTGCGATTATTAGCGCAAATAATTGGTATACAAATTCAACGGGGAGGTTCTTTTTCTTCATAGTTGCAAACTCATTAGCGATGCCACCTAAATATCGACGGGGAACGGTACAGGCTGTGTAAAGGAAACGACGTCCGTCGGCTTGAAGACATCCTCGTCTTCTTCAGTGTGATCTTCCTGACTATCAAGCTCGAGATCTTCGAGTTCTTCGTCAGACAGACCTTCCACTGTTTGCGTCTCGGATTCCGTCGCCGACTCGTCTGCCGGCGCTGGATC
>CAYWBZ010000174.1:0-5395 GCA_964456535.1 uncultured Woeseiaceae bacterium | reverse complement strand
AGGTCACGTTTGAGGACGTCGCTGGCGTCGACGAGGCTAAAGCCGAGCTTGAGGAGATCGTTTCGTTTCTAAAAGAACCAGACAGCTATGGCCGCTTAGGCGCCCATGTCCCCAAAGGCGTGCTGTTGGTTGGGCCGCCGGGCACGGGCAAGACTCTCCTGGCACGCGCGGTGGCCGGTGAAGCCGCCGTTACGTTTTTTTCAATCAGTGGTTCTGAGTTCGTAGAGATGTTTGTCGGCGTAGGCGCAGCGCGAGTTCGAGATCTTTTCGAACAAGCCCGGCAAAGTGCCCCATGCATCATATTCATCGACGAGCTCGATGCTTTGGGTCGAGCCCGTGGCGCGGGGCCCATGATGGGCGGGCATGATGAGAAAGAGCAGACCCTCAATCAGCTCTTGAGTGAACTCGACGGATTCGATCCGCGACAGGGTATCGTATTACTTGCGGCGACCAATAGACCTGAAATTCTCGATCCCGCGTTGTTACGCGCCGGACGTTTCGATCGCCAGGTTCTCGTCGATCGACCCGACAAGATAGGGCGCGTCGATATCCTCAAGGTGCACGTAAAAAAGATCGAACTGGACTCCGAGACCGCGCTGGACGAGGTGGCGGCACTCACGCCCGGCTTCAGTGGCGCGGACCTTGCCAACCTGGTCAACGAGGCAGCCATCCTTGCGACGCGACGCAAAGCGGATGTCGTTACGATGGATGATTTTACGCAGGCGATTGAACGCATTGTCGCGGGCCTCGAAAAAAAGAACCGGCTGCTTAACCCGTATGAACGAAAAATAGTCGCCTTTCACGAGACAGGGCACGCACTGGTTCGTCTCGCGTTACCGGGCGTCGAGACCGTCCACAAAATATCAATCATTCCTCGTGGCATCGGAGCCCTCGGTTACAACATCCAGCGGCCAACGGAAGACCGATATCTGATGACCAAGGCGGAGCTGATGAACAAGATGGCTGCGCTGATGGGAGGGCGTGCCGCCGAGATGATCGTTTTCCAGGAGCTCTCGACAGGTGCCGCTGACGACCTCGCCAAGGCCACCAATATCGCGCGCACGATGGTCACGTGCTACGGCATGGACGATGTACTCGGGCAGGTCACGTACGATAAAGAGCGGCAGACGTTTCTGGCTGAACCGCAAGACTTCGGACTGTCTGTGCGGAGCTACAGTGAGCAGACCGCATGGCAGATTGACGAGGCTGTTCGTGAATTGATTACTCAGGCTTTTGACAAGGCTACCGAAATCCTCGAAACGCATCGCCAACTTTTGGATGACACGGCACAGAAGCTATTGGCGAAAGAGACGTTGACCGCAGACGAACTGCCGTCTATCGACGAGTTTCAGGGAGCGGACGCAACCGACAGCCAGCATCGGCTGGCCGGCTAGGATTCTTGAGTACGCTTATGGTGACCATTTTTACGAACAATTGGGCCTTGGGCCAGCTTAGTTCCAAGGTGTGTAGTATCGCGTAATTGGCTACACGGTGGTTCAGATAGAGTTTTTGCTCCCTACACCGTGTTGAGAGGGAGACGATGTCGGCAGAGCCAGACAACAAACCAGGTCGCGCCACCGAGCTCGCGAGTCAGCTGCTCGAGATCATCCGGGCCCTGGCCCTAGAGGTGCGGCCGGGCCGGTCCCAAATCCGAATCGGGATAGACACCGATCTGGATCGGGAATTGGGTTTCGATAGTTTGTCCCGGGTCGAGCTTCTATTGCGCATCGAACGTCGGCTCGGGGTCCGCCTATCCGAGCAATTGATTAGCACAGCTGAAACGCCCCGGGATCTACTCCAGGCGGTGCTATCGGCGCCTTCGGTAGATCGTGAGGTGCTTATGCCAGGCGAGTTCGATCAGGCAGGGCTGGGGGCGGCCGACGCCGTGCCCGCGCACAGCGACACACTGCTCAGCGTGCTGGCATGGCGTGCTCTGCACCAGCCCGAGCGCACCCACGTTCAGCTGTACGAGACCGATGCCGAAGCACCGACCAGCATCACTTATGCAAATCTGCAGTCAGGTGCGCAGGCGTTGGCGGCGGGACTGGTCCGCCAAGGCCTGCAACCCACGCAAGCCGCCGCGATCATGTTGCCCACCGGCCAGAAATATCTCGAAAGCTTCTTCGGCGTTCTGTTGGCTGGCGGGGTTCCAGTGCCCATATACCCACCGGTCCGCCCGTCCCAGCTGGAAGATCATCTCCGCCGGCACGCCAAGATACTCACAAACGCGGGCGCCAGAATGTTGATCACCGTTCCGGAAGCCTTGGCAGTTGGACGATTACTGAAGAGCCACGTGGAAGGGTTACGGTCCGTCATCACCCCGGAGGCCCTGTTGGCTAGCGCCGGGTCGTATACCCCGGTGTCGGTGGGCGCTAATGATGTGGCGCTGCTGCAATACACTTCGGGCAGCACGGGGCAGCCAAAAGGCGTCGTTCTTACCCACGCCAACTTGCTCGCCAACATCCGCGCCATGGGCGAGTGGATTGGCGCCGGACCCGATGACGTTTTCGTTAGCTGGCTGCCTCTGTATCACGACATGGGTTTGATTGGTGCGTGGCTTGGCAGTCTCTACTACGCCATGCCGTTAGTGCTGATGCCGCCGGTTGCATTCATGGCGCGACCCTGGCGCTGGCTTTGGGCCATTCACAATCACCGCGCCACGATCTCCGCGGCACCCAACTTCGCGTACGAGCTGTGCCTCAGCAAGATACTGGATGCCGAACTCGAAGGCCTCGATCTCAGCTCCTGGCGGCTGGCGTTCAACGGCGCGGAGCCCGTCAGCCCGCAGACGATCCGGCGCTTCGGTGAGCGCTTTGCGCGCCACGGATTCGAACCCGTTGCCATGACCCCCGTATACGGCCTGGCAGAATCCGCGGTTGGTCTAGCTTTCCCTCCTTTGCACCGAGGCCCCCTCATCGACCGCATCCAACGCGACGCATTTGAGCGAACGGGTCGAGCAGTGCCCGCGGCGGCGGATGACTCAGGGGCGTTGGAATTTGTCGCTTGCGGGCAACCGCTTCCCGGATTTGAGATACGCATCGTCGATCAGGCTGGTCTGGAGCTGTCGGAACGGGAGGAGGGTCGCCTCGAATTTCGTGGACCCTCGGCCACCAGTGGCTACATCGGCAATCCCAACGCAACCTCTCGGCTGTTCGATGGGGACTGGCTCGATTCCGGAGATCTTGCCTACATCGCCGGCGGCGACGTGTACCTGACCAGCCGGGTCAAGGACGTGATAATTCGCGCCGGCCGGAACATCTATCCCCATGAGCTCGAAGAAGCCGTTGGTGACCTCCCGGAGATACGTAAGGGATGCGTAGCCGTGTTCGGCAACCTCGACCCCGCTACTGAAATCGAGCAGCTCATCGTCGTGGCCGAGACTCGCCAATTCGATCGAGCCGCACTGGACGCACTGAAACGGCGCATCGACATTCTGGCCTCAGATCTACTGGGCATTTCCCCGGATGACCTGCTGCTGGTCTCACCGCACACCGTGCTGAAGACTTCCAGCGGCAAGATCCGACGGGCCGCTTGTCGGGAGCTCTACGAGAAGGGGCAAATCGACAAAGGGTCACGACCTGCGTGGTGGCAGGTCACCAGGCTCTGGCTTACTGGATTGCGGCCGCGATGGCGCCGTAGCAGACGAATGCTCGGCGATTTCGGCTACGCGGCCTACGTGTACGTGGTGTTCGGCACGATCCTGCCCGTCGCTTTGCTCGCGCTGGCCGTGTTGCCCAAACTTACCACGCGCTGGGCCGTGCTACGTTGGAGCGCGCGCCAGCTGCTGCGTCTGGCCCGCGTGCCGATTCTTGTGCGAGGCAGCGAAAACCTGCCCGAAAACGGTGATTGTGTCGTTGTGGCCAACCATGCCAGCTACCTGGATGGCCTGATTCTGTTGTCGTACCTGCCTTACCCGGTTTCGTTCGTCGCCAAGGCGGAACTTCAGGGCAAGCCCTTTCCGTTTTGGTTCCTGAAGCGCATTCGTACCCAGTTCGTTGAGCGCTTCGACGTGCGGCAGGGCACAGCAGACGCGCGCCGCCTGGCAACGCAGGCGCATGAAGGTATGCCGCTCATGTTTTTCGCCGAAGGCACCTTTGCCCGGTATCCTGGATTGCTGCCCTTTCACATGGGCGCGTTCGTAACTGCAGCGGAGAACAACCTGCCTGTGGTTCCGATCACGCTTCGTGGCACGCGGTCAGTTCTACGATCAGACGATTGGTTTCCCCGACGGGGAACGGTCGCCATGATCATCGGCGAACCCCTGGTATCCGATGGAGCGGATTGGAACGCGGCGCTGGAAGTCCGCAACAGAGCTCGCCAGCAAATTCTGCGTCACTTGGGAGAGCCGGATCTCGCCGGCAAACGGGTGTAGGTTGGAAGAAACCCATCGGTGGACTCCACCTGCGGTTGCCATTGCTCCGGCGCATTGTCAGTGTTTCGTCGAAGTGCTTTCTGCGTTGTTCTCGGGCGATAGACTCTAGCTTTGTCGAGCACGATACGGAATATACGAATTGGCGGCACGAACGGCCAATGGCAGAATTATTCGATGGGCAATTAGTGCAAAGGATTTTTGAAAATGGTGCTGACGAAGAAGCAGTTACGGTTGTTGATGCTTGTCATTTTGTTGGCAGTGTTATTGTTGCTGGTGGGGCAGTCAACCCAGTAGGTGCAGGGTGTTTGAGACGGATCCGCCCAACATGCCAGTCACCCAAGCGAAGGAGGCCGCCATCGCGAACGCGATAGCATCCAGATGCCAGCTACACATCATCTTGATCACCCTTTGCACTACTCTCGAATCCACAGTTTGCAGGTTGTTCCGTCAACGTACTTCTGCATTGCGGATAAATACCTATGCCGCGATAGATTGTATTCGCGACGAGTTTCGTCGTTGATATGTGTTTCAGTAGCGGTAACTACGAATAGATCGGCTGCGGGTACAAGCGAATGATCATCAATTATGATGCATATACCAAGTGCGGAACCGTACGGCGAATTCAGAGACAATAACTATGTTGAGATATCTACCGGGCCTGATCGGTGCCATAGCGGCAATGACCGCGTTCCAACTGCTGACCAGGGCGGATTTTTCCGTCAGGGTACTGGTCTTTATCGTCGTGTACCTTCTGGCGACCGTGTCTGTTGACATTGCTATGGCTCGCTACGGCAAGCATAAGGCATAGCTAAGCGGCGTTATCGCCTGACTGTTGGGGGTACTGACAAGTTAACCGCCGTTGATCGATAATCCAGTGATGAACACCTACAAGCGTCACCGGTTCCCTCCCGATATCATCAGTTACGCAGTCTGGCTCTACCATCGTTTCAACCTAAGCATTCGTGATGTCGAAGATTTGCTCGCGGAACGAGGCATAACCGTCAGCTATGAAGCCATCAGACT
>CAYWBZ010000173.1:1712-5402 GCA_964456535.1 uncultured Woeseiaceae bacterium | reverse complement strand
TCAGATTGGTGATTTCGAACTGAATACGTTGCTTTTCACCTTTCTCTTCGGATATCAGGAAGGCCTTTACAGCGATAAAGTCATCGGTAAACCACGTGAACCCGCCGAATTTATCTTTGCTGTTCTCATAGATGACCTTGTATTTGGTGGTGTCCATACCATTGACAGTTTCCTGACCGACGACCTCACGCTCGACCAGCCGGTATTGCTCTAGCTGCTCGGATGGCTGCGACACGTCGGATTCCATATAGACATTCTGTCCCGGCATCAGCATCCACAGTTTGCCGAGATCATAGCGCTGGATGAAGACCATTTGCTGGCCACTCATCTGCATGTCATCTCTCACCATCCCGGGCACGTAGTAGATGCGTTCGGTCACGCTGAATTCATCGGTCTCGATTGTCGCGTCCGCCGCAAACGATACTTGTACGGTGTCGAGCTGATTAGCCTCGTTCAGGCCCACCGCAATGGTGCCGCCGACTGCGTGTGCTTGCGCACTAAACACTGCAATCATGATAAGGACCAACGTCTTGGTAACTAAAAGTGTTTTCATCTTGGATTCTCCCGTGGTGTCGTCGACTGCTACAACCTAGTGCTCACCCATCGTTTCAGTCATCACGAAATATATGGCCAACGGGCCGGTGATGGTTGCGCGGCCTTCAGCAGGCACGGCCGCGACCACCAAAACGGCATGATGGCGCAGCGCAGATTCCCCGAACGCTGCGTGTGCCTGCTTAAGTGAGATTCCTTCGGGGCCAATCGAGGTCTGACCTTCGCAGCAACTCATGCCAGCAAGAGTCCCTTTGTCGAAGAACTTCAAGCTACCGAACATGCTCGCAGCCGACCGCTTCTCGCCCGGACGCATCGAGACGGGGCGACCCTGACCTTCAGCACAAACGCGCCTGCCTTCCTCGCAGATCAACGAGGCGACCAGGACCACATTCAAGGCCTGCTTACCGCTGTTCGTGACCCACATCTGCTCGAAGGTCCAGCTCCAGGGAATAATCTCGGAGGAGCTATTGACCATGTCTTGAAGCCGGTCTGACGGTCGGATGGACAGGTTGGATGGTTCACTGAATGCTGGCGCCGCGAGAGTGATGAGCATCGCGCCGATGAGCCACGGAATTGCTCGCTTTCTTATCATCGCTGCTCCTTCTCTGACTGTCTGGGCTTCCGTTATCGTCAGATCGGTGATGGCTCGCGGCTCTCTCATTTTGATTCTCCAAAGTTGGCTTCAGTCGATGCGCACCTGCTCGACTCATTGATTCCAGAGACAGGGTGTTGCTTTTCCCTTGTGCCCGTCTGCCGGGCGACTCTATGCACTCTCCTATCTGTGTATGCGAAATCGGGCCAAAAAAACCGCCACAGAACAGCCAGAAAGTTACCCGGTACGATTAGTTCCTGCTGGCAGCATCCAATTTTTTCTGCTCTTCGTCCCAGTTCATAATATGACCGGCCTTTTCGTAACCAGGCGGGGGAACAAAGAGATACTCAGGTTGTTTGGCGAACTGAATGTCTTTCGTCTCCATAGAGCTACTGACGTCCGGTCCCGAAGCAGTCACTTTCAACAGTACCCCCGAGTCACTGACCCAATAATCCGTAACCACAAATTCATCGGTAAGCCAGGGAACAGGATCCCGTTTCTGATAATGCGTGCTTGTATATCCAGCGACGGTTTCCTTGCCGAGGTCTGTCAACCCGTCAAGGGTTTTCAGAGCAGCATATGCGCGCATCAGACTGTCAATATGACTATCGAACCCCGTTCCGCCTTTTAGTTTGAATTCCTGATATTTCTTGACGCCTGGATAGAGCCGATTTTCCGGAATAATTGCCCAGACAATGCTCTTGTCGTACCTGAAGATAAGGGTGGCCTGTCCTTTGCTTTCCGGAGGCTGGAATCGAACCATACCGGGGGCTTGCCGGATCGTCATAACATGCTGATATCGTAAGGCGCCGGGCCCTGTGGATTCCAGGTAGCTGGTTGCAGAATATTCAGCATCGGCATCCAGAAGCGATTCCGCGGTTGATGTTCCGGCGATAGCAAACAGCATGCACGCACAGATACTAACCATTAACCCATTCTTGTCACTTGATGGTTCCAGAGTGCTCTTCCGGTTTTTCAGGATCATGACTTCACGCCTATCTAACAATTTCCCTATGAGGCCGTGTAAAAACTCCGAAAACGTCATTGCCAGTGCAGCGAAGCAATGACTCTAGAGATTTTTCACACAGTCCCATGCGGGCCCTTTATTGAGTGACGCGTAAAGCAGGTGCAATCACCGCCACCTGGACGATTGAAAGTGCCGGGATCCGGCAATTTCTCCCGTGTGTGCAGGACGTGGATTGATGGCGGCTTTTTTCGCCAGATTCCGCGTAACCCGTTAAGAACTACATAACCGGGGAAGAACTCATGGCGAAGTCGACCATAAAAACGCCGTCCACGGCATTCATGGCGTTGCTACTTGGCGTGTATCTGCCAGCAGCTTTTGGGCATGAAGTGAGCCTTTCCTGTCCCGCGGCGTTTGGCCCAATTCCCGATGCTTCGGGACTGATTGCCTACTATCCGTTGGATGGCAACACTGCTGATGTTAGCGGAAATGGCATGGATGCGATCGAAGTCAACGCCGTCACTCCGGCACCGGGGAAGGTGGGACAAGGTTATTACTTCAACGGCAAGGACAGTTTCATTCGCCTGGCTGGTGATATCACACCAACCGTTTATCCGCAGATCACGATAACTGCCTGGATCAAGCCAGAGGCCGTTAACGGTGCCCGATACATCGTCAGTCAGGGAGATCATGGAAATCGCAGCCTGTTCATATCGAATGGCACGGTATCGGCTGGTCGAGCGCTAGTTGGGGATCAGCGGCACACTGTCTTTGCAGGCCGCTGGGTTTTTGTAGCGCTAACCTATGATCACGCCACAAATACAGCAGTGCTTCTGTCTGATGTCACCATTAGTGCAGTTGAGGCCACTACTCCGGAGCAACCGCGTCCTTCCGTTCTGCTCGGTGCAAAAGCACCGGGCAACTCTGGTTTCGCCGGCGTCATCGATGAAGTACGGATCTACAATCGGGCCCTGACGACCACCGAGCTTGCCGGGCTGAATCGTGCAGGCAATGAGACGTCAGTTGCCGGTTCGACCAATCCAAACCAGCTACCCGGAGACCAATTCGGCGGTGGCAACGGCGACAGCCGTCAGCGAGACACTCTTAGCGCACAAATGTGCGCAACAGTAGAGTGTCCGCGGGGCCAGATCTGCAGGAATGGCGGTTGTTTTGAAGATTTGAGCAGTTTGAACACGCCGGTAAATGCCGAGAACGCCTGTGCAGATGTAACCTGTCCTAATGGTCAGGCCTGTAGGAATGGCGGTTGCTTTGATGATCTGAACAGGACCCCAAGCTCCGTTCGGGAAACAGCCTCAGCGCAGCCGGGAGTCCCCAGTTACGGCGACCAGATGGCACCGCTTCCAGGGGGGGCAATACTGGTGTCTGTCGATGAGGCCAACGATGCTGTTGCCTATCCCCAGACCGATGTATTCACGCCGTCGAATGCTGGTGAATTGGTTGGCGATGCTGTCGCTCCATCATCAGCACAGCCCGGCCAACCTTTATTCGACGAAAATCCGACGCAGCTTCCCGGAGATCAATTCGGGGGCGCCAATCCTACTCAACTTCCCGGAGATCAGTT
>CAYWBZ010000173.1:0-1612 GCA_964456535.1 uncultured Woeseiaceae bacterium | reverse complement strand
CCCGGAGATCAGTTTGAGCGTCCCAGTGCGGAAGACATTCCCACGGGCCCGGACTATCAGGTGGTGGATCAGAGTGTCGATTACGTAGCGGAAGGCACGATGTTAATGCCTGAACTGCCAGTTGACGGACCGTCCGGAGAAACGCGCACAAACCAGCGGCCACTGGCGTCTAATACCGTGTTTGTGTATGCGCCGGGCGAGGCCCAACTCACAGAAATCTCGGGAAAACGCGGTTCCATCGTACAAGTGCACATGGACGTACAAAGGCCTGCAATCAAGAGTCATCCCTACCGTGTCGGGACACATGCCTGGGAAGTTTGGGAACACAACGACAAGCTTTGCAAGATTCGAACAGCATTCGCAGCTGTCGGCGAATGTGGAGAAGACCAGAGCGGCAATCCCAGCAGTTACAAATCAGCCCGTTTCAATCTCGATACATCACGGGTGACCGCGCTACAGGTCTGCACGCGAAAGAGCAATGGCCGAGTGAAGGGTATCCGCATCCGCGGCGTCGGACTGTCTCGAACTACTCCCTCCGGTCTCGATAATGCATTCGAGCAAGCCGAATTGGCGTACTCCAACTGTAACGGTAACTGGAAAGCACTTGTAATGTGTCCTAGCGGGCAGGTTGCCGCCGGTCTCAAAGCCCATTTCGATCCGGGCAAGGGTACAAACAAGAAGACTTCTGCCCTTGTAGGCCTGCAGCTCTACTGCCGGGCGCTCACGCTCGTTCCGGTGAGCGGGTACACCGGGTAACAAGAAGCTCTTTGGTCAGTGACATTCATCAGGAACGAAAAGTTATGAGCACAACCCATCGGAATCAGATTAGAGACGAAAATGGATCACGCCGGTCGGCCGTTATGAAGCGAGGCAGACTGTCATCGTGCTGCATGTTTCTGATGACATTGACGCTGTCGGCTTGCGGCGAGCCTCCATCTGGCCCTGAAGTCACGGATTCGGCGGTCGCGGCGGTCGATGAAACCGAACAATCCGACGGCAACGTCATTGTTTTTTCGTTCGGCGATCAACAACTGGAATTTCCAGCGAACCCGTGCATGGTCATGCCCAGTCTCGTGATCGTCACGGGACAAGAGGGCGAGACCGTTTTGAACCTGCTGCACGACGATCGCCCCAAGGTCGAGTATCGGCATCACTTCGAGCGTGATGGCGTGCGTTACTGGAACCTGTGGAATAGCAAACGCGATGACATCGAGTATTCCGTAGACGGCAGCACAGTCACTGCCAGTGGCACGATGGGGAACACCAACCAGTGGAAAGAGGCGGGCCGCAACGGCGGCTGGCAGAACGTGGCCGGATCCTACCGCAATCCCGATGATCAGGCGTTTACTGTCTCGGCGACCTGTAACTAAAGGAACAGATATGCAGCATCGAATTCGAACAAACTTGGCTCTCTTGTTTCTCGTAGCTGTGGCCGCAGGTTGCGGTAGTGATGATGCCAGCGTGGAGGACCGAACTTTGTCGCAGCCGCCCACCACGGCAGCCGCGCCGGAGCCAGCAACGGAGCTGAGCTATGAAGCGGGGCCAAAATTCTGCGGGAAGATTCGCCCGGCGGTGATCATGGCGGCCTTCGAGTTCGGACTGAAACTGGCCG
>CAYWBZ010000172.1:0-5406 GCA_964456535.1 uncultured Woeseiaceae bacterium | reverse complement strand
CGTCTGCAACTGCAGCGATCAGTTCGTTGTCGCCAAGGAGGTTAGCTCTGCCACCTACCGTTGCATTGAATTCGGCGCGCCGCGCACGTGACGCGAAAGACAGCCCCGCATGCATTTTATCGGTCGCAGCCACTTTTCCCTGCATCTTTTCCTTTTCCTTCTCAGTACCGTAGTACAGTCGGGTGTCGTCAAGCTGCGCTGATAATTCGGCAATCTCTTCGTCAAAAGGCGTGTTGAAAGCGACTGCACCGCCGGCTTGTTCAACCTGGAAGAATTCGCCGTGACTTAAGCTTGCGATTTGACTCCAGGGCTCAACCGTTATCGGCATGTCACCACACTGGATCGTGTTTACGACAATACCTTTGTCCAAAGCTGAGGCGATGATCTCCGGATAACGGATTTCGTTGTAATCCATGTGTGGCGGGGCATCGCCGACGAGAAAAATCGCCTGGTATGCCTGGTCACCCTGACTCCAGGACATGTTGTGTACTGCATCGTAAAGCGCCTTGTTCACGCTCTCAGGAGTATCGTTTCCACCGTCCGCCTCGAAATCCATCAACGTGGCGTAGACCGAATCAAGATCAGCGGATAGATCGACCACCTTGGTCACGTACGAATCACCCCGGTCACGATACGCGACCAGACCGATGCGAATCTCAGGCGCTTGTTGCGCCGAAGCCATGGTTGTTGCGATCGACCAGATCTTCTCTTTTGCCGTCTGAATGAGACCGGTCATGCTGCCGGTCGTATCCAGGACAAAGACAACATCAATCTTAGGTTTGGCTGTGACGTGGTGTTGAATCGCAGGGTCAATCTGGATGTTCTTTGCCATCAATTGCGGGTAATACACAACCGAGGCGAGTGTAAGTCCGAAAAGGGCAATGCCCAGTAGTTTGGTATTCATGATCATGTCCTCTTTCATTATTTGGGGGATAGAAATTGCTATGACGTAAATAGCTGGCGCAGCGCCTGATCGGCGTTGCGCCTGGCGCGTTCAAAAGTTTCGCTGTCAGCCGCCATATTGCCCTTGACTTCTTGTGCCTTCTTTACCGCCGGTGGGATCGTGACAAAAAGGGCCTGGACCAGAAAAAAGCACCAGGTGGCGAGAAACACGCTGCCCGAACGGCTTATCGCCCAGACAGTGGCGGAGATACTCAAGGTGCTTACCCCTAAATCCATCAACGCCGGCAGTACGCCCGAGTAGAAGTAAAGTGAGCGCACTAACCAAATCGCACCGACGTGTATCAGCAGATATAACGGTAACGGCGGAGCTATCCACCAGGTGACGGCGGCCAACGCGCTCCAGAGGGCAAGCGTGGTCACGCGCCCCACCCGTTCTTCGCTGCGACTGAACAGATACAGGAGATACGAAAGTCCCAATGCGGGAATCACCATGCGAATCACAGCGCCTAAACCAACAAAGGGAGTCAGTGTGGCGACAATCGCGCTAGCGAAGAAACCGAGTACTGCGGCGACAATGACGCCGTGGAAAAATGTGGGCCGATTCATGACGCGCTCCTCAAACTCTTCTCTCGCAGATACGCGATCTCGACTTCGTCGTCGCCGACTGTCATTTCCCTGGCCATCCAGGCGATGTCATCGAACTCCGAACTTCCGTCGGCATGTACCGGTGTGCGTTGCGCGAAGAGCTCGGCTTTTTGCCGCAGACTCTCGAGTGTCGTGTTGTTCTGCTCGAGCATCGTTTCTTGCTCAGCCAAGTATTTCGCGTTTGCGACGTGCTTCGTCTTCAGGCGTTTCAAAAGACGTTCCGTCTCGAGTTTCTTCCGGATAAGTGTTTTCGCGAGATCGTCTTTGTCCGACTCGAAGCAAAGGTCGAGCTTCGCTTCAAATTCGATGACCGCGTCTTCAAGCTCAACTTTACGTACGGTTAACGCGTCCTGATCGTACGCACACAGATTAATGCGCTGCTCGGTCTTCGCCAGGTCGTCCTCCATGTCGCGGATAGCCTGCTTCAACAGAGCTTCAGGTTCCTCGATATGATCCAGAACGGCGTGAAAGTCCGCCTTGAATAGCCGCGAGATGCGATTGATAAGTGCCATGGTCGTGTCTCCTAAAATTCTCAGTCCAAATATTCGATGAAGGAATCTTAGTCACTGGCTGGTGACTAAATAAGACACGGATAAGTAAAATCTGCCGGGCGGAATTTACAAAAACGTTACACGCGATCACTGTTCCAACGGCTCCGGAGTGTTAGCCTAAGTCCCTGATGAATAGACAGATACGCATACTGGTTGTGGAAGACGAGGAGGCCATTCGCACAGGCCTTATCGACGTCCTCGTCTTTCACGGCTATGACGCTGACAGTGCCGCGACAGGCCCTGACGGCCTCGAAAAAGCACTGACAGGCAAGTTCGACCTGATCTTGCTGGACATCATGTTGCCGGGAATGGATGGCTATGAGATCTGCGACCGAATTCGTACAGAGGACCGCGAGCAGCCCATCATCATGCTGACGGCGAAGACCTCGGACGAGGAAATTGTCCAGGGCCTGAAACTTGGCGCTGACGACTATGTGCCGAAGCCCTTTTCGATCCAGCAGCTGGTATTGAGGATCGAGGCAGTCCTGCGTCGCTCCCAGGTCGGCCAGGAAATGGCGCGAACTTTAAGCATTGGCGGCATCGAGATCGACACTGACAATCTCTGCGGCCTGAAAGATGGAAATGAAATCACTTTCACAAAGCGCGAGATAGAAGTCTTGAGTTACCTCTCCCAAAATTCCGACCGACCCGTGTCACGAGAGGAGTTGTTGTCGAAGGTATGGGGATACGCGAGGAACCTCGATATCGAGACACGAACCGTCGATATTCACATCGCGAAGCTACGGCGCAAGATCGAGGCTGACAATAAAGTGCCCGAGTTGCTCATTACTGTCCGCGGTGCCGGTTATCGTCTCGTGGCGGGGGGCTGAGTTTTGTTGCCAAAGAAACTGATCGAAGGCTTCGACAGGATTCGGCTGCGCAACTTTCTTGTGTTGTTTTTCCTGGCGCTCACGGTGCCGACTGCGATCCTGATCTGGCAGGCATACAGTCAACTCAAATGGGAGGCTTTTCATCAGTACCGGGGTGTTGCTGAAGAGTTGACCCAACGCATTGACGCACGTCTCAATGACATGATCAAAACCGCGGATGCCCAGTCGTTCGCGGACTACACTTTCCTGGTCGTCTCCGGCGACCCGAGTGCCAATTTCGTGCAGCGCTCGCCGCTGTCTGCGTATCCTGTTACTGCCAACTTGCCCGGTGTGCTGGGTTACTTTCAGGTAGATACCAACGGCAACTTTAGTTCGCCAGTACTGCCACCCGAGGGCGCGGAGGCCGGCAGTCTCGGCATCAGCGAGAATGAATACCGCAACCGGCTGCAATTGGCACAGGAGCTTCAGGCAGTTCTCGCCGATAACCGCCTGGTCCAGTCCCGTCCGGAAATCGGCCTTCGTCGGGACATTGCATCGTCTGTCGACGCATCGAGTACTTTGGCTGAGGAGGAAAACGAGGTGGACGCTGTCGGCGGGTTTGCGGCTGCGTCCGCGTTCAAAGATGCTGACGAGAACTACAGCCAACAAGTTTTCGATCAACTGAATCAGCCCAGGCAACGCGCTGGGTATGAGTCCGGCAGTGCTGGGGCGCTGGAATACAACGATGCAATTGGAGAGGCGGTCGAAGCGAAAGAACGACCCAACAGAGGTGGCAAAGTCAGCGGATTGAAACTGGATGCGAATCTACAGAAGAAAAGTGAGGCTGTCGAACGTGAAGCCCCCGCTGAGTTGCGCAGTGCCGACGGCTCTGCCTTCGCGTCGGGACGGAGCAAACGCAAGGAACAAAGTGCCCTGCCGGAATCCGTCGCCGTCGCAGACAGTAAGCAGATTGCAAATGTTTCCTGGCCGACCGACCTCCGCATCAGCACCTTTGAAAGTGAAATCGACCCCTTCGAGTTCAGTCTTCTCGACAGTGGTCACTTCGTCCTGTTCCGCAAGGTTTGGCGTGATGGCGAGCGGTATATTCAGGGATTGCTTGTTGATCAAGAGACGTTCACGCAAGACATCGTCAGCGCAAATTTTATGGGCACCGCACTTGCCGACATGACAAGTCTGATCATTGCGTATCAGGACGACGTGATTCATACGATTAGTGGGCGCGACAGCCTGAGCTATCCCAATGTTGCTGAAGAGCTTGATGGAGCACTGCTTTACCGCAATCGCCTTGCCACACCACTAAACAGTCTGGAGTTCATCTTCAGCATTAAACGTTTGCCACCAGGTCCGGGCGCCAGCGTGCTCGGCTGGGTCACGCTGGTCCTGGCGATTGTTCTTGTCGGCGGCTTTCTCACCCTGTACCGGATGGGCCTGAGCCAGATCAACCTCGCCCGGCGACAGCAGGACTTCGTTTCCGCAGTCAGCCACGAGCTCAAATCGCCACTCACCTCTATTCGCATGTACGGCGAAATGCTCAAAGAAGGCTGGGCAGACGAGGAAAAACGGCAGAGCTACTACGAATTCATCCACGATGAGTCAGAGCGCCTGAGCAGACTCATTTCCAACGTCCTGCAACTCGCCAAGATCACGAGAAACGAACCACAGTTCGACCTTAAGCCAACGAAGGTCGCCGAGCTGATGAGCATTATTGACTCCAAAATCTCAAGCCAGATGAAACGTGCGGGTTTTGAGCTCAGGCTCAAGAGAAGCGAGGCCGCAGATCAGGCCACGATCAATATAGACGAAGACTGTTTCACCCAGATCATCATCAATCTGGTGGACAATGCCATCAAGTTCTCCAAAAACGCAGAGAACAAGATTATCGAGATTAGCAGCAATCCCTCCGGCGACAATCGGATCTTGTTTTCGGTTCGCGACTACGGTCCCGGAATTCCGAAAGACCAAATGAAAAAGATATTCGAACTCTTTTACCGTTCGGAGTCCGAACTCACGAGAGAAACTGTCGGAACCGGTATTGGACTAGCAATCGTGCATCAACTCACATTAGCGATGAATGGCAATGTGGATATGATTAACGCAGACCCGGGAGCGGAGTTTCGAATTTGGTTCTCAATTGCTAAGCAGGAGCAGTAGTGTGCGTGAATTTTGCGTGAATGAGCTGTGCACAGTCCTGCACGGTACTGCAAACTGAGCAACGGACGCCCCGGTAACTCTTTGAAATATAAAGCCTCAGGCGATCCTACTCGCGACTGAAAATCCGCGTGTCCCGCACGTAGGACCGGTATCTCAGGGCCTAGGGTGCAGTAATTCCATGCTCGGTTCGATTGAC
Source organism: uncultured Woeseiaceae bacterium (assembly GCA_964456535.1). Taxonomy (GTDB): domain Bacteria; phylum Pseudomonadota; class Gammaproteobacteria; order Steroidobacterales; family Woeseiaceae; genus UBA1847. Next base: position 130 of record CAYWBZ010000172.1, on the reverse strand, counting down.
TGCGAATCGGCTAGGGCCGATTCTTGCCCTCTCTTCGCTCGGGTCGCTTCGCGCTCCTGATTCGCTTCGCGAATCGGTCCGCCCCTGGCCACCAGAGTGTTCGATCGCGCAAGCAAAACGATATCCATCA
>CAYWBZ010000171.1:0-5434 GCA_964456535.1 uncultured Woeseiaceae bacterium | reverse complement strand
TTCTTCTCGAAGATGCCCTTGTCAGCCCCTATCTGGCAGCGGGTGTTTTCTACCCGAGCGGAGATTCGGCCCTGCAGGTTAACAAGTATGGCCTGCGGGCGGTCAATGAGAATCGCAACTACAACGATCGCACCGAAGTACACGGCTTGTATGATGCGTCGCGCGCTGACTATCCGAACCAGCTGATGTTCATGATTTACGATAAGCGCACTGCGGGAGCGTTCGCGGGCGCCTACCCCTTACCTGCTGAGCCCGATGGTGCGTCATATGTGCTGAGTGGGCAAACGCTGGCAGAGCTGGGCGCGGCAATTCGCAATCGACTGGGAGAAATTTCGGCGAGTACTGGCGGGCTGGCGCTGGACGCATCATTTGAAGAAAACCTTGGCAAGACGATCGAGAAATTCAATGGCTTCGCCGAAAGTGGTGAGGACGAAGATTTTCAGCGTGGTAAGAACGCTTACGACAGCGAGTGGCATCAGGTGTTTTCACCCATGGCCGCCGGCACTGACTGGCCGAAGAATCCGCACCCCTCTATAACGATGCATCCCTTGCAAGATGAAGGGCCGTACTACGCGATCATTCTGGCTGCCGGTGCACTCGATACCTGTGGCGGCCCGGTGATAGATGCCAAGGCGAGAGTACTCGACAGTTGGGGTAATCCGATTCCAAATTTGTACGGTGCGGGCAATTGTATCGCCAGTCCGTCGAGGGATGCCTATTACGGAGCCGGCCATACGCTTGGTATGTCGATGACCTTTGGCTACATCGCAGCCAATGCGGCAGGTGAAGAAACACCGTCATGAGCACCCGCGTCGAAGCATTGGAACGTCGGATAGACGAGTTGGAGAGCCGTGCGGCGCTGCGTGATCTGGTCACCGATTACTGCCGCGGCTTTGACAGTCACGATTGGGAACGATTTATCTCGATCTGGCACGAGGATGCGGTCTGGGAGATCGGACCGCCGTTCGGTACCTTTGAGGGCCACGACGGCATCCGTTCGGCGGTGTTCGATGTCCTCTATCCGGCCTGGCGGGAGACCCACCACCTGACTTCCAACCTCAAATTGTCATTCAACGGGCCGGACCATGCGCAGGGCGTTTGTGACGTCGACTGCATGGGCGCGACAGCCGACGATATCGTGCAGATGATCTCAGCAACGTACACCGACGACTTCGAACGTCGCGATGGCGCCTGGAAAATCGCCAAACGCCACGTCGTCATTCACTATTTCAATCCTATACCCGGCGCGGAGATGGCGGCGCCGACAGGCTGATACCGGCGACAAGCATTTGAGCCATTGTCAAACCGTAAAGCACACAGAGACATTCGATTCCCCGGCGTCGCAGGTTTGGCGAATCCTCGTGGATTGGGCGTCCATCATGGACTGGATGCCAGAGGGTCTTATCAGCAGCCTCGAGTCGGAAGGTACCGGCCTGGGCGCAGTACGCCACATTACGACGAGCAAGGGCGTGATGGTTTCCGAGCGGCTGGACAGCGCCGATGAACGGCGGGGGCGTTTAGAGTTGAGCATCGTCGAACCCGTTCCCTGGGATATGTTGTCCTATCACGCCATTGGGCAACTGGATGCGATCGAGCCTGGAAGATGCCGCCTGAGCTGGGAAGGTTGTTTCGAATTTCCACAAGCCGGGCCGGCAGCTGACAGGCTGGCCCAAGGACTCGGGGAATCCTACAGGGCGATGTATGCGGGCATCCGGCAACAGTTGAGGGCTGATAGCAAGAAATCCTGACAATCTGCGTTTGATCGATGATCCTTTTGGCGGCCGCCCACCGTGGCGCAGGTCAAATCGATACGCGAGAAAATTGATCCGAACGATACCTGCGGTCGGGGACTGAGATAACGGGTGTGGCATCAATCCCCGAGGCGGAAAACGTATAAGGCGTTCCCGCCGGCGGGTTGGAAGATTTCCGGGGCTTGCTTGGCCGTCAACAGTTTAAATACGCCCATACCGGTTTGCACCGCAACGTATTGCACACCATCGACTTCATAGGAGATGGGGTAGCCATGCAGCCCGGCACCCAGGCGAACCTTCCACAATTCCTTGCCGGTTTGCGTGTCAAAGGTCTTGAACCAGCGGTCCATATCGCCGATAAATGCCAGTCCACCGGAAGTGGTGAGCACACCGGTCAGGAACATCGCCCGTTGCGCGTGGTTCCACTTCTGTTGCAAGGTCTTGAGATCATACGCCGTCAGGCGACCCAGCATTCCGTTCGCTTCCGGCATTGGGTACACGCGGGATTCACCGCCGTAGCCGCCACCGCCATCTGTCATGTCGACTTCCCGGCCGGTCATCTCGACGCACAACTGGTGTAACGGGATTAGCAAAGACTGCCCAACCGGATCGTAAGCGGTTGCCTGCCAGTTGTGGCCGCCATAAATGCTTGGGCAGACATCCACGGTTTCGTTGATGCCGGCATCGATAATGTCCTGGCGATACGTCACGCGGCCTTTCTCGCGGTCAATTTTCGAGAACAGGTTCTGACGCATCGTCTCGGTCAGATCGACGAACTCGCCGGTTTGCCGGTCGAGTTTCCAAAGGATGCCATCTTTACCGATGGTAACGAGTTGCTTCCGGCCGTCGAGGTCCACCAGCACCCGCTCGAAACCGACCTCCATATCCAGGGTTTCGCCCGCAATGTGTTGAAAATACCAGCGGATTTCTCCGCTCTTTGGATCAATCGCCAGCGTGGAATTGGTGTACAGCGCAGCGTCGCGCGGTGACATGCCGCGGCTGGCAGCTACCCAGGGTTTGGCCTGCGACGTTCCTATGTAAAACAGTTTGCTGACCGGATCGTAGCTGCCGGGCATCCAGGTGTCGCCACCGGCACGCAGGTGCACGGGTAAGCCGGCCCAGGAATCGCCATGTGGCTCGCCGGGCCGGGCGATCGTCGAGGTTCGCCAGAGTTCTTCACCGCTGTCCGGGTCGTGACCCGTAATAAAGCAGCCCTCGGGCTTGTATCGCTCGCACCCGTTGATACCGCTGATGACAACTCCATCCGCGACGGTTGGCCCGCTGGTGTGCGTAAAGCCCTTGTTCCAATCGGCCTTGACGGTTTTCCAGATTTGTTCGCCCGTGCGTGCATCGATCGCGACGATGGCCGCGTCGTACGTCGCCATAAACAGCTTGTCTTCGTAGATGGCGATCGAACGGGTCGGTCCGCCGAGCGTTTGCGACCCGGGTTCATAGGCATTCTCAAATTCCCAGATTACGTCACCCGTGGCGGCATCCAGCGCCTGGATCGTATTTTGCGGATGGGTCAGGTACATGATGCCATCGTGGACCAACGGCGTGCCCTGGTTGCTGCCGGCACGCATCGTGATTACCCACGCCAGTTTCAGCCGATCGACGTTGTCGCGATTGACCTGGTCGAGCGGGCTGTAGCCCCACCCATCCATCGTTCGCCGCCAGCTCAGCCAGTCGCCGTCGGGTGGGTTGGCCAGCATCTCGGAGCTTACCGGGGTGAAGTTCTCGACCTTTTTGTTGGTAAAGCCGGAGGCCTTTAGCGCCGCCTCCGCAATACTGCCGGCGCCTTCCCAGCTCTCGGATTCTTCGTCTGCCGCCAGTGACTCCGAGGGGTCCCACTGATCACCCAGGAGAAATTCGCCAAGGCTCGTGCCGCTATCCACCGCAGCCGACAATTCCTCGGCATTCTTATCAAGGATGTAGGCAGTCACCGCATTGGCCGCGACCTTACTCAACGAACCCGGCTTGCCGGCCGGCATGGTTTTCATGAGTACCTGGAAAAATTCGCCGGCCTCGCGGTTTCCCCATTTGCGGATAAACGCGGACCCGGACAGCGCCGGTCCATGGCCGCTCCCTTGTTGGCTGATGCCATGGCATTCGGTGCATTGTGTTTCGTACAGCTTGCGGCCTTCAGATGATTCAGGCTTTGCCCCATGTACACTGGAGAACAACACACACGCGAAAATTGTCAGCGCGGCTCCGGTTTTCAGTCCCATCAGGTTCCCTCTTGTTGCCTCCGATCCAGAACGACCACCGGAATCTCCCGATCGCCCGCCGCAACCTGGTAGTCAACGTAAGGCGGATAAATCTCAGCCAGTTGCCGCCACAATTCTTCCCGCTCTTCGCCCTCGGCGGTTCGCGCCCTGACGTCGATATGCTCCGCCCTGACCTGGATGCTGCAATCCGGTTCGGCAACCAGGTTCAAATACCAGGCGGGGTGAGCAGGAGCTCCACCTTTTGATGCAATGAGGACATAGCTGCCGCCCTGTCTCCCGTAAATCAGAGGCAGTACGTGCCGTGCGCCGGTCTTGCGGCCCCTGGTCGTCAGTAAAAGACAGGGGAGAACCCCGGGACCGCCCACCGCAGCGGAATCCCAATCGTGGCCCTGTTCCGGGTCTCGCAAGTAAAGTTCGACGTGCGCTTCGATCCAGTCCGGTAAGCTGGAATGTGTCCCTTGATCTGCCATAGATTCTACTCCGGCCGGCTCGCTTCAACTCATGCGTAGCCCGGCATCGAGGCGAATGGTTTCGCCGTTAATGTATCGATTATTGACGATGTGCACGGCCAGCGCCGAAAATTCCTGCACATCGCCCAAGCGGGACGGATTCGGAATAGTCCCGGCAAGACTTTGCTTGGCTTCGTCAGAGATGCCTTTCAGGATCGGTGTTTCAAACAAGCCGGGGGCAATACTGACAACGCGGATACCGTAATAGGCAAGGTCTCTCGCCACAGGCAACGTCAGGCTAATGATTCCACCCTTGCTGGCCGCGTAAGCGACCTGCCCTTTTTGTCCCTCGTAAGCTGCGATCGACGCGGTATTAATAATGACACCACGTTCACCATCCTCACCGGGCTCGTTCAGCGACATTTTCTCAGCCGCTTGAGTCATTACATTGAACGTGCCGATCAGATTGATGTTGATGACGTCCTTGAACAGCTCCATCGGAAATCGACCATTGCGACCCAATGTCTTGGTCGCGCCGCCACCCCGACCCGCGCAGTTCACGCAGATATGAATCGCGCCGAAGGACTGCATCACCTTTTCAATTCCCGCCGCGATCATCGCGTCATCGCTGACATCGACATGGCAGAAGATCGCCTGCTCTCCAAGATCGCGAGCCAGGGTTTCTCCCAGCTCTACGTTGAGATCAAGAATCGCAACCCTCGCGCCCGCGGCAACAAAGCGTTCGACGGTGGCACGCCCGAGTCCCGAAGCCCCGCCTGTGACGATCGCTACTTTATTACTTAGATCCATGTTAAATCCCTGGCCGTATCGCTGATTCAGCATTCGACTATTGCGTGTCGTTCAAAACTATCAAACTCGACCAAAACCCTTCGACTGTGAAAGCGTTTGTTATTCCCAAGCAAAAACAAAAACTAAGCTGAGTATTTTGGACTACTATTCAGAGCGCTTTGATCTTTTTTTTTTGAACTAAATACAAATTCTATGA
>CAYWBZ010000170.1:2146-5478 GCA_964456535.1 uncultured Woeseiaceae bacterium | reverse complement strand
CCAATCATCACAGTGACAACCGGCGTAAGCAGAATAACAACTATGGCGATATGTTTTGAACGCCGGTCGATACTGCCGTACTGATTCCAGTTATTGATGAGCGGGCCGAACGTTGGGTGGTTATGCAACCACCGATGCATACTGGGTGACGAACGAGTAAAGCAGTAGGCCGCGAGCAACAGGAACGGTGTCGTCGGGAGTAACGGCAGGATGACGCCGACCGCACCTACCGCAAGAAATACGAGTCCGGCGAGCAGCCAGAGCAGGCGGAACCGTGAGATCAAGGGCGTGCAGCAAATGCGGCAATCGCGCCAGCCGCAAGCAAGGCCCATGCAAGCTCAATGTTAGAGCCAAGCGTAATTACCAGCACACCGGAGACGACCGCGGTAGCAGCGGCTGTCAGCCAGTATCTCTGCCGTTGTTGCGTCTCGAGTTGTTGGCGAATCTTAAGTAACTCTGGCGACTGCAGATTGAACTTGATGCGGCCATCGGCAGCTTGCTCGCCGAGGGCCTGAATGATGACGGGAAGCTCACGCATTGCATCACGTAGCTGTGGGAGATTTTGTCGCAGGTCTTTAATCATCGCACGACCGCCGACCTGCTCGTCCATCCAGCGCTTGAGTACAGGGTGGGCTGTCTTCCACAAGTCGAGTTGCGGATAAAGCTGTCGCCCAAGTCCTTCGATGTTAAAGAGTGTCTTGTGCAGCAGAATCATCTGCGGTTGTATTTCGACGTCGAATCGCTGCGCAACCCGGAATAGCCGCATCAATAATTGCGCGAACGATATCTCCGCCAACGGTTTGTTGAAGATCGGCTCACACACCGTACGAATAGCTGTTTCAAGTTGATCAACACGCGTACCGGCAGGCACCCAGCCGCTATCGAGGTGCAACTTGGCGATGCGATGATAATCACGGTCAAAAAACGCGAGAAAGTTCTCGGCGAGGTAGCGCTGATCTTCCGGGCTTAATGTGCCAACGATACCGAAATCAACCGCGACGTATTTTGGTCGTTCAGGGTCTGTAGTGATGACGAAGATATTGCCCGGGTGCATGTCGGCGTGAAAGAAGTTGTGGCGGAAGACCTGCGTAAAGAATATTTCGACGCCGTTCTCGGCCAGTACCTGAATATTGGTGCCCGCTTCCCGTAACGTGTCCATTTCGCTGATCGGTGTGCCATAGATGCGTTCCTGCACAAGCACTTCAGGCCGGCAGTAGTCCCAATAGACATCCGGCACATACAGCATGTCGGAGTCCTGGAAATTTCTCTTAACCTGCGCTGTGTTTGCTGCCTCTCGCATCAAGTCGAGTTCATCGAGAATCGTGTGTTCGTACTCATCAACGATCTCTAGTGGTCTAAGCCTTTTTCCATGCTCCCAATAACGGTCCGCGAGGCCAGCCAGCACGCGCATTACTGCGAGATCACTTTCGATTTGTTCCTGCACGCCTGGACGCAAGACCTTGACGATAACTTCATTGCCCGCTTTTAGTTTCGCCGTGTGTACCTGGGCGATGGATGCGGCAGCGAGCGGCTCCTTGTCAAAGCGCTCGAAGACGCTATCGACCGACTCGCCGTAAGCACCCTCGATAATTGCGACCGCCTGCTCGACCGGGAATGGCGGTACAGCATCCTGCAATTTAGCCAGTTCATCTGCAATGTCGGGTGGCAGCAAGTCACGTCGCGTAGAAATTGCCTGACCAAACTTGACGAATATGGGACCCAGTTCTTCCAGAGCGAGCCGTAATCTCTCACCTATCGGTGCGGTACTGTCGCGTCGGCGTGGCGCCAGATAAAACAGAAATCGTAGCGGACGCAGTAAATGGGTCTGTTTAATGACATCGCTCAGACCGTACTTAACCAGCACGCGCTGGATTGCGATCATGCGAAAGACTGTACTGCGACGCGCCATATTAGTTACTACCCTGCAATCGGTTCAGCCGCGCTTCTACGCGGTCGACATCATCACGCAGCTTGCTGACGTCGGCATTGAACTTTTCGACCTCGTATCGGCTCGGAGCGTCGCGACTTTCTTCCTGAAGATATTCACGAATGTTCGCACCCATGGTTGAGCGTGCATCACGACCCCAGCGCCCAAAACCACGTGCTATTTCGCCAAAACGGTGTGCAGCAGCATCGCCGACGATATTGGAAAGCTCTTCTTCGATATCGGGTCTGGCAAACGACAGCAATTGCTGGAACTGGCCTGCCAGTTCCGCGTCCCCCGATATGTCCAGCGAGCCATCACGAATGGCGGCCGTTCCCGATTGCCCTGCCAGGCTGGCCAGTGTGATCAACGAGCCACTGATTAGTACATCGGGATCCTGAGATGTAGCAGCGACGACATCGACCGCCTCGTCATCGACGATAAAGTATGCAGCAAGCGCGGTATCGGATACACGGACCGCAACTACCGTTCCAGCCAGTTTGGCGCAAAGCTCCCGCGCAGGCGTGGATTCCTGAATATTTCGGTTCAGCAGTTTTGCGGCCGGCCGCAGCGCGGCTTCAAGAGCATCCATGGATTATCAGATCCGGTAGCCGATGTGCAGGGCAACGATTCCTGCGGCCATATTATGGTAGCGACAGCGCTCGAACCCGGCAGCTTCCATCATCGATTTGAGTGTCTCCTGATCGGGGTGCATGCGAATGGACTCTGCCAGGTACTGGTAGCTGTCAGGATCATCGGCGATGAACCTGCCAAGTGTCGGCAGCACCTTGAAGGAATACAGATCGTATGCTGGCTTAATGGCCTTGTTCGGCGCCGAGAACTCCAGAATCATCGCTTTGCCGCCCGGCTTGAGAACACGAAACATTGACGCGAGTGCCGCGTCCTTGTCGGTCACGTTGCGGAGGCCAAATGCCATCGTGATGCAGTCAAACGTGGAATCCTCAAAAGGCAGATTTTGCGCATCGACCTGAGCGATAGTGACGTTGCCTGATACGCCGGCGTCGACCAGACGGCTACGGCCCTGCTTGAGCATCGCAGCATTAATATCAGCGAGGATGACATGACCTTCTTTGCCTACTTTGCCAGCGAATGCGCGAGCAAGATCACCGGTTCCACCAGCCAGGTCCAACACAGTGTTACCCGGTTTCAGGGCGGCCTTATCAATCGTGTAGCGCTTCCACAAACGATGCAGGCCCGCAGACATCAGGTCGTTCATGAGATCGTAGCGAGTGGCCACGGAATCAAACACGCCGCGCACCATGTCAGCCTTATTGTCGGTTGAGACGGTCTGATAGCCGAAGTGGGTGGTGGTATCGTCGTTCGGTGAGTTCATGTCGTGAGGATACCCGCGGGTTACACGTGAGGCTAGTAGGAGCGGCCCCAAGGC
>CAYWBZ010000170.1:0-2046 GCA_964456535.1 uncultured Woeseiaceae bacterium | reverse complement strand
TCGCGGCCTTGGGGCCGCTCCTACAGTATATAGCGACTCAGATCTTCATCCTGCGCCAGCTCAGCCAGGTGATCGTTGACGTATCCGGCATCCACGGTTAATTTAGCGCCGCTTTTGTCTGATGCCTCGAATGAAATTGTCTCAAGAAGTCGTTCCATCACCGTGTGCAGGCGTCTTGCACCGATGTTTTCGGTGTTTTCGTTTACCTGGAAGGCGACTTCCGCGATGCGGCGTACGCCACTTTCGGTGAATTCGAGTTGTACTTCTTCCGTATTTAGCAGTGCCGCATATTGAGACGTTAGTGACGCGTCCGGTTCGGTCAGAATGCGAACAAAATCCTCGGTGGTGAGCGACTTCAGTTCGACGCGAATAGGGAAGCGTCCCTGCAGCTCGGGAATCAGGTCGGAGGGTTTGGAGACGTGGAACGCGCCTGAGGCGATAAACAAAATATGATCTGTCTTCACCATGCCGTACTTGGTGTTGACGGTGGAGCCCTCAACGAGCGGCAACAGGTCACGCTGCACGCCTTCGCGTGAAACGTCCGCGCCCTGTGTGCCAGAACTACGGGTGACTTTATCGAGCTCGTCGAGAAACACGATACCGTGTTGCTCGACCGCAAAGAGCGCCTGCGTTTTGAGTTCTTCTTCGTCCAGCATCTTCGCCGCTTCCTCGTCGGTTAAAAGGCGAAATGCCTCTTTGACCTTGAGCTTGCGAGTCTTGCTGCGGCTATTGCCGAGGTTTTGAAACATACCCTGCAACTGGTTGGTCATCTCTTCCATACCAGGAGGTGCCATAATCTCGACGCCAACAGGCATTGCCTGAATTTCCACTTCGATTTCCTTGTCGTCGAGCTTGTCCTCTCGCAGCATCTTGCGAAATTTTTGACGAGTGTCGCTGTCGACAGGTTCAGCATCTGATGTAAAACCCACACCGGGGGATGGCGGCGGCAATAACGCGTCGAGAATACGCTCTTCGGCAGCGTCCTCGGCGCGATGCCGGACTTTCGCCATGCCATCTTCGCGAATCATCTTGATAGACACATCCATAAGATCACGAACGATGCTATCGACCTCTCGACCAACGTAACCGACCTCGGTGAACTTCGTTGCCTCGACCTTGATAAAGGGTGCTCGCGCCAGCCGTGCGAGACGGCGCGAGATTTCGGTTTTACCAACACCGGTTGGACCGATCATGAGAATGTTCTTGGGCGTGATTTCGCTGCGGAGCGGCTCGTCCACTTGCACGCGGCGCCAGCGATTGCGCAGTGCAATTGCGACAGCGCGCTTGGCGTCGTCCTGTCCAACGATGTGTTTGTCCAGTTCCTGGACGATTTCTCTGGGGGTCATTTGTGACATTGTTTAATTTGCAGCCGGAGGGCCGCTCCTACAGTTCTTCGATGATGATGTTCTGGTTGGTGAACACGCAGATTTCGCCTGCTATCAGCAGGGCCTTCTTCACAATTTCTGCGGCTTCAAGATCGGTGTTATCCAGCAGGGCGAGCGCAGCCGCCTGTGCGAAGGGTCCACCGGAGCCGATTGCCATCAGGTCGTTCTCGGGCTCGATTACATCGCCGTTGCCGGATATAACGAACGAGGCTTCGGTATCCGCGACGCAAAGCAAGGCTTCAAGCCGTCTCAGGCGGCGATCCATGCGCCAGTCTTTGGCGAGTTCGATTGCAGCTCGAGTGAGATTGCCGTACTGCTCGAGCTTGCTTTCGAACAGTTCGAATAGCGTAAAGGCGTCGGCGGTACCGCCGGCAAACCCCGCAATTACCCGCCCACCGGCCAACTGCCGGACCTTGCGGGCATTGCCCTTCATGATGGTATTGCCCATGCTGACCTGACCGTCGCCAGCGATAGCGACTTTGCCATTGCGACGGACCGAGACAATGGTCGTCCCTCGAAATTGTTCCATGGTGTTCTTCCTGTAGCGGTACCCAACCGGCATGAGCGCTATCGACTAGTCTTTTTTTCGCGCCCGGGGATGCGTTTGGTCGTATATCTGGGCCAGATGCTGGAAATCAAGGTGCGTATAGACCTGTGTTGT
>CAYWBZ010000169.1:0-5500 GCA_964456535.1 uncultured Woeseiaceae bacterium | reverse complement strand
GTTTGATACCCGGCCGCTTTGCTGTTGGCCTTTTGAACTGAGGTAGCAGGTCTTGCTTGCAACAGGTGATCTCGCAGATTCGGATATTCCAAAGGAAATAACATTTGCAAAAATGTTATTGCAACGGGGAAAGATCGAAGACGCGATTGCCCATCTGCAGGAGATACTGAACCAGGATCCCGGGGATCAAGAGGCACTGTATGTTCTCGCTGTCTGCTACCGCTACAACGACAATTCGGAGTCGGCGCTAACGACATTGGACACGCTCCTTGAGCGCTTTCCGGATTATGCTCGGGCGTTTCAGGAGCGCGGCCATATTTATCGTAAACAGGCACAGTTTCATACGGCATTAGAGGCCTATGAGCGAGCAGTAGAGCTAAACCCGGCGCTACTGGTTAGCTGGCAGAATCTCACCAGGCTACATCGTGATTGCGGCGAGAAAGAACGCAGCAGGATTTGTGAGAAGCACTCAGACCGATTGCTCGGGCTTCCACCGGAATTACTCTCCGTTACCAGCATGATTCATGAACGCAAGCTCTATCAGGCGGAACAGCTCTGTCGTGCTTTTGTGCAGAAAAATCGTCAGCACGTGGAAGGCATGCGATTGCTGGCAAGAATAGCTGCTGAGTTGGGTGTCCTCGACGATGCCGACTTCCTCCTTGAAAGTTGCCTTGAATTCGCACCGGATTTTCTTGCAGCGCGTTACGATTACACCCAGGTTTTGTTCAAACGCCAGCGATTCCAGAAGTCAATGGAGCAGGCAGCATTGCTGCTGAAGGTTCAGCCGGCTGTCCCTGCCTTTCGCCTGCTTTATGCCAATGCGGCTGTACCGGTGGGTGAGTTTGACGAGGCTCTGGAATACTATGACCAGCTGATAGAAGAGAGTCCGGACAATCTCCACTATCACATGCTCAAAGGGCATGCGCTGAAATCCCTTGGAGAGCGCCAGCGCGCCATCGAGGCTTATCAACGGGCAGCGAAGATCAAGCCTGATCATGGCGATGCTTACTGGAGCCTGGCCAACGTCAAGACTTACCATTTCGAGGACGCCGAGGTCGCGCAGATGCAGCGTGCCGAGGCGGAAGTGGCCACCGAGACTGTTGATCGATATCAACTGTGTTTTGCGCTCGGTAAGAGTTTCGAGGACAGCGAAAATTTCGACGCGTCCTTCGAATACTATGCGCGCGGCAACAAGCTGAAACTGGCCGAAACGCGCTATCGGGCAGAGCGCACGGACGATGAGTTCGCACGGCAAAAAGAGACCTGTACGCAGCAGTTTTTCGAAGACAGGGCAGGGTTTGGGGCACAGAGTAATGAACCGATTTTCATTGTCGGTATGCCGAGGGCAGGTTCTACGCTCCTGGAGCAGATCCTGGCGTCTCACCCTATGGTCGACGGCACCATCGAATTGCCCGATATCATGTCCCAGGCGCAAAAATTGGGGGGGCGTCACAAGATTGACGAGGAGTCGCGCTATCCGGCGATACTCGAGACCCTGGATCAGCAACAATTCGAACGCTTCGCTAACCAGTATCTGAAGTCGACCCGGGTCTACCGACAAGGCGGCATTTTCTTCACTGATAAGATGCCGAACAATTTCCGCCACATTGGCTTGATTCAGCTAATGTTTCCCAATTGCAAAATCATTGATGCGCGACGCCATTCAATGGCGTGTTGCTTTAGTAATTTTAAGCAGTTATTTGGTGACGGGCAGGAGTTCAGTTACGGACTGGAAGAGCTTGGGCGTTACTACAGCGGCTATGTAGAGTTGATGGACCACTGGGAGAACGTACTGCCCGGCAAGATACTGAGTGTGCAGTATGAAGATGTGGTGGAGGATCTGGAGACGCAGGTGCGGCGCCTGCTCGAGTTCCTTGGATTGCCGTTTGACCAGCGTTGTATCGACTTCCACAAGACCGAGCGAGCCGTGCACACACCAAGTGCAGAGCAGGTCAGGCAGCCATTGTATAAAAGCGGTGTCGAGCAGTGGAAAAACTTTGAGCCATTTCTGGACCCGTTGAAAGAAAGTTTGGGTATTGCCTAATGTTCAGGTCGGATGGCGGCGGCGCTTGCTGCCACGCCGACCACGGGTTTCGCCGTCGGCGAATGGCTCACGATACTTGCGGATCCAGTTTGCGCAATTGGGATCGTGTCCCATCATGACGTCTGCGCCCATCACAGCCTGCATAACTTCCGCGTGCAACGGGCTTGTGATCGCGGATGTCATGCCGGACGCCATCGCCATAGTCAGGAAGGCACCGTTGATGCCGTTTCTATTGGGCAATCCGAAGCTGATATTCGACCCGCCACAGGTCGTGTTTACCTTCAGTTCCTCTCGCAGGCGCCGGACGATATGCATGACTTGCTTGCCAGCCGAATTGATGGCGCCGATCGGCATGACCAGCGGATCGACAACGATATCCTCGCGCGGAATGCCGTAGTCTGCAGCGCGCTCCACGATTTTCTTCGCAACCTCAAAGCGCACGTCTGGATCTTCGGAGATACCGGTCTCGTCGTTCGAGATTGCAACGACTGCCGCACCGTATTTCGCTGCCAGCGGCAGCACGACCTCGAGCCGTTCTTCCTCACCAGTCACCGAGTTGATGAGCGCTTTGCCCTGGTAAACCGATAAACCCGACTCAAGCGCGGCTACGATCGACGAGTCGATCGACAATGGCACGTCGGTGACTGACTGCACGAGCTTCACAACTTCAGCCAGAATCGCCGGTTCATCGGCAAGCGGGATGCCTGCATTTACATCGAGCATATGCGCGCCGGCTTCAACCTGCGCGATCGCGTCGGCCTGTACACGACTAAAGTCGCCCTTACTCATCTCTTCAGCGAGAATTTTTCTGCCGGTCGGATTGATGCGCTCGCCGATAATGACGAACGGCCGATCAAAGCCGATGCGAACCTCCTTACTGGCGGAACTGAGTAGAGTCTCTGTCATTGTGGTTTACTCCTAACCGACGCTCTGCGCCGAAATTGTTTGCTGTCTTAGCTGAGCGCAGGCTCGGCATCTCGCGCCACGCCCGGATGCCAAAGCTCGCGGCCTTGCAGCACGTTGGAACGTTCAACGATTTCCGCCACCCGGTGTTCTTGGCGGAACGCCATGATGTGAACGCCGTGAACCCCCTCGATTTCTTGCAACTGGTTGATCATGTCGATGCAGATGTTGACACCTTCTTCCTTCTGATGTTCGGCGCCTCGTAAGCGGTCGATGATGTGATCCGGGATGTGAACCCCAGGTACATGTGTGCGAATCCACTCCGCAGACTTCGCCGATGCCAACGGCCCTACGCCGGCAAGAATAAATACGTTCTCGTGGATGCCCATGTCGCGCACGGCGGTCATGTAGTCTTTGAAAATGTCGATATCGAAGCAGTACTGCGTCTGCACAAACTGGGCTCCTGCAACTAATTTTTTTGCGAGCCGGTGCGGCCGGTAGTCGAGCGGCGGGCCGAACGGATTTGCGGCGGCGCCAAGGAATACCTGTGGTGGACTCGTGAGCTTGCGTCCACTGAGAAACTGCCGGTCGTCACGCATTCCGCGGACCATGCTCAGCATCGACATGCAATCGAGGTCGAATACGGGCTTGGCTTCCGGGTGGTCGCCAACCTCGACGCCGTCGCCGGTCAGGCACAGTACGTTGCACACACCCATCGCTGCGGCGCCGAGCAGATCGCCCTGAATGGCGATTCGATTTCTGTCACGTGCCGACACCTGCATGACCATTGAGTATCCGCGCCGTGTCAGCAAGGAGCACATGGCAACGCTGGACATATGGCAATTGGCTCCGGATCCGTCGGTGGCGTTGATGGCGTCCGTACAGCCGTCGAAGAGCGCAGCGCGGTCGTAGACCTCCTCCGGGTCGGCAGAGTCGGGCGGCGCAATCTCGGCGGTTACCGCGAAAACGCCAGCACGCAATACGCGCTCGAGCCGGCCGGGTGAGTCATGACCTGGCCGGATCGGCAGATGCTCGCCCGGTATGAGCGGTTCGTCGTCAAATTTCATTGCCAGCTATCACCTGGGAATTGGGCGGTTGTGACTTCTGTTGTAACTCGCGCAGCCATGCGGACGTGCCAATCAGGCGATGGTCGACGGGCGGCTGAACAATCTGGATGGGGTATTCGTCTTCGCGGAATCGTTTATTGCCTTGCCACGCCAGCACCCAGACGCACGCCATCTCAGGATTGACCTCACATCTGCCTTCGGAACGCACGCCGCCACATGGCCCGTTGCGCATCTTCTTCGGGCAATTCATCGGGCAAGACATACCTGTAAAGCCCACGATGCATTGACCACAGCTTTGTGAGTCGAAGAGGAAGCCCTTTATCGTCTTTTCAACAGCAACAAAAGGCTTGTCCAGACGCTCGTGGCCGATGAATTTCAACAGGGGATTGAATGCCGACAGAGTGAACTCTAAAACGCCGTAGAGGGCTTTGAGCCAGCGTGCGTTTCGCACCGACCACGACCGCATGCGGTACATTTCTACCGCTCCCCCGCAGCGCCGTTACTGTGGATCAGTTGCAACAGCGCTTCGTCAGAAAATTCTGATTCGAGGCGGCGAATTTCCTGTTCCGCAACTTCAAGCAACGCGGCATCAGTTACCATAGATGAGGACTCCCGACGCCATTCAGATATGTACGCGTCGCTGCTGCCCTTGCCGGCGCGCATCGCGGCACGATCGATCGCTTTCTGAAAACGCGAACTCAGTTGTGCCTTCTCGCGTCTTCGGCCTCGCTGCACAATGACCTGAGCCGGAATATCACGCCAATAAATGAGAATTTTCTTGACCATAGGTTTGACCTGTTGTCAGCGACCGGAGATTCGTCTCCAATGCTCCATAGCCACAATGGACATGCTCGAATTCGAGCGACAAGCGATTCGCGGCATTTTTTGCGGCGGCGAGCAAAGACTCATCATCGGTCTGCGACAAGAAGACGACCCGGCGGTAGTTGCCAAAGAAAGCATCGCGCAGTTGCGGGTGCACATCGAGTTTCAGTGGTCCGATCACCAGGCGTTCGAAATGCTGCGCAAGAAAATCCGTCAGATAGAATGTGCCTGGTTCTTTCTTGGCCAGCGCTGCAAACCTTTCCGCTCCAGCGTAGAACTGGTAACAGTGTGCGCCGGGTAGCCGTTCGATTCCTTCCTCTTCGAGCACTGCGTCGATGGCGCCGCCTGTGCCACAATCAGCATAGGCAACAAATATCTGATCGTATTCACCCTTGTAGCGGCGAATTTTCTCTCGCAACCGTTCAGGAATAAGCGCGGGTCGATTGTGCAGACGAGCATCAATGCATTTGAGATGCAGGTGATCCCATCCGTAGGACCGCCTAAGCTCATTGATTTCCCGAGCCAGGGCGCCGCAGGCAATAACAAGTACCTGCTCAGGCACAGACTGCCGCCTCGCGTCGTTCCTTGATCAACTGCGGACCCAATTCGGCTGTCTGCGCAGCATCCCGGCAATAAGCGTCGGCGCCAACCGCTTGGCCAAACT
>CAYWBZ010000168.1:0-5522 GCA_964456535.1 uncultured Woeseiaceae bacterium | reverse complement strand
GCAAAATACGGCCAATGCGCTCTTTCTTGCCTTTTACCGGGTTATAAATCGTGTCACCGGAGTTCAACACTCCCGAATACACGCGGAAGAATGTCAGATTACCAACGAACGGATCCGTCGCAATCTTGAACGCCAATGCTGCAAACGGCTCTTTGTCGTCCGCATGCCGTTCACCTTCCGATTCATCGTCATTGATGCCCGCAATTGCCGGTACATCAAGCGGCGAAGGCATGAACTCGATAACCCCATCGAGCATGGCCTGAACGCCTTTGTTCTTAAACGCCGATCCGCACGTTACTACGACAATATCGCCAGACAATGTACGTTCTCTCAGTCCGCGCCGAATCTCTTCGTCCGTCAACTCGCCGGACTCGAGGAACTTGTCGGTGAGATCCTCGTCGCCATCGGCCGCAGCCTCAATCATTTTCTCGCGCCAGGCCTCTGCTTCCGCCTGCAACTCAGCCGGGACTTCACGAGCTTCGAAGGTCACGCCCAGATCGCTCTCGTCCCAGTACAGCGCCTGCATCTTTATGAGATCAACAACGCCTTCAAAATTCTCTTCTGCGCCGATCGGCAACTGCACCGGCACCGGGTTCGCGCCCAGCCGCTCAGTGACTTGCTCGACGACGCGCAAAAAATCAGCACCGGCACGATCCATCTTGTTGACGAAGATCATGCGGGGCACACCGTACTTGTCGCCCTGCCTCCAGACTGTTTCGGTCTGCGGCTCTACGCCACCAACGGCACACAATACAGTTACTGCACCATCAAGCACTCGCAAGGAGCGCTCAACTTCAATCGTAAAATCAACATGCCCCGGCGTATCAATAATGTTGATACGGTGCTCGTCGTACTGCTTGTTCATTCCGGACCAGAAGCAGGTCGTTGCGGCCGACGTTATCGTTATGCCGCGTTCCTGTTCCTGTTCCATCCAGTCCATAACGGCTGCGCCGTGATGAACTTCGCCTATCTTGTGCGAAACGCCTGTATAGAACAGAACACGTTCCGTCGTGGTTGTTTTGCCCGCATCAATATGGGCCATAATGCCGATATTGCGGTATCGCTCAATAGGAGTTGTGCGAGCCACGGCAAAGCCTTTACCAACGGTAGTGCGAGAACGCCTTGTTAGCTTCAGCCATACGGTGTGTATCTTCTTTCTTCTTCACAGCCGTACCGCGATTCTCTGCAGCGTCGAGCAATTCATGTGCAAGACGGTGAGCCATCGATTTCTCGCTGCGCTTACGTGCAGCATCAATAACCCAACGCATGGCAAGCGTCTGTCGACGAGCCGGACGAACCTCAACCGGAACCTGGTAAGTAGCACCACCAACACGGCGTGACTTTACCTCGACGGCAGGCTTCACATTCTCAAGCGCTGTTTCCAGCAACTCAAGCGCTTTTTCGCCGGTCTGTGTTTCACGATCAGAGATACGATCCAGTGCACCATAGATGATGCGCTCTGCAACGGACTTCTTGCCGTCGTTCATGATCATGTTCATGAACTTTGCGAGCAGGTCACTACCGTACTTGGGATCGGGCAGAATCGTGCGTTTGGGGGCCTGTGATCTTCTGGACATTCAACTATCTCTACTATTTATGACTTAGGTCGCTTCGTTCCATATTTGGAACGCGCCGTGTTCGGACTATGACTTCGGACGTTTTGTCCCATACTTCGATCGACCCTGACGACGATCGGCAACGCCAGAGCAATCGAGCGTGCCGCGGACTGTGTGGTAACGAACACCAGGCAAATCCTTAACACGACCGCCGCGAATCAGCACAACACTATGTTCCTGCAGGTTGTGACCTTCGCCGCCGATATAACTTGTGACTTCAAATCCGTTCGTCAGACGCACACGAGCAACTTTCCGCATTGCCGAGTTCGGCTTCTTCGGTGTGGTCGTGTAGACACGCGTGCACACGCCGCGCTTTTGCGGGCTGGCGTCAAGCGCCGGCACTGTGCTTTTCACGCGCTTGGTCGAGCGCGGTTTACGTACTAACTGATTTACTGTGGCCATGGGCCTTCACTCTTCTTTTTTGCTGAAAATGACAGGACCCGCCTGATGACGAGCCCTATAAAATCAGGGCCCACCTATCGGTGAGCCCCAAGTATTAAGGGCGGGCATTTTAGTGATGCCGGTAACGCAGTGTCAAGCAAGCATCTCCACGGGCCCGCCGGGGCCTGTAAGTTATTGATTTTATTAGGCCGCCGTTGTTTCCTCATCGCCTTCTGCTGCTGCTTCCTGATCACCTGCCGCAACTACTTCACCCTCAGGTTCCGCTTCTGTCACAACTACTTCACCCTCAGGTTCCGCTTCTGTCACAACTTCGACTTCCGCGTCTTCGGCAAGTGCCTCAGTAAGGATAGCGGCTTCCGCCGCCGCAGCTTGTGTTTCCTCGAGCAACTTGAGTTGATCCGCAAGGTCCTGTTCGCGCGTACGCCGACGATCGGCATGATGTGCAAAACCGGTACCTGCCGGGATCAATCGACCCACGATAACGTTCTCTTTGAGACCGCGCAGATCGTCGCGCAAACCGCGCACTGACGCCTCGGTCAACACACGGGTCGTTTCCTGGAAGGACGCCGCCGAGATGAACGATTCAGTTGCAAGTGATGCCTTCGTGATGCCGAGTAGAACCGGATCGATGGTCAGTGGATCTTTGCCCTGTACCAGCAACTGCTCTTCGGTTTCAAAGAAGCGCGCCTTGTCGATTTGCTCACCTCGCAGGAAGTTACTGTCGCCTGGCGTGGCAACAATGACCTTGCGCAGCATCTGGCGAATGATCACCTCAATGTGCTTGTCATTGATTTTCACGCCCTGGAGACGGTAAACGTCCTGAATTTCCTTAACGAGGTAATTCGCCAGGTTCTCAACGCCGCGCAAACGCAGGATATCGTGTGGATTCGGCTCACCATCAGCGATTATTTCACCTCTCGCGACCTGTTCACCCTCGAACACGTTGAGGTGACGCCACTTGGGAATCAGCTCTTCATAACCATCCGTCTCGCCGGTAATAACGAGGCGACGTTTACCCTTGGTTTCCTTACCAAAGCTGACCGTACCAGTGTGCTCCGCCATGATCGCAGGCTCTTTCGGCTTACGGGCTTCAAACAAGTCCGCAACACGTGGCAAACCACCCGTGATATCACGAGTCTTGGACGATGCTTGCGGAATACGTGCGATAACGTCACCAACCGAGACGCTCGCGCCGTCTTCCATCGAGATGATAGCGTCAACCGGTAGTGCATAAACCGCCGGAATTTCCGTATTCGCGAAGCAGACTTCTGCACCGTCAGCATCGACCAGTTTCGCGACAGGACGCAGGTCCTTGCCGGCACCACCACGACTCTTCGGATCGAGAACAACGATACTGGTCAGGCCAGTAAACTCGTCGACCTGCTCGGCAACAGTGATGCCGTCGATGAAGTCTTCGAACTTGAGCTTACCCTCAACTTCAGTAACAACCGGGTGAGTATGCGGATCCCAGTTTGCAAGAATCTGTCCCTGCTTAACTTGGACACCATCCTCGATTGTGATCGTCGCTCCATAAGGAACCTTGTAACGCTCACGTTCCTGGCCCTGATCATTGATAACAATGATCTCACCAGAGCGAGAAACAGCAACAAGATAGCCCTTGTGATGTGCGACCGTCTTGATGTTACGCAGATGCGCCACACCGTTGGACTTGATCTCGATGTTATTGACCGCCGCTGAACGCGATGCAGCACCACCAATATGGAAGGTACGCATGGTCAGCTGTGTGCCCGGCTCACCAATAGACTGGGCCGCGATGACACCAACAGCTTCACCGATGTTAATCTGGTTACCGCGCGCGAGATCACGTCCGTAACACTGCGAACAAACGCCGTAGCGAATTTCACATGTGATCGGCGAACGCACCATCAGATGGTCGATCTTCAGATCGTCGAGCTCTTGCACAGTTGCCTCGTTAAGCATGGTGCCCGCATCGAAAGCGACTTTGTCAGTGCCCGGACGCAGAACCGGCTCAGCCAGTACGCGTCCCAGAACACGATCGCGAAGTGGCTCAACAATATCGCCACCCTCAACGATTGGTGCCATGGATACACCATTGCGAGTTTCGCAATCGACTTCCGTGACAACCAGATCCTGCGCAACGTCAACGAGACGACGTGTCAGGTAACCCGAGTTAGCGGTCTTCAGAGCTGTATCAGCAAGACCCTTTCGAGCACCGTGAGTCGAGATGAAGTACTGCAGTACGTCCAGACCTTCACGGAAGTTAGCTGTAATCGGCGTTTCGATGATTGAACCATCCGGCTTGGCCATGAGGCCACGCATGCCAGCGAGCTGACGAATCTGGGCCGCAGAACCACGAGCACCTGAGTCGGCCATCATATAAATCGAGTTAAATGATTCCTGCTCAACCTTCTTGCCACTGGCATCCTTCACGGACTCGGTACCCAACTTGTCCATCATCGCTTTCGCGATCTGGTCGTTGGTACGTGACCAGATATCGACAACCTTGTTGTAGCGTTCTCCATCGGTTACCAGTCCAGAACCGTACTGATCCTGAATCTCTTTAACCTCAGCTTCGGCAACAGCAAGAATCTGTTCCTTGTTATCCGGGACCACCATGTCGTTAATACCGATAGAAATACCGGCCAGTGTTGCGTGCCGGAAACCCGTGTACATCAGTCGGTCAGCAAAGACGACCGTCTTCTTCAGGCCAAGCTGGCGGTAGCAGGCATTGATGACGTTTGAAATCGCTTTCTTCGTCATTGAGCGGTTGATATGCGTGAATTCAAGACCCTTCGGCACGATGCCCGACAACAATGCGCGACCAACGGTCGTGTCGATGAGCTTGGTTACTTCTGCGACCTCACCGTCTTCATTCGCTTCGTGAATTGTCACACGAATCTTCACCTGCGCCTGCAACTCGGCAGCACCGGCTTCGAATGCACGACGTGCTTCATCGAGGTTCGCAAGAATCATGCCCTCGCCCTTCGCATTCACTTTCGTACGAGTCATGTAGTACAAACCCAGTACGACGTCCTGCGAAGGTACGATGATCGGATCACCGTTAGCCGGCGACAGAATGTTGTTTGACGACATCATCAAAGCACGCGTTTCAAGCTGCGCTTCGATCGACAGCGGTACGTGCACCGCCATCTGGTCACCGTCAAAGTCAGCGTTAAATGCTGTACAGACGAGGGGATGCAGCTGAATAGCCTTACCTTCAATCAATACCGGCTCAAATGCCTGGATACCAAGACGGTGAAGTGTTGGCGCACGGTTCAGCATGACCGGGTGTTCACGAATAACTTCTTCGAGAATATCCCAGACTTCTGCACCTTCACGCTCAACCAGTCGCTTGGCGGCCTTGATGGTTGTCGCCTCGCCACGCAGTTGCAGCTTCGAGAAAATGAACGGCTTGAATAATTCCAGAGCCATCTTCTTCGGCAAGCCACACTGATGCAGCTTCAACGTCGGACCAACGACAATTACCGAACGACCGGAGTAGTCAACGCGCTTACCCAGAAG
>CAYWBZ010000167.1:0-5586 GCA_964456535.1 uncultured Woeseiaceae bacterium | reverse complement strand
GTTCAAGCCTGCGTCATCAGAAGGCATTTACTCCAGTGAGTTCCTTGCCGACAACCAGCTGATGAACGGTCTCGGTGCCTTCGTAAGTGATGACACTCTCGAGGTTCAACATGTGACGAATCGGCACATACTCGGCACTGATACCCGCGCCACCGAGAATGTCGCGAGCATCCCGTGCGATGTCGAGGGCTGCCCGGCAGTTATTCCATTTTGCGAGAGATACCTGTGCTGGGCTCAGTTGACCGCTGTCCTTGATGCGTCCAAGTCGCAGCGACAGCAATTGCGCCGTGGTGATCTGGCGGGCCATGTCTGCCATGCGAATTTGAATGGTCTGTGTATTTGCGATCGGTCGCCCAAAGAGGACACGGTCCTGTGTGTAGTCAAGTACTTCATTCAGGCAAGCTTGAGCCGCGCCGATCACACCCCAGCTGATACCGTAGCGGGCCTGGGTGAGGCAGCTTAGAGGCGCTTTCAAACTGGATGCGCCGGGCAAGACATTTGCTTCGGGTACCCGAACATTGTTGAAGAACAAGGCGCCCGTTACCGACGCACGGAGCGAAAATTTATTCTCGATTTCCTGAGTTTCGAAACCGGGCATGTCTTTCTCGACGATGAAGCCTTTGATGCCCTCGTCGGTCTTGGCCCAGACGACAGCTGCGTCTGCGATCGTGGCGTTCGTGATCCACATCTTGGAGCCATTCAGGATCCAGTCATTACCGTCGCGCTTGGCGTGAGTCTTCATGTTGCTGGGGTCCGATCCGCCATGCGGCTCGGTAAGACCAAAGCAGCCAATCGCTTCGCCACGCGCCATCGCAGGTAGCCAGCGCTGCTTTTGCTCCTCAGAACCATAGGCATGAATAGGAAACATCACGAGGCTGCTCTGTACAGATACAAAACTGCGTAAGCCGCTGTCACCGCGCTCGAGTTCCTGACAGATCAGCCCATAACTCACGCTGTTCAATCCGGCGCAGTCGTAGCCTTCGATCGAGCTGCCAAGCAGTCCCAATTCGGCAACTTCACCAATCAGGTGGTGAGGAAACGTATGTTTCTCGAAGGCTTCACGCATCAGGGGAATGACTTTGTCGTCAACATATCGGCTGACGCTATCTTTAACCATGATCTCTTCTTCAGACAGTTCCGAACGAAGGTCGTAGAGATCCATGGGATCGAGTTTGGTGCTCACGGGCGCAGTCCTGAGGTAGTAATTACAGTTTGGGGCGTCGATTCTATATGACTAGAACGGTATTCCGAAACGCTTATACATCACGGACAAGAGCCAGGCGGGTCCCAGCATCATGAGTTGCAGATCCTCCACCACAGCGCGCGGCGAGCCATTGCGACCCAACGCCAGTCCGACGATCCCGGCAACCAGCAAGCCAGTGGCTATGCCGAGAGCGGGATAGCCGGAATTGGTCACCCACATCTGGATCGCCGCAAGGCCCAGAAGAAAGGGCAGCAGGCCTATCGCCAGCGATAGCGAAATGATGAAGTAGTAGATCGCCGTAACCATCAGGAACGCGCTTCCCCAGTTCAGCAATGGTGAAATCTTGAGAAATTCTGTCGGAACAGGCAGGACCCACAGCAATCCCGTCACTCCGACGACGACCATAGGTACGGCGGCCCAGTAAACGACCGGATTGTGGAGGCTATCGTGAGCTTGCTCATAACGAGGTAGCCAATTGTCGATTTCGGTCACGGTGTGGTCTCGCGCGGTGGGCCCGTTATTCTACATGCTGCGAGCATGACTTGTGACGCAGTCCTCATTACCTGTAATCAGAGTGACTTTTCTGAACATAAACTGGTCAATTAAGTCTGTGTTCAGGTAACGAACGCATACAATGCACCCGTACATATCAAAATCCAAAGGAAAGATGATGAACATCAGATCTCAAAAAATGATTCTTGCAATGACCGTCATGACGGTTTTTGTGAGTGGTTGTGAAACTCTTGACGCCTACACGCGTGAAGAGCAAACGAGTTCGGCCACCAAGGGTGCGCTGATTGGTGCAGCAGCAGGTGCTGTAGCTGGCCTGATTTCCGGCGATGATGCCGTAGAACGTCGCCAGCATGCTCTGATCGGTGCAGGTATCGGTGCATTGGCGGGTGGTTCGATCGGTTATTACATGGACAAACAGGAAGCCGAATTGCGTGCAGAACTTGAAGGTACTGGCGTTAGCGTTGTCCGAAACGGTGACAACATCACGCTGAATATGCCTGGTAATGTAACTTTCGCGACAGACAGCTCTGATTTGAGTCCGGCATTCTTCAATGTGCTGAATTCAGTCGGCAAGGTGCTCGCCGAGTACGAGCAAACGGTTGTTGAGGTTGCCGGACACACCGATAGCACGGGCAGCGACTCCTACAACCAGGGACTGTCACAGCGACGCGCGTCGTCGGTATCGGCCTACCTGTCCGCTCAGGGCGTCATCCAGCAACGCATGATAACGCTGGGCATGGGCGAGGCACGACCGATTGCAGACAACTCATCGTCAACAGGTCGCCAGGCTAATCGCCGTGTTGAGATCACGATGGTGCCGGTCACTCAAGGCTAGAATTTTCAGAGCAATGCGATAACGCGGCAGCCAGAGATGGTTTGCCGCGTTTTTTGTGGCACTCTAGGCGTGTCTGCCCAATAACAATAATAAGGGCATCTGATGAATGAGCCTTATAAGAAAAGCGATGACGGAAGCTGGATCGAAGTCACTGGCTTCGTGAAGCGCCTGCTGTCTGATGATAATGACGGCTCGGGACACCAACGATTCATCATCGATATTGGCAATCGCCGCACTTTGCTGATCGCGCACAACATCGATCTCGCGAACCGCATACCACTTGGTATGGGAGACAGGGTGTTCGTTCGCGGCATGTACGAGTGGAACGACCTGGGCGGTCTGGTGCACTGGACACATGATGACCCGCACGGCGTTGAAGACGGTGGCTACGTTCGCTACCGCACCCGAGTGTATAAATAAAAAAGGCCGCTCGGAGAGCGGCCTTTGGGTGTTGCGTCAGGCTTGTCGCGGCTCTTACACGGCCATTGCGTTGCGAAGCTTCTTGATCGCGTTAACTTCCAGCTGACGAATGCGCTCTGCAGAGATGCCGTACTCGGCAGCCAGCTGGTGCAATGTCATCTTGTCCTCGGTGAGCCAGCGCTCTTCAAGAATTCGACGGCTGCGGTCATCGAGAATATTCAGTGCGGCCGTCATGCGAGTTGTCGCGTCATCCTTCCAGTCGGTAGCTTCAACCTGTTTGGCAGGATCAGCATCCGGGCTGGGCAGGTACGCCGCCGGTGTGAAGTTGCGGTCATCATCAAGATCGGGGGTCGGGTCGAAGATCGCGTCGCGAGAGTGCAGGCGCTTCTCCATTTCCGTTACTTCCTGCGGCTTGACGCCGAGATCCTTGGCAATCGCTTTGGTTTCAGCATCTGACAACCAGGCCAGCGTCTTTTTCTTCTTGCGAAGATTAAAGAACAATTTTCGTTGTGCTTTGGTGGTCGCCACTTTAACGATGCGCCAGTTCTTGAGAACAAACTCGTGAATCTCAGCACGGATCCAGTGCACAGCAAATGAAACGAGGCGTACGCCGTAATCCGGGTCGAAGCGCTTGACGGCTTTCATGAGGCCGACATTGCCTTCCTGAATCAGGTCATTCAGTGGCAAGCCGTAGCCGGTGTAACCTTTGGCGATATGTACTACAAATCGCAGATGCGCCATAACGAGATCACGAGCCGCATCGAGGTCTTCGTCATCACGTAAGTGATGCGCCAATGCCTGTTCGTCTTCCTTGCTCAAAACAGGAATGCCGCCGACAGCCTGGATGTAACCATCAAGACTACCTACCGGTCCTGCCAGGGCGATGTCGTAGTTGGATTTCGCTAAAGCGGTTGTCATGTAATACCTCCGTCTATGGAATGCAATTTTAGCACTCGGAGGGTTGGAGTGCTAATAACCACCATAAGTTCCCGATACTTATAGGGAATATTATTATAGGAAACAGTTATTTAGCGTTTGATTGGACGGTATTATGTCCAATTATCGAGGCTCGATACGTCGCATGTGGCGTGCAGTGGTGACCCAGGACGCGAATAGCCCGAGGAATACGGCGGCAGCAACAATGGTCAGACTTTCGCTGGCATCCAGCGTCGCGACGGAAATATTGCCCTGATAGAGCCCGGCAAGACGGGTCACCGGCTCTTTCAGCAAATACAGTCCGTATTGCACCAACAGCAAGGCAGACGCGCCGCCAAGCAGGCCGTACCAGAACCCGGTCCACAGAAAGGGCCGGCGAACAAACGCGTTGCTCGCGCCGATGAGCTTCGTGACCTCAATTTCTTCGCGTCGATTCTCGATGTCGAGTCGAATCGTATTGCCGACGATTACAACGATGGCGATACCGAGTAACGCGGCGCCAATAGCAATCGCCTTTCTTACGATGTCGAGGATGGCGTGGAATCGCTGCACCCATTCGGTATCGACCTGCACCAGGTCCGTCTCCGGCAGGTTGCCTATCTCTTCCTGCAGCAAAGTTAACGATGCACCTGTATTCTCTGGGCTCGGGCGCACAACGAGAGCGTGTGGCAAGGGATTATCGCCGAGTTGATCAAGCGCCTCTCCAAACCCCGATGCCAGCTTGAAATCAGCCAGTGCTTCATCCGCGGTCACCAGGTCAACCGACTCAACATCCGCCCGCTGCCGGATCAGTCGCGCAAGACCTTCAGCTTCACTAACCGATATGTCGAGTTTCAGGTACACGGAAAAATCGAGCGCATTGTCCCAGCCACGACTGATGGACTGCGCATTCTTTACGACGACATTGATGGCGGCCGGCAAGGCGAGCGTAACCGCGATAACCAACACGATCATCAGGCTGGCAAATGGCTGCCGGGACAAGCGTCCCAGTGCTCCCACCGACGTACTCGCATGGCGCGCCAACCAGATCGAAAATGCGCTTGACGAACGGACAGGCGCAACGGCGTCAGAATTTCGCGTTACTGCCACGGGTCAGCCTCCTGCTGCAATTTTCCGCCCTCCAGCGCAATGCGCCGGCAACCCAGCCGATCAATGAGGGAAATGTCATGACTCGCGATCAACAGCGTTACGCCGACCTCGTTGAAGCGTCGAAAAATTCTCATAACCTCAAGCGACAGGTCAGGATCCAGATTACCGGTCGGCTCGTCAGCAATTAATACCTTTGGTCGCGTCACAATGGCGCGGGCGATGCCCACGCGCTGTTGTTCACCGGCCGATAG
This sequence comes from uncultured Woeseiaceae bacterium, assembly GCA_964456535.1. GTDB lineage: Bacteria > Pseudomonadota > Gammaproteobacteria > Steroidobacterales > Woeseiaceae > UBA1847. Next base: position 338 of record CAYWBZ010000167.1, on the reverse strand, counting down.
TGTCTGCGGGCTTTGCTTTTCCTTGTGTAACAAACTCACCTGATCGAGAGCAGCCCTGACCCGCCGGCCCGCATCGCGGTGACTAACACCGGCAATAATCAAAGGCAGCGCAACATTGTCAAAAACCGGACGGTCATAGAGCAACTTGTGATCCTGAAAGACCATACCGATCTGCCGCCGGTACGCCGGAATCTTGCGGCGCTTAACACGTTGAGTGTTTTGCTTGTCGACGATCACCTGCCCACTCGTCGGTCGTTCGATAAGGGCGATCAACCTCAGCAACGTGCTCTTGCCCGCTCCCGAATGTCCTGTCACGAAGACCATTTCACCTTTGTCGA
>CAYWBZ010000166.1:0-5611 GCA_964456535.1 uncultured Woeseiaceae bacterium | reverse complement strand
GGCCGCGATCGCGCTCTAAGGAGCGCTCCTACGGTAATGGGTAATCACCACCGTAGCTATCCGGCACCCAGTTTTCGAACTTGGTGTACCGACCCACGAAGGTTAGTGGGAAATCTCCGATAGGTCCGTTACGCTGCTTGGCGATCGCGATGTCTGCTATGCCCTTTCGCGGCGTGTCCTGGTTATAGACTTCTTCACGGTAGATGAAAAGAATGAGATCGGCGTCCTGCTCGATCGCGCCCGACTCACGCAAATCTGACATGACCGGACGTTTGTCCGTACGCTGCTCAACACTACGATTAAGCTGCGACAAAGCAACGACCGGACACGAGAGTTCTTTCGCCAGCGCTTTTAACCCTCGAGAAATCTCGGCAATTTCCGTCGCACGATTCTCTTTGTTGCCCGGCACCTGCATAAGTTGCAAATAGTCGATCACGATGAGACCAAGGCCATGCTCGCGCTGCAGGCGCCGTGCTCGCGCCCGTATTTCGCCCGGTGAAAGGCTCGGCGTATCATCGATGTAAATCGGCGCTTCCGACATGAGCTGGACGGCGGTGTTGATTCGCGACCAGTCCTCGTCCGGGAAATTGCCCGTGCGAAGGTGTGTTTGATCCACACGACCGAGCGATGAAATCATACGAAATGCGAGCTGTTGGGCCGGCATTTCCATCGAAAATATTGCGGTCGGCACTTTGGAACCAATCGCTGCATTTTCAGCCATGTTTACCGCCAGCGTGGTCTTACCCATCGACGGTCGACCTGCAACAATGATGAGATCACCGGGCTGCAAGCCAGCGGTCAACTTGTCAAATTCGTTATAGCCAGTCGAGATACCAGTGATATCACCGTCGGACTGATGCAGCATGTCGATACGATCAACGGCTGCCGGCAAAATATCCTTTAGCGACTTGAAGCCTTTCTTGCCACGAGTGCCCTTGTCCGCAATCTCGAATACCATCTTCTCAGCATCATCGAGTACCTCTGCGGCCGTCCGGCCGTCATTGGTAAAAGCGCTGCCGGCAATTTCATTGCCCGCGCTGATCAGGGCACGTAGCGTGGCACGTTCTCGGAGGATCTTGGCGTAGGCTCTGGCGTTTGCTCCGCCGGCTGTTTCATTGGCCAATGTCGCGAGGTATTCAAGGCCGCCTGAGTTATCCAGCTCGCCCCGCGAGTCGAGGTGCTCGGAAACTGTAACGACATCACAAGGGCTGCCGCTTTCGACGAGGTTGGCGATTGCCGAAAAGATCAGGCGGTGATCCTTTCGATAGAATTCATCGGCAGTGATGACGTCAGCGACTTTGTCCCAGGCCAATGCATCCAGCATTAAGCCGCCGAGCAAGGATTGTTCCGCTTCTATGGAGTTCGGTGGCACCTTGAGGCGCTGCTCAGCACCTCCATTGACCATCCCATCGTCCAAAGCTCGGACCATTCCCTTAATTTCCTTTGCCAGTATTCATTCTGACTTAAAGGTAACACAGCCGGCCACGTGGACCGGCAATAATCTACTCTGCTGCGACCACGCGAACGGTAACTTCCGCATTCACGTCACCATGCAGGTGGACACCGATCTGATACTCGCCGAGCTCATGAATCGGGCCGTCCGGCATACGAATCTCGCTGCGCTCAACCTCGACCTGTATCGCCGCAAGTGCTTCTGCGATATCGATCGGGCCGACGGAACCGAACAGCTTGTCTTCGCTTCCCGCATTCGCCGGTATCACGAGTTCAACGCCGTTGATGGCTTTAGCACGAGCACTCGCCTTCGACATCTCTTCTGCCGCAGCTTTTTCGAGCTCAGCACGACGTGCTTCGATCTGTTTCGTGTTCTCGGGAGTGGCGAGAGCCGCTTTGCCCTGCGGTAACAGGAAGTTACGACCATAACCCGGCTTGACCTTAACGATGTCACCGATACCACCCAGATTTTCAACGCTTTCCAACAAAATAACGTTCATGTTTTCGAACCTTTACGCTTTTTTAAATCGACGCCGGAAACCAAACCATGCGTCCGTATATCCAATCAGTGCCAGCACCATTACCAGCAAAACCTGCAGAAACGGCAACAACACATACACCGCAACTACTGCAACATTTGGCAGCATTCCTTCGCTGCGCAGCCAGTGCACAATGGCCAATCCCTGCATCATGAACATCACGAACACAATGAACGCGACATTCTGTAGCCAGGTCGCGCCGATCACAAACGCCAGCAATGAAACCAGCGCCATAGTGAACGCAATCACGCGCCCGAAATTCAAATCCCGAAACCGACCGTAATTAACGGTTTCGACAGGCGACCGGCGGTAAAGCCCGTAACCCAATAACAATGCACCGGTAAACAGCATCCAGAAAACGAGTACTGCCGAAATCGTCATGACCTCTGCAGTAAGTAACTCTGTGTCGAGTTCCAGACCGTTTTCCCTGACTACTGCAACCATCACATCCAGATACGGTTGCCAAAAAGCAGCCGGATCGGGAACAGCAATCTGAAACAACAGCAGTGCTGCAACCGCTACGATGACAGACACTTGTAACGTCAGCGTCAGTGATCGCATCGTCACCAGCAAAATCGCCAGTAACAGGGCGGGCACCCAGGTCCCCGCCGTTAATCCTATAACCGATGCGAGCGAACCTCCCAGTAACAGAGACATCACCACCAATAGTGCGGCAGCAACACTCGCTTCGATCACCGCAAACTTTGGTCCTTGCGCCAGTACCAGCAGCACCATGATGGCACCACTTGTTAACTGAGGTGCCGGCAGTATCAGCGTTAAAGCCAGTGCCAATACTGCGTTATGCGGACGTGCGAGCAGCCATTTGGCTAGCGCCTGCACAAGATTCGCTCCGACTGCGCTTAGTGGCGGTCGGTGTACGGCAGTAGTGCGAGAAAACGTGCTCGCTTCACTGCCGACGCCAGCTGACGCTGGTAACGAGCTTTTGTACCGGTAATTCGGCTCGGGACGATCTTGCCCGTCTCTGTAACGTAAGCTTTCAGCAGGTTGAGATCCTTGTAATCGATCTCGGTGATGCCTTCGGCGGTGAAACGACAATATTTCCGTCTACGTGAATAACGACTCATAATAATTCTCCTCAGGCGCTCTTAGCTTCGGCATCGGCGTCAGCAGCTGCTTCTTCGCCACCAGCTTCTTCGACGGCAGCCTCTGGCTCAGCCGGCGCTTCTTCAGCCTGCTCGGGAGCGGCTTCTTCAACAACATCAGTAGGCTCGTCTGCTGCGGCTTCCTCGACTGCATCAGCGGGCTCTTCCGCTGCGGTTTCCGCAACAGCTTCAGCAGGCTCTTCCGCTGCGGTTTCCGCAACAGCTTCAGCAGACTCTTCCGCTGCAGCACCCTCTTCCGCTTTCGCCTCGTCTTTTGACTCTTCTTCAACAGGCTTAGTACGCATTGCAGCTTCGGCAACAGCCTTGGCTTCACGGCGTTGCTGAGCTTCTTTCTCTTTGGCCTTTTCTTCGGCCACAGCAACCGCCATCGGCGATGCTTCGGTGACGGCTTCGTCACGAGAGATAACGAGATTACGCAGAACGGCGTCGTTGAACTTGAAAGCACTCTTGATTTCTTCGATCACACCGAAGTCACACTCGACGTTTAGAAGAGCGTAATGCGCTTTGTGTATTTTGTTGATCGGGTGTGTCAACTGGCGACGGCCCCAATCTTCGCTGCGGTGAATACTGCCACCTGATTCAGTCACCATACCCTGGTACTTTTCCACCATGGCAGGAACTTGCTCGCTCTGGTCCGGATGAACCAGAAACACGATTTCGTAGTGTCTCATTGTATCCCCTTTCGGATTACAGCTACCCGGCAAATCCGAAGTAGCAAGAGGTTAAAACCCGCCCTTATGAGCGGGAGGCGCATCCTACCTAACGCTTAACGTAGGTGCAAGGCCCTTTGACGCACTATTTCGTACAGGCAGACACCGGTCGCGACAGAGACGTTGAGGCTCGATACGACGCCTTCCATCGGCAGGCTAACCAGTGTATCGCAGCGGCTCGAAATACCCTTGCTAAGACCCGTGTGTTCACGGCCCATGACCAGCGCCACAGAACCGCTCAAATCGGCTTCAAACAGGCTGGAATCGGCCTTATCGCTGGTTCCGATAGCCCGTACACCGTAGTCCGCAAGCCAGCCCAGCACCCGGTTCAGATTGCCGACCGTCGCGAATGGCAGCTGTTCAGCGGCCCCGGCAGCCACCTTGCTGACCGTCGGGCTCAAGCCGGCTGCGGCATGCCGCGGCACGATGATTGCGTCGACGCCCGCGGCATCGGCTGTTCGCATGCAGGCGCCCAGATTGTGCGGGTCTTGCACGCCGTCAAGGACCAACAACAGCAATGGCTTGCTGTCCGCGGCCTCCAGACGCTTCTCCACCAGCGTCCTGAGCCCTGCCTCATCAAGCGTTGTGCTGCGCTGAACTTCGGCTATGACGCCCTGATGGCGAACCTCACCGCTCATTTGTGCCAGCCGCGCACGATTGGCGGCCTGTATGTCGATACCCGCTGACTGGGCCTTCTTGATGATCGCCTCAACCCGCGGGTTTGCTGTCTGGTATTCCGCGTAGATACGTCCAATCTCCGCAGCATTCGTTGCGAGCAGCTGCTCCACCGCTCTTAGTCCGGTGATGTACTGTGTCTTGCTCATTTGCGCCGTCTTCTGGTCTTCGACGGGCGACTTTGCGGCGCTTTGCGCGAGTCATCTTCGACCGGTCTAAAGTCGATTTTGCGGGTTTCCATGTCGACTCGCTGCACCCTCACCCGCATTTCCTCGCCGAGACTGTAGGAATGGCCGCTGCGCTCGCCGACCAGCCTTTGTGAGCCCACATCAAACTTGTAGTAATCATTCGCAAGACTGGTCACGTGCACGAGCCCGTCCGTCATCAATTCTGTGATTTGCACGAAGAGACCAAAATTGGTGACACCTGTGATGACGCCGTCAAACTCATCGCCGAGATGACCCTCCATATACTGGCACTTCAACCAGGCTTCGACGTCGCGGGTCGCGTCTTCCGCTCGTTTCTCGTGGGCGGATGTAATCGCCCCGAGGCGCTCCATTTCCTTCGCACCGTAATCATATTTCCCGGGCTTGCCGCCGCGAACGATATGTCGGATTGCGCGATGCACTAGTAGATCGGGGTATCGGCGTATAGGGGATGTGAAGTGTGCGTACGACTCGAGCGCCAGTCCAAAGTGCCCCACATTCGCAGGCGAATACTCAGCGTGCGTAAGAGACCGCAGCATAGCCATCGTAATGGCAGCACTGTCCGGTCGATCTTTCACCTGCTCAATTAACTGAGTGAAGTGGCGCGGCTCGACATGATCGGGGTGCGGGACCTTCAGGCCCAGCGACAGCAGATACAAACGCAATTCGTTGAATCGATCTACGTCGGGCCTTGGATGCACGCGATACAGACCCGGGATGCGATGCTCCTTGAGGAACTTCGCCGCTTCCACATTCGCGGCAATCATGCATTCTTCGATCAACCGATGTGCATCGTTTCTGGGCACAACTTCGATTCGATCGATTTCACCGTCTTCATTCAGTTTGAATTTGGTTTGTGGAAGATCAATCTCGATCGCGCCGCGGCGACCGCGTGCTTTGGCGAA
>CAYWBZ010000165.1:0-5613 GCA_964456535.1 uncultured Woeseiaceae bacterium | reverse complement strand
AGTTGCTCGGCAACGATGCCCTTAACTTGTTCTTCGATACTGCTCATAGTCTTTATTACTCCTGAAAAGACTCAAAAATTTAGTTTTGGCCTGCCATTATAGGCGTGGAAACCGGCCTTAATACACGGGTGAAATCGCTCTAAGTTATTGATATTTACTCAATAATACTAAGGCCAGTTCGCTCGTGGTCGGCCATTGTATGTGAATAAGTTGTGGCAATCTATAGCCGATCAGTCCATCACCATGCCGCCGTTGACGTGCAACGTCTCGCCGGTGATATAGTCGCCGCCGCCAGAAGCCAGAAAGAGCACCGAATTGGCGATATCATCGCCGGCCCCAAGCCGACCTAGTGGTACTTGCGACAACATCGCTGCACGCTGATCTTCGGGAAGGTCTTTAGTCATGTCCGTATCGATGAATCCGGGCGCCACGACATTAACGGTGATGCCGCGAGAGCCGATTTCGCGCGCCAGTGATTTTGAGAACCCAACCATGCCAGCCTTGCTTGCAGCGTAGTTGGTTTGGCCGGCATTGCCCATCACCGCGATGACTGATGCGATGTTGATAATGCGCCCTTTCCTCGCTTTCATCATGCCGCGGAGGCAGGCTTTACTGACGCGATACAGACCCGTTAGATTGGTCGAAATGACGTCGTCCCATTCTTCCGCTTTCATGCGCATGAGTAGATTGTCTTTTGTGATGCCTGCATTGTTCACCAGGATTGAAGGGCTGCCTTCGTTGCCCTGAATATCCTTGATAGCTGACTGCACCGACTCGTCATCTGTTATGTTGAGGACGATGCCGCGGCCCTTGCCAGCCAGTGCAGAAGTAATGCCATCTGCCCCACCCTGACTGGTCGCTGTGCCGATGACTGTAGCTCCGGCGCCAGCCAGTGCCTTTGCGATCGAAGCGCCGATACCACGTGAGGCACCCGTTACGAGGGCAACTTCACCGGCCAATGCGTCCGAACTATAAATACTTGTCATTGCTGATCCTTGGTTATTGTAGTGATTTCTGCAGGCTCTCAATCGAATCGATAAACGTTGCCGGCGTACCACGGTCTATGCGACGACATAAGCCGGCCAGGACTTTACCTGGACCGCATTCGATAAAGCTCGAAGCGCCGCCCTCTATCATGGAATTAATGGTGGTTACCCAGCGCACTGGACTATAGACCTGCTTCGAAAGCCGGGACCGAATATCATCGCTGCCGATATAGGGTTCTCCGTCCATCGACGCAACGACCTTGGTTATTGGTGTCGCAAAATTCGCCTGTGACAGGGTTTCCCGCAAGGCTTCGCCGGCGGGAATCATCAGTGATGAGTGGGTCGGTACGCTTACCGGCAAAATAAGAGCTCGACGAGCTCCTGCTGCCACACATCGCTCTATGGCGCTATCGATAGCCACCTTGTGACCCGCAATAACAACCTGTCCAGGTGAATTGAAATTCACGGGTTCGGCAACACCCACACCGGATACTTCGTTACAAGCCGAGATCACCTCCGCATCATCGAGACCGATGATCGCTGCAACGGCTCCGGTACCTGCTGGTACGGCGTCCCGCATGAGCTCGGAACGGCGAATAACGACTGTCATGGCGTCGGTGAAACTCAATGATTCCGCAGCCACCAAAGCCGTGTACTCCCCCAGACTGTGGCCAGCGACCTGTTCGGGCGTAGCACCGCCTGCGGCCTGCCAAACGCGATATGCCGCCGTACCAGCCGTCAGCATGGCTGGTTGGGTGACTACCGTCTCCGCAAGCTCCTCAGCGGGCCCATTCTGGACCAGGGCCCAGAGGTCATAACCCAGGATATCGCTCGCCTCAGCATAAATTTGCTGTACGACCGGAAACTCGGCGGCCAACTCTGCCTGCATACCAACCGATTGCGATCCCTGGCCAGGAAATACCATTGCTCTGCTCAAAACTGTCTCTCCGTACTGTGAATCCGACGCCGCGCATTATATCGATGCCGGCCGCTCTCCCCTAATTCTGGCTAGCAAAGCCACCAGAACGCCTCCCAGAACGCCTCCCAGGGCGCCGTAGAGGTGCGCGTCGACCACAACAGGCCCGCCCGATGTGCCTTCAGACCCCGGAACCGGGCCATTAAACTGCTCATAGCCGATTTTGGCGACCAGTAGCAGCAATAAAATGCCGGTTTCGACGTCCAGCGTGCGTAATCGAGGAATGATCCCGGCAACCAGCAAACCATGCAGAAGGCCGGACATACCGACGTACCAGTAGAGTTCCGGATTCAGGAGCCAGAATGCGGTGTCGATCGTTGCCACTGTGATCAGAGTGATCTGAATCCAGCCCAGGAATGCATACGATCGGCCGATGAGAAACCAGATCAACAGCAACCCGGCGCTATTCAGGGCGAGGTGCGACCAGCTTAAGTGCGTAAAATGGCCAGTCAGGAAACGCCAGGATTCGCCCTGCCCAATCCAGACCCGATCGTAGCGCAGCCATTCTTTGGCAGTCTCGCCGCCCAGCATAATGACAAGCGAAACACCGATGATGATGGCGGGTATTGCCCACAGCATCAGCCAGTCTTTTTTGTTGCCGTCTTTAAAATTGTGTAACCCCATGTTTGGTATACTGACGTTTAATCAATGAGCGAGTCAATCTGACGTTTTGGAGCACAGGAAGTGACGCAACTGCAAACACTGGGCCGCCGACAGGCCGGTTTCACCCTTATCGAGATCATGGTCGTTGTGATTATCATCGGCATCCTGGCCGCAATTGTGGCGCCGAATGTCATTGGTCGAGTCGATGACGCCCGAGTTACCGCCGCCAAGTCGGATATAGCGACTATCGAAGGGGCGCTGAAATTGTATCGGCTGGATAACTTCTCCTACCCGGATACTCAGTACGGACTGGATGCGCTCGTGACCAGGCCCAGCGATCCTGCGATCAGGAACTGGAACCCCGAGGGCTATATCGAGCGACTCAATAAAGACCCATGGGGAACCCCTTACCAGTACCTGAATCCAGGTAGCCATGGTGCGATCGACATTTACTCGTTTGGCGCCGACGGAAAACCAGGTGGTGAGGATGTCGCCGCGGACATCGGTAACTGGGATCCCGATCAATAATCACGACCAGCACGCAGTAATGTTCCCGCGAATTCGACAAACCGGTTTTTCACTATTAGAAATAATGGTCGTAGTAGTAATCGTCGGCATCGTTATTTCTGTGGCGTCTTTGTCACTGGGTATTCTTGGTAGCGACCGCGAACTAAAAACAGAGGCTGATCGATTTATGGCACTCGCGGCGGTCGCTCAGGACGAAGCAACGCTGCAAAGCCGCGAATTTGGCATCGAATTGATGACCGCTGGCTATCGCTTCGTGGAGTACGACGCGCTATCCGGGCAATGGGCGGATGTTCCGGGCGACGATACCTTGCGCCTGCGCGCGCTTCCGGAAGATGTTGAATTCGAGCTTTATCTTGAGGACAAGCGCATCCTGCTTGATAACGACCCTGCTGAATTCGATGATCCGGAAAAGCGAGCCACTCGTGCGGCGAGACAGAATTATTCGCCACACCTGATGATTTATTCCAGCGGCGACGCGACCCCGTTCGAACTGCGAATTCTGCGGACCTACGGGGATCAGAATATTCTCCTCCGTGGCGACGCGCTCGGTATGGTTGAGCTTGTCGATCCGGATGAGGACTAGACGATGAAGTTGAGGACAAGTCGTGGCTTCACGTTGCTGGAGGTGATGGTCGCACTCACGATCGTCTCGCTGTCACTCATTTTCGTTGCAACGAGTATGAGCCAGATGGTCTTTGAAGCGCAGACGATGCGAAATCGAACCTATGCAAGCTGGATTGCGCAGAATCGAATCGCTGAACTCAGACTCGCACCGGAGACACCGGACGTTGGCGCCAGCAATGGCGAAGTCCAGTTTGCCAGTACTGACTGGAGCTGGCGTGCTGTCGTCTCGGAGACCGGTGTCGAAGATCTGTTTCGCATTGACGTTTCGGTATCATTTGCCGGCAGCGACGACAGCATTCGAACGGTGACAGGCTTTGTTGGACCGCCCGGTTCACCTGGCGGAGCCAATCAACCCTACCTGCGAATAATAAGACCCGACCCGGCTCCCGACTCTGATCCCGGCGCCGAATCATGAGCATGCGCCGGACAAAAGGATTCACGTTAATTGAGGTCCTTGTTTCGATGGCCGTGTTTGCGGTTATGACCATTCTGGCCTACATGTCGTTGGGCCAGACCCTGATGAATGCCGATATGCTGACCGAGCGTATGGACCGACTGCAGGCAATTCAACGCACGATACGTTATCTCAGTAATGACCTGACCGCCGCATCGCCGCGCCCCGTGCGCGATGAACTCGGCCAGGGCTATATGCCTGCTGTGATGGTATCTGCCGCAAACGACTTCGCGCTTGCTGTAACGCATGGTAGCTGGACTAATCCAGCCGGGCTTCCAAGAAGCACACAGCAACGTAGCGTCTACTTGCTGGAAGACGGAAAGTTATTTCGGATCTATTACAACGTCCTTGATTCGACCTATTCCAACGACGCAATTTCGACAGAGATTCTTGATGGTGTGGAGCGCCTTGAATTTCGCCTGATGCAGGATAACGGTCAGGAGACCAGTGAGTGGCCACCGTTGGGTGCTCAGGGTTTCAGCGCTGAAACAATGCGGCCGCGCGCGGTTGAAATAATTTTGACTCTCGAAGGAGAAGGCGAGATTCGTCGCATCATAGAGGTCGCGTCGTGAACGGGTCGAAACGTACTCGCGGGGTCGCGTTAATCACTGCAATGCTGATTACCGCATTAACCGGCTCGCTCGCCGCCGGCCTTGTCTGGAACAATGCACTCGATGTACGCCGCACCATGACCCTCTTGTTTCACGAGCAAGGGTTGCAGGTGGCGCTGGGTGCGGAGTCCTGGATTCGCAATATACTTCGTGATGACAGCATTGATACCCAGACAGATCATCTTGGAGAATTATGGGCGAGCGAATTGCCCGGACTGCCAGTTGATAACGATTCTGTGCAAGGCGCGGTCACGGGCAAAATCGAAGATTTGAACGGGCGTTTCAACGTCAATAACCTTGTCGACCAAAATGACAAAATCGACCAGGCTGTTCTCGAACAATTTAGACGACTGCTGATTATTTTGGAGATTGACCCGAGATTCGCGGGCCTGACGGCAGACTGGATCGACAACAATGAGGATGCGGGATTCCCGGACGGTGCGGAAGATTCCATTTACACGAGCCTTACGCCGCCATATCGTACCTTTGGTCGGCCTCTCGTCAATGTCACTGAACTGGCGGCGCTGGAGGGCATGGATAAGGCGAGTTTTGACCGTCTGTTACCTCACATCACTGCACTGCCCGAACGAACAAGCATCAATCCGAACACCGCAACGCCAGCAGTATTGCAGTCGCTCCACGTCAACATGGATCAGAGCATGCTGGAAAGCCTGCTCTCGCAAAGAGAAGAAAGTGGCTTTCAGGATATCGATGTGGTTTTCGGTGGTCTGGGGCTTACCGAAGAAATGCGGGGGCAACTGGACGCCAGTAGTAAATATTTTCAATTGAAGGCTGTCGTGCAGATTGATACCGTTCGTGTCACTTACTACA
>CAYWBZ010000164.1:0-5659 GCA_964456535.1 uncultured Woeseiaceae bacterium | reverse complement strand
CGCCGTGGTATGCCATTCCAGCCGACGATAAGCCATACATGAGGGCGCGTGTGGCAGAAATTATCATCAGCGCGTTACAAAGCATCGGATTGCGCTACCCCGAACCGACAGCAGAGGACAGATCCGAATTCGCGGAGTCACGTGCGGAGCTCTGCAACAACGATTAGTGACTTGCGTCACATTCCTATTGCAGCAAATTTGTGTGCTGGTCGATGTTTATCTGCGGCGATAATCGCGACAATTCCCTTATACATAAGGGAGTCAACATTGCCGCAATCATTGGCGATAAATTCGGATTACAAACGCTCACTGCTCAATAGCCTTGAGCTGTTCAAGGGCGTGCAACCGGATGACGTTCATGAACTCCTGCAACGTTGTGATCGGCGTGACCTCGCAGCGGGTGAACTGCTGCTGTCACCGGGCGCGAAGAACGAACACGTATTCATCGTTCTCTCAGGCAGTCTGAATATCCATGTCGGCTCTGTAGAGACACCTGTATTGGCAACGATGGATGTCGGCGCTTGCGTCGGCGAGATGTCAATTATCGAAGACCGTGACCCCTCTGCATTCGTGATCGGTGCCGAGGAATCGCACCTCCTGTTGATACATCAAACCGTCTTGTGGGAAATGGTCGATGCGTCGCACGACTTCGCCAAGAACTTACTGGTTGTTCTTTCGGAACGAGTACGCAGTCATAATCGCGTAATCGCCGACAGCTTTGGTGAAATCAAGAAATTTGAAAGACACGCTTCAACTGATGCGCTAACAAGTCTTGCGAACCGACATTCGATGCTGGAAACTTTTCCCGCAGAAATCGATCGCTGCGCCAGGAACGAAAAGCCCGTCGCAATGATGATGATCGATGTCGATAACTTCAAACAGTTTAACGACATGTTCGGTCACATCGCAGGAGACAGGGCATTGTCCGCCGTTTCGAGAATCCTGCGCTCACAATTCCGCCCCCGTGACCTCCTGGTTCGTTACGGTGGCGATGAATTTGTAGTCCTGCTTCCGGGTACCAATCAGGAGCAAGCGCTTGCCATCGGGGAGCGTGTTCGAATTGCAGTGAGCGGTACCACGGGTGATGGCAGCGACTCCCTGATAAAGATTCCGGTGCAAATATCTATGGGGGTTGCGGAGCTAGGCCTGCAGGGTAATCTGGACTTACTAACGCGAGATGCCGATGCCGCTCTGTATCGTGCGAAAAACGCCGGTCGCAATATCGTATCTGACTAAATCGTAACTACTGTGTTATCAATCAAACGGGCATTGCCAAGATGCGCGGCGGCAAGAACCACCAGCTCATCGCAATCACGATCCGGAATTTCCAGGTTTTGCGCACGTCGAATTGCAAAATAATCCACATTGAAACCTGCATCGCCCAGCGCTGCGGCCGACTCAGCTTCCAGCTCTTCATAATTTCGGCGACCGTTCTGCAGATCGTTTGCCACAGCGGACAATACCTGGAACAAGACCGGTGCATGCGCACGCTCGTCATCGGTCAGGTACTGGTTTCGTGAACTCATTGCGAGACCGTCTTCCTCCCGGACCGTCTCGCCTGTAATGATAGAAACCGGCAAATTGAGATCCTGCGACATGTGGCGAATCACCAATTGCTGTTGATAATCCTTCTGTCCAAAGACGGCCGAATCCGGCTGCACCAGCGCGAACAAGCGTGCGACGACTGATGTAACACCGTCGAAATGTCCAGGCCGACTTGCGCCGCAGAAATTCTCCGTAATCCTCGGCACGGAAATTGTAGTCGCGTCTTTTAATCCAAACGGATACATCGTTTCTACACTTGGCGCGAAAATCAGATCGGCTGCCGATGTCTTTAGTCGCCTTGTATCGCGCTCGAGTGTGCGCGGGTAGTCCTCGAAGTCTTCATCCTCACCAAACTGCGTGGGATTAACGAAAATACTAACGACAACGCGCTCGGCATGCTCACGAGCGAGTTCAACCAGCGACACATGCCCGGAGTGTAAATTGCCCATCGTCGGAACTAAGGCGATGTGGTCGTCGTGCTGACGCCATTCAGCCAGCTGCTCGTCGAGCTCTTTCTTTGTGTGTACTACGATCATAATTCTTGCGAGGTCCGGGAGAAATCAGGAAAAGCAATGCTCTGCAGCTGGGTAATTACCCTCTTTGACCTCACGTACGTAGGCTTGCACCGCGAGGTACGGAGAATCACATCCGGCCTGAAAATTCTTGACGAATTTCGGCGTGCGACCTCTCGTGATATCGAGGATGTCATACAACACCAGAATTTGACCATCCACATTCGGGCCCGCGCCAATTCCGATCACAGGAACTTCCAGCGCTTCGGTAATAACCTTACCCGCCTCGTTCGGCACGCACTCGAGGAGTACAATATCGGCACCGGCATCTTGCAGGCGCTTCGCGGACGACAACATTTCCTTTGCCTTATCCGGATCTCTGCCTTGTACTTTAAAACCACCTATCTTGTGAACAGACTGAGGCTTCAGGCCAAGGTGTGCGCAAACCGGAATATCGTGGCGCGCCAGATGCTCAACAATTTCGACCTGGTCATCGCCGCCCTCAAGCTTGACCATCATGGCGCCGCCTTCCTGCATCAGACGCACAGCATTGTCGAGCGCCATGCCCGGCTCGGTGTAGCTCATGAAGGGCATATCTGCGACCAGGAATGCGCGCCGTAAACCGCGAGCGACTGTGCGCGAGTGATAGATGATGTCATCCACAGTCACCGGTACCGTCGTGTCGTGGCCTTGAATGACCATGCCAAGCGAGTCACCTACGAGCACAAGGTCTGCCCCGGCTGCATCGACGAGTGCCGCGTAACTGGCGTCATAGGCGGTAACGCACGCAATCGGCTCACCGTCATGCTTCATTTTCCGCAATGTCGAAACGTTAACCGGCGGCTCTTGCATGCCGCGTTGTTCAAGTTGTGTGTACATAGTCTGTCAGTGTATCAGGCGAGTGGTATCAGCCAAGCGCGGCAGTAGCTGGATTGAAGAAATGACGACCGCCGGTGGTGCGTTCGATCTGCCGAAAAAGCTGTTCGTAATCTGCGTCATTATTGACTGGATCTATCTGCGAGGCATTCACAATCAGTAACGGGCCATCATCATAGTTGTGAAAAAACCGGGAATAGGCATCGGTCAGTCGCTCGACATACGCACGCTCTACAAAACGGTCATATTGCGAATTACGCCGCGAGAGTCGTTGCATAATTGCATCGACTGACGCCTGCAAATAGATGACAAGATCCGGAACCGGCGCGTCAACAGCCAGGTTTTCCGCGATCTGTTCGTAAAGTTTGAGCTCTTCTCTATCCAGGTTCAACTCAGCAAACAACTGATCGCGAGTAAACAGATAGTCAGAAATTCGCACGCTTGAAAACAGGTCCGATTGTCTCATCTGCTCGATTTGCCGTGCGCGCGCGAACAGAAAAAACATTTGCGCTGGTAATGCCGCCGATCGGCCATCACGATAAAACCGTTCCAGAAACGGATTTTCTTCAAATTCTTCGAGTACAAGATCTGCAGACAGGCTGTCAGCCAGCCGCCTGGCCAAAGCCGTTTTGCCCACGCCGATCGGTCCTTCGATCGCAATGTAGCGCGGCGCACTGCCGGGTTTCTTAATATGACTAACGGTCACTGGTTTCCTTTATCCAATGCGCGAAATCGCAGGTTCGCTAAAACTGACATTAAGTCTTTCGATATGACCCAGACCGGGGATAATGAGGCCGGGAGCCACTTCTCCAAGTGGCAACAATACAAAATTTCGCTCGCCGATGCCCGGATGTGGAACGATGAGGTCGTGATCGTTGATCTTCTGGTTCGAGTAGACCAACAGGTCCAGGTCCAGAACGCGCGGCCCCCACTGAACATCGCCTCGCTCCCTGCCCCGTTCATTTTCAATGCGCTGCAATTCAATGAGCAACTCCGCTGCCGACAACCGGGTCATCAATGCTGCCGCGGCGTTCACGAAGTCGGGCTGCTCCACACCGCCAAACGGGGCCGAACGATAAAGGGAGGACTTCTTAATTAGTCGTGTGCGAAGAATGCCAGCGAGCAACTCAAAAGCGTCCTCAAGTTGGCGTTCCGGCCCCTGCAAATTGCTGCCAAGCCCAACGTACGCGGGATACCAACGTTCCGTCACGATTCTTCAGTGGGTTTACGCCGGCGTCGGCGCCGTGGTCGGCGCTTCTTGCCCGACGCCTCTCCGGACTGCATCTGAAAGCTCTTCGCTCGTTCGTCCGCTGACTGCGTTTGTACATCGGTCCAGAATTTCGCCAGCTCCGGATCAACTTCGCCAACCTCCGACTGCAGCACCATGAAGTCGTAAGCTGCACGAAAGCGGCGATGCTCCAGCAAATTCATCGCTCGTTTGCCGTGAACCTGAACAAAGCGTGGCTGTAACGACAACATCTCTCGCATCGGTATCGTGAATCGCTTGGGAATGGAGATACGTTGTTGTTGCTGCGACACAATCTCATACGACGCGAGACTCAATGATTGAGACTCGGACATCTTTTCTTCAGAACGCCGAATGGCCGCGAGCTTCTTGATCGGTAGCCAAAGAAATACACCGAGCAGAAACATCGGTGTGACCGACTTGCCCTCGGCAACGCGTTTATCCGAGTTCTTCAGCGCAGAATGTGTAAACGCCAGAAAATTCTCGCTGTTCGACAACTCTTCTTCAGTCGCTGGAAACAACTCACCGAACAGTTTGTGCTCCCGCAACAAGTCGAAAGTGCGCTCAGCAAAGCCCGCCTGGAACAATTTCAAGAATTCATCAAATAATCGCGCAGCGGGCACGTTGGTTAAAAGACCAGCGTGACCACGCATGGCCTCAACAACACTGTTGTCGATTGTAAAACCCAGCTTGCCGGCAAATCGAACAGCGCGGAGCATACGTACAGGATCCTCGCGCAACCGGTGTGCCGGATCACCAATCAATACAAGACGTTTTTTCTTTACGTCCTCGAAACCACCTGTGTAGTCCCAGATACTGAAGTCTGCAATGTTGTAATACAGGGCGTTGCAGGTGAAGTCGCGACGCCAGACGTCTTCGTCGATGCTGCCATAGACGTTATCGCGAATGATCCGGCCTTCGACATCGTGGGCGGAGTCATCATCTTTGTGATTGGCTGCTGCCCTGAATGTAGCAGTTTCGATGATTTCCCGTCCAAAACGAACATGCGCCAATCGGAAGCGACGGCCGATCAAACGGCAATTGCTGAACAACGAACGCACCTCTTCGGGTGTCGCGTTGGTCGCAATATCAAAGTCTTTGGGGTGTAAGTCCAGGATGACATCACGCACACCACCACCCACCAAGAATGCCTGGTAGCCCGACTTATGCAGTCGATACAGAACCTTGAGGGCAGCTTTGGAGATTTCGTCTCTGGAGACGTTATGGGCGGCGCGAGGAATAACCTTTGGCGCTCTGGACCCGGATTTCCCGGTGTTTTTCAAATGCATATCGCTTGAGGTGAATGAATGCGCCGTATGATACCAGCCCAGCTAGCTGGCGGGGGATAGAAAAAATGTACGATTTTGACTTGAGGATTCAGAACCCGGCCGTATAATGGCGCCCCCGTCCAGAAGGACGGCCAAAACTCCGCTCCCTTCGTCTAGTGGTTCAGGACGCTGCCCTCTCACGGCGGTAACAG
>CAYWBZ010000163.1:0-5667 GCA_964456535.1 uncultured Woeseiaceae bacterium | reverse complement strand
ACCGATCACTCGCGCTATAAGTACTTTCGGGATTCCGGCATTAAAACGAGCCACCGCCATCGTCCAGGCGGCGAGTATGAATATCCACATCAGCAACGAGCCTTCGTGCGCGCTCCATGCTGCGGAAACTTTATATGCCGTCGGCAATGACAGTTGCGAATGATTCGCCACGTACAGCACCGAAAAGTCATCCTGTAGAAATGCCCAAATGAGACATCCGAAGGAAATCGCAACGAACACAAACTGACCGTACGCGGCTGTTCGACCGACCGACATCATTGCCGGGTCATTCCGATGCGCACCGATTAATGGCAACACGCCCTGACACAGCGCGAGCGACAGCGCCAAAATTAACGCAAAGTGTCCAATCTCTGGGATCATTCCGATTCGCACTCCGTACTACTGTCCTGCAGCGGCTGCATCTTGGCGTCAACGTGTTTAGCTAACGATTCAGCCACTTCGGGCGCCATGTAGTTCTCATCATGTTTTGCGAGAATCTTGTCGGCAATGAACATGCCGTTGTCACCCATGCGCCCATGTGCGACCACGCCCTGACCCTCACGAAATAAATCGGGCAAGACGCCTGTGTATTCGACGCCTACCTGGCAGCGCATATCCGTCACGCGAAATGTCATGGAAAGTGATCCTTCCTCACGCGCGACGCTGTCTTCGACGACAAGGCCGCCGATCCGGAAATTACGTTCTTGTGGATATTCACCGGCTACGACGTCGGAAATCTCTACGAAGAACATCATGTTTTCGTCAAACGCACGAAATGTGAGTCCCGCAGCTATTGCGATACCCAATAACGCCAGCCCTACGGCCAGCATGCGTTGCTGTCTTGGTTTCATTGACGCTCCTCAAATGCTTTGATGCGTACTTCGATGTCCCGGTAAACCCGATTGTGTCGCACCCTGGACCGCCAGTCGCTGAACACGACCACGATAAGAGTGAGCGCAAAACAACTCCATACGTAAGGCCCGTAATTACCCATCGCTAATGCGTCCATTACTTACCTCCTTCAGGTGTAAGTACTAACTCACGAACCCAGCGAGTTCTTCGCTCACGAAACAGCACTTCGGTGCGGATGCGGCGCGATAATAACGCGCCAAAAATAAATGTGAAGCCGAAAATCATTGCCAGCAACGGGTACAACATGTCGGCGTCCATTCCCGGGCCGCCTTTCTTAAACAGCGTTTGGCCCTGGTGCAGTGAGCTCCACCACTCAACCGAGTAGTGAACGATAACGACATTGACCACGCCAACCAGCGCCAGCACTGCACTGGCTTTGTCGGCCTTCGCCGTGTCGTCGATGGATGAACGCAGCGCCATATAACCAAAATAGAGAAACAACAGAATCAGTTCCGATGTCAGCCTTGGATCACCCCACTCCCACCAGGTTCCCCACATTGGTCGGCCCCAGATCGAACCGGTGACTAACGCAAGAAACGTAAATGCAGCGCCGAGCGGTGCGGCGGCAGCGCCAACCGCATGTGCCAGCTTCATTCGCCATATGAGGCCGATTCCGCCGCCGAATGCCATGAAGGCATAGGCCAGCATGGACAAATAGGCTGCTGGCACGTGGACGTAGATGATCCTGAAGGCATCACCTTGTTGGTAATCCACGGATGCCAGAAACAAGCCTGCATAAGTTCCGTAGGCTACGAGCAACAAGCCCGGTATTGCCAGCCACGGTATGAGTGTCGCGCCCAGGCGGTAGAAATGCGGCGGCGACGTCAAGTGATGAAAAAACTTCCACATAAGATTCTTTTACTCGTTACTAATTCGTAATGCGGCAGCCGTTGCATACGGTGCCAGTGATAATGCAGCAATCGCATAGGCGCCAAGCGCCCAGATACCGGTTGCGTAAACTTCGTTTCCGGCCGCCAATGACACAGTGTTTGCACCCAACAGCAATACCGGCATCGCCAGCGGCAGGATCAGGAGGCTAAGTAACGCTGTCCCCGTGTGCAAGCCCACTGTCAGGGCAGCACCGATGGAGCCTAGCAGGCTCAGGCAAATGGTACCCAACAGCAAGGTCAGCATCAGGACGCCAATCACATCTGTGGGCATGCGATAGGTTATCGCCAGCAGTGGCGATATCAGTACCAGCGGAAAACCGCTGATCAACCAGTGCGCAAGGGTTTTGCCGAGAACAAGTACCGGCAGCGGTTGCGGACTGACAAGCATCTGGTCGAGACTGCCATCCTCGTGATCAGACATGAACAACGAGTTAAGTGACAGCAATGTGGCCAGTAAGGCGGCGACCCAAAGCACACCCGGACCGCTGAAAATCAACTGCTCGGCACTGGGCCCCACTGCAAGCGGGAACAATGTGCAGACCATTGCGAAGAAAAACAGCGGATTCAGCACATCGCCAGGCCGTTTCCAGGCAAGCAATACATCACGCCGGGCTATCGCCAGAAGGCCTGAAAAAATGCCGGGCTGTTGCGGATTCGTCGACGCCATCAGAGAGCTACCCGGTTAATAGTTGCTTTGATATCGACGTCCTGGTGCGCCGCCATCACACACATGCCACCTTTCGCAAGATGCTCCTCAACCAGTTCAACGACCAGCTTGCGCCCTTCACGGTCGAGGTTTGTAAACGGTTCGTCCATTAACCAGAGCGGCACGTCCGCCAACAACATCCGGGCAAGAGCAACACGTCGTTGTTGTCCGGCTGAAAGAGCTCGCAGCGGCAGAGTCTTGAGCCTGGAAATTCCGAGTCTCTCGTAGACCGTGGCCGAATCAACATTGGACTGTGGACGAAGACACGCCTCGAAACGTAGATTCTCGACCAGCGTCAGGTCACCTTTGAGCCCCGTGCGGTGTGCGATCCACACCAGTTCACCGTGAAACTCCTGTCGTTGCCGGCTTACATCGTTGCCATTCCAGAATATTTCGCCCGACTCCAGACTCAACATGCCTGCGATTGCGCGCATCAAACTGGTCTTGCCGCTACCATTTTGACCTTCGAGTAACAGCAACTCTCCGGGATTCAGCGCAAAACCCAAATCCTGAAACAGGCAGGTTTCACCGCGTATCAAAGTGAGCGCGTCGGCTGATAGCTTTGCAGTCAATACCTTACACTCTGTCGCGAAACGCAGACGGTACAAAATTCATGATGAAACTTCCTTGTTTATTAACTGTTTACCGTGCAAGAGTGAAGTCAATTCGAAAAATACTCTGTGTGCTTTTGACAAATAACAAGTTACCGAATTTCGGTTTACAAGAACCGAAGCCGAACCGTAGACTGACTGGCCCGGTCAACATTTCATATACGAAAAGACCGAAACCTGACAATACCATTTTAACGCGACTTAATTGCCTGCGAGTTATTACTTATGGATCTAGGCGCAGCCGGCCTGTCACAACAACCATTCCCGACACACGGGAAGCCACTTGCGATCGTCTCCTATTCCTCAAAGGTTGCTGCGATCGAAGTGTTGAGCGACACCTGCACACATTCAACCGGCCTGTCCTTATTACAAGGCCCGAGCTTATCCGGCAAATCAACGCTTATCCGCACCTTTATTAATTCCATGCCCGACGACCGCTCTGCGGCTGTCATCGACGGCAAGGGGCTCAATACAACCAATCTCCTGATCTCAGTACTAAGACAGTTCGGCTATGACCTGGAACTCAGTTCGGCCAACGAGCTATTGGGCCTGGTGAGAGTGTTTGCGCTGCAACAAGCAGCATCCAACGCATCACCCTTGCTGATCATCGAGAATGCTCACGAGGTCAATCCCAGCGCTCTGCGCGCCCTTTGTGAGCTTGCCGAGCTACGGGTGCGCACAGAAAGCGCATTGAAGATGGTTCTGGTCAGCGACCGGTCGCTACAGCCCATGATGGCGGCAGCGGCAATGGCACCGATCGCGAAGCGAGTCGTTCACGACTTCCACCTCCGTCCGATGAACCGGGAAGAAACCAAGCAGTATCTGCACGTCAAGCTAAGTGCCGCTGGTAGCGACTATCCGGCGTTTGTATTTCCGGACGAAGTTTGCAGAGATATCTGGCATGCATCCGCAGGATGGCCTGGCATTGTTGATCGAGTCGCACTACTGGCCATCGCCCAAACAGATACGTTGCCGGTCGCGCTTTCGGATATTGAGCACCCCTCACTACCAACGGGGACCTGGGCCGAGCAACCATATGAAGAGCTTGCGCCGGAAGAGGTCATTCCGCCAGAGCCACCGCGGTTGATCGTTACCAATAACGGTAGTGTGATGAGCGACCTGACAATGGATAAACCGCGTGCATTGGTTGGACGATCCGAACACAACGATATTTCGATCAATAGCCGCTTTGTCAGCCGTCATCACGCACTACTGGTGCGGCATGGGGCCGCAACATTCCTGATGGATCTGAACAGTAGTAACGGCACATTCGTAAATTCCAAACGTGTTTCGAATCA
The DNA here is from genome assembly GCA_964456535.1 of uncultured Woeseiaceae bacterium. Classification (GTDB taxonomy): domain Bacteria; phylum Pseudomonadota; class Gammaproteobacteria; order Steroidobacterales; family Woeseiaceae; genus UBA1847. The sequence continues at coordinate 1,250 of CAYWBZ010000163.1, read as the reverse complement.
TGTGTTGATTCACGACGATGTCATCACGCTGGGACATCACCGCATCAAGTTCCACGACCCGAGCGCCACCTCCAGGGACGAGCTCGAAGGCGCGGATTTTTCCGACACGGTGACAATGAAGACGCTGGATGATATGCGGAAGTTACTCGAGCAGGAAAACACTGCACTTTTGCCGACCATGACAGAAGACCTGCCAACGATCCAAACCTGAGTCAGGTCGCCGCTTCAACCGTAGAAGTCTTCCTTGAAATGCTTTCGACACATGGAAATGTAGCGGTCATTGCCACCGATTTCGACTTGTGATCCTTCCGTAACGGCATTGCCGTCACCGTCCATCCTCAGCACCATCGTCGCCTTGCGGCCACAATGGCAGATGGCTTTGAGTTCCTTCAGATTATCGGACCACGCCAGCAGATATTTGCTGCCCTCAAACGGTTCACCCTGAAAATCGGTGCGCAGGCCGTAAGCCAGTACCGGGATATTCAGCTTGTCAGTCACATCACTCAGTTCGAAGACCTGGTCGCGTGTTAGAAACTGTGCCTCATCGATCAACACACAGTGCAGTGCTTCCTGACTGTGCAGTCCCTCGACGAACCCGTACAAGTCGTCGTCACGCCGAAAAACAGTCGCCTCGGCATCGATGCCGATACGCGACGTGACCTTTCCAGCGCCATAGCGATCGTCAAGCATCGGCACAAGTACGAGCGTGCTCATGCCACGTTCTTTGTAGTTATAGCTGGATTGAAGTAACGCGGTGGACTTGCCCGCGTTCATTGACGAATAGTAGAAATAGAGTTTGGCCATCGGCGTATTGTGGCATCGCTTTGAGCGCGATGCACCATCGATGGCGCTCGCCTACCGTGCGATGGTAAAGACCTTTCCGAGTGTGCGGCGATAGCCGTTTCTGGTGGCGCTCTCATGCCGACAATCCGGGCACTCGTTCGTCAATGCGTGACGATCTGAAATCACCTGTGGGACCGGCGTGACTTTTCCTTGCCGCAGGCAGCAGCTGCAGATCACCAAATTACTCAGGCGATTCAGCAAACGGTAATCAACATTGTCTTTCGTGGTAGAGGCCAAAACAGCTCTCCCGTAGTTTCTTTACGAAATGTGATGATCTGTTTTGGCATTCTCGAGCGGCATTGACCAGCGCACGCGAGGATTATGGTCAGAACTGTTAACCAGTCGTGGTTTTGGATGTGATCTGTGTCGTTTGGTTGGTGCCCGGGGCGGGACTTGAACCCGCACAC
>CAYWBZ010000162.1:0-5673 GCA_964456535.1 uncultured Woeseiaceae bacterium | reverse complement strand
AGTGAACCATGGCTGGCAAAGACAAATACGAACCGCGGGTGGCGCGAAAATCCCGCTCGGTAACTGTCCGGGGCGTCGAATATTTCATTAATGAGTGGGGTGACGAAGAGGCATCGCTCATCTTCTATCTTCATGGCTGGGCCGATACCGGCTCAACTTTTCAGTTCGTGATCGACTCATTCAAGTCCGACTGGCGGGTTGTCGCACCGGACTGGCGGGGTTTTGGACGCACATCGCATCGCAGTCATGCCTACTGGTTTCCGGATTATCTGGCCGACCTGCACGCTATATTGAAGATCTACTCACCGCGTGAACCCGTCAGGCTGATTGGCCACAGTATGGGTGGCAATATTTGTTCTCTGTACGGCGGTGTGATGCCCGAGCGCGTTAGCGCGATCGTCAATATCGAGGGATTCGGACTCACCGACTCCGACCCGAGCGATGCGCCAGGTCGGTATCGCGACTGGCTTGAAGCCGGCCAGTCTCCGCCGAGATTCTCAAACTATCCGGACTTCGAAACCCTGGCGAGCAGAATACGAAAGCGAAGTCCGGGCCTTAGCGATGTGCAGGCAGATTTTGTCGCTCGTGAATGGGCAGAGGAACACGATGGTGTGGTTCGCTTGCGTGCGGACCCGAATCACAAGTTGCCCAATGCCGTGTTGTACCGCCGGGCTGAAGCGGAGGCTTGCTGGCGAAATATCAGCGCTGCGATGTTGCTCGTGAGCGGCGAAACCAGCCCGTTCGCCGGACAGGTCGGCGGTGTGGATGCGTTGCCATTCCCTGCGAGCCGCTCCTGTGTGATCCGGGGTGTCGGGCACATGGTTCATTTTGAAGCACCGGATCGCCTCGCGGAGCAAATCGACACGTTCCTGCAGTAATACTTGTAAATATATACAGTACTGTATAAAAATACAGACTTTTACGAGGAACTGCCGTGCAGGTTGCCGAGGAAACTTACGACCATCTGGGGATGTTGAATTCTGCACAGCGGCAGGCCGCCGAGTATGGCGAAGCTGTGGCTGGCAAGGCGTTTTCATCAGGGCCGCTGCTGGTGATCGCCGGGGCCGGTACTGGAAAGACCATGACACTGGCGCACCGTGTCGCACACCTGGTGATTTCGGGAGTGAGCCCGGAACGCATATTGTTGCTGACCTTTACGCGCCGGGCGTCACAGGAGATGACCCGACGGGTGGAATCCATTCTGCGTGTGGCTACAAAAGGAATGGGTACGGCACCGCTGCCTGCCGGTGGCTTGCCCTGGTCGGGGACATTTCACTCTGTGGCCAACCGTCTTTTGCGTCGATTTGCACACAACCTCGGACTGGACCCTGGTTTTTCTGTGCTTGATCGTGGTGATGCTGCCGACATCCTGGATGTAGTACGACACGAGCGGAAGCTGACGCGGACAGCGCGGCGCTTTCCGAAGAAAGACACCTGTTTGGCCATTTACTCGCGTTGCGTTAATACGGAACGGCCGCTGGCGGAAACACTGGACACCACCTATCCATGGTGTGCCGACTGGTCGGATGAGCTTGCCGAATTATTTCGGCATTACGTGCTACGCAAGCAGCAAACCCAGACACTCGATTACGACGACCTGCTTTTGTACTGGAGCCACCTTGTCGCGGAGCAGGAATTTGCGGAGCAGATAGGATCATCTTTTGATCATGTGCTGGTGGATGAGTATCAGGATACGAACCTTGTGCAGGCAAAAATCCTGAATGCACTAAAGCCGGATGGCAGCGGTGTTACGGTCGTCGGTGACGACGCGCAGTCCATTTATTCTTTTCGTGCGGCTGAAGTTGAGAATATTCTTGGCTTTCCTGATCAGTACATGCCGACGGCCCAGGTCATCACTCTGGAGCAAAATTATCGTTCAACTCAGCCCATTCTCGATAGCGCAAATTGCCTGATCGCAGAAAGCGAACGGCAGTACCGCAAGAATCTTTTTTCCGAGCGCCAGGATGGCAGCAAGCCACGCTACGTAACAGTAGAAGACGGTGATGCAGAAGCGGAGTATGTGGTCGAGTCAATCCTCGAAAATCGTGAGCTTGGCATGCAGTTAAAAGAGCAGGCCGTATTATTTCGAGGCTCTCATCACAGTGATCGGCTGGAGCTTGAACTTGTGCGGCGAAATATTCCCTACGTGAAGTATGGCGGTCTCAAGTTTCTTGAGGCAGCGCATGTTAAAGATCTGCTGTCAGTTCTGAAGTGGGCCGAGAACCCGAAAAATGAGATTGCTGCTTTTCGCGTGCTTAAATTGCTGCCGGGCATGGGTCCCGCAAATGCGACGCGGTGTTTTGAGCAACTGACTGTCGGGGATCATTTGTTTTCGGTGCTACGTGAGTTTCGGGCACCGGCAGCGTCGAGCAAGGATTGGCCGGCGTTTTGCGATTTACTGGAGTCGCTGTCGAGCACCGAGTTTGATGAGCAAGGATGGCAGTCACAACTGTCCGCGGTACGCCGCTGGTATCAGCCACATCTTGAGCGAATCTATGACGGGCTGGATACGCGCACTGCGGATCTCGAACAGCTTGAACAAATATCGGGCCGCTATCCAACGCGTGAGCGCTTTCTTACTGAGCTAACGCTGGACCCACCTTCCGCAGCCGGCGATCTCGCGGGAGATCCGTTGCTCGATGAAGACTACCTGATCTTGTCGACGGTACATTCCGCGAAAGGCCAGGAATGGGATTCGGTTTTTGTATTGAATGTCTCCGACGGTAATTTTCCATCGGAATTCGCAACCGGCAAGCCTGAGATGATTGAAGAAGAGCGTCGGCTCTTATACGTTGCAATGACACGCGCGAAGCAAACGCTGTCGCTGATAGCGCCGCTGCGTTACCACGTTACCCAGCAAAGAAAAGATGGAGACAAACATGTTTACGGCGCGCGCAGTCGTTTCATGACCGAGCCGCTGCTCGCATCCATGGAAAAGTGCTTTGAGGGCCGTCCGGAAGCCCGTGCCGGGCAATTCAGTATGCGTACGGACAAACAGATTGATGTTGCTGCTCGTCTGCGCGAAATGTGGTAAAAAAATGGTGGTGGCCGAAGCCACCACCATCAAGTACGAAACAAACGCATAAGGGATAGTTAGTTTGTTACGTTTTACCTGATCATTTGATGCCTGGGGTACCCAAAAGGTTGCAATCAAAAAGGAATAAGGCACCTTGGAAAGTCAGGCTGACCCTGTTTCCGCCGTAACTAAAACCACAGAGATACTCCAGGGGTAAGAATGGGTACTGAAAGCACTGTAAGAAGCCAGGTTTCTGACGAAGAATGGCAAGTCCGAACGGACCTCGCCGCCTGTTACCGGGCGATTGCGATGCACGGTTGGGACGATCTCATTTTCACGCACGTGTCGGCTCGAGTCCCGGGGCCGGACCACCATTTTCTGATTAACGCCTACGGCATGATGTTCGAGGAGATTACGGCGAGCAGCCTGATCAAGGTCGATCTTGCGGGCGAGAAAGTTCTCGACTCGGAGTACCCGGTGAATCCGGCAGGCTTCGTTATTCATAGTGCGGTGCATGAAGCGCGACATGACGCTGGTTGCGTATTGCATACGCACACCCGGGCTGGAGTTGCGGTATCGGCTCAGGCGGAAGGTCTGCTGCCAATCTCACAGACGTCCTTATTTCCCTATGCGACGCTCGCGTATCACAGCTACGAAGGTGTCGCCCTGAACGAGGGTGAAAAGCCGCGTCTTGTTGCGGATCTTGGCAACAACAACGCCATGATTCTGCGCAACCACGGATTGCTTACGGCAGGCGCGACGATAGCTGACGCCTTCCTCTTGATGTATCTGCTTGAAACCGCGTGCCAGATTCAGGTTATGGCGCAATCGTCAGGCGGCGAGTTGCTACAGGTGCCGACGCCGATTGTTGAAGGTATTCAGGCACAGGCGGAGCAGGTCACCAAGGGCCTGGGCGGTGCGCTTGTCTGGCCAGGCTTGTTGCGAAAGCTCGATCGGCGAGACCCGTCGTTTCGCGAATAAGTCGTCAGGACAGGAACATCGTATAGGCCGGATTGCCGCTTTCTTCCCAGTGCGCGTACCCAAGCTTGGCCAAATGTGCCTCGAGTTCCTCGGCTTCAGAATCGGGCACGTCGATGCCGGCAAGTACCCGGCCGTGGTCAGAGCCATGATTTCGGTAATGAAACAAACTGATATTCCAGTCGGTACCAATCGCATTTAGAAATTCGAGAAGCGCACCGGGCCGCTCTGGAAATTCGAAGCGGAAGAGACGTTCATTTTGCACATCTGTCGATCGTCCGCCGACCATGTGGCGGACATGCAACTTTGCCATCTCGTTGTTGCTCAGGTCGACGACCGGGAAACCCGCGGTCGACAGTTCGGCCAGTAGTTCCGAGGCTTCCTCAAGGCCGCCCGACAACTGCACACCAACGAAAATGTGTGCCTTTTCTGAATCGGCATATCGATAATTGAACTCAGTGATGCCGCGACGACCGAGAACCTCGCAAAATCGGCGGAAGCTGCCGGGCTCCTCGGGTATTTCGGCAGCGATCAGCATCTCGGTCTGGTCGCCGACCGCCGCGCGCTCTGCTATGTGTCGCAGACGATCGAAATTAACGTTCGCCCCACAACTGATGGTGACCAGTTTCTGCCCACTCAGATTGTGTTCGGCCACATATTTCTTGGCTCCGGCGACTGCGAGCCCACCAGCAGGCTCGACGATTGATCGCGTGTCCTCGAAAATATCGCGAATGGCCGCGCAGCACTGATCCGTATCGACTGTGATGACCTCATCGACGAACTCTTTGCATAGCCGAAACGTTTCGTCGCCCACTCGGCGCACTGCCACGCCGTCCGCGAAAATCCCAACGTGCTCCAGTGACACTGGCTCACCAGCAGCCAGAGAGTCGCGCATCGCGGCGGAGTCGTCGGGCTCTACGCCGATAATTCGAATATCCGGGTGTTGCAGCTTGATGCAGGTTGCGATGCCGGCAATCAGACCACCGCCACCGATTGGAACAAACACAGCGTCGATATCGCTGCCGGCCTGCTTGAGTATCTCGGCGCCGATCGTACCCTGACCCGCAATTACTGCCGGGTCGTCGAAGGGGTGTATGAATGTTAATTGTTGCTCTTCTTCGAGCTGACGTGCATATGCATAAGCATCGTCGTAGGCGTCACCTTTGAGTATTACTTCGCCACCGAGCGCACGTACTGCATCGACCTTGATCGTCGGTGTGGTCACCGGCATTACGACTACCGCACGAATACCCCGCTTCCTGGCCGCCAGCGCTACCCCTTGCGCATGGTTGCCCGCCGAGCTGCAAATGACGCCATTGGCGAGCTCGGCATCGGTCAGGCCGGCAATTTTGTTGTAGGCACCGCGGAGCTTGAACGAGAACACCGGTTGCAGGTCTTCGCGCTTCATCAGGATCTGGTTGCCTAGCCGCGCTGAGAGGATGTTAGCGAGCTCGAGCGGTGTCTCGATCGCGACGTCATAGACGCTCGCTTGGCGGATAAGATCGAGGTAGTTGATGGCGTCCATGCCGCGGTTATCGCATACCGGACGGTCTTCCGCAAAGGTAGCATTGGTAATCAATCATGGACCCTCTCATAATGCGTATTCCCAGCAGGCAGGAACGACCTTTTGAGCAAGCTTCTTCTAAGCAACGCCCGTCTCGTCAATGAAGGCGAAATCC
>CAYWBZ010000161.1:0-5687 GCA_964456535.1 uncultured Woeseiaceae bacterium | reverse complement strand
CGGGTTGGGCGGCGGCAGCGACGGGCTTCATGCTTGGGAACGATTTGTTGATCGTCACCGGAGCGCTGGTTGGCTCCAGTGGTGCCATCCTGAGTTACATCATGTGTCGCGCCATGAACCGAAAATTCCTGGCAGTGATTGCCGGTGGCTTTGGTACCGGTGGTGGCAAGACCGTCAGCAGTGGTGACGGCGAAGATCAGGGCGAGGTTTTACCGGTTGACCCACAAGAGACAGCGGCACTGCTCGCAGGCGCGAAGGAAGTCATGATCATTCCGGGCTACGGTATGGCCGTTGCCCAGGCGCAGCACACCGTGTATGAAATCACGAAGGCATTGCGTGCCAGGAAGATCAATGTTCGCTTCGGCATTCACCCGGTTGCGGGTCGTATGCCTGGACATATGAACGTGTTGCTCGCAGAAGCCAAAGTGCCTTACGACATCGTGTTCGAAATGGACGAAATCAACGAGGACTTCCCCAAGGTCGACGTATCAGTCGTCATCGGCGCGAATGACATCGTGAATCCCTCCGCACTAACGGATCCGGACAGTCCGATCGCCGGCATGCCGGTGCTTGAGTGCTGGAAGGGAACAACATCGATTGTGCTGAAACGCAGCATGGCGACAGGCTATGCCGGCGTTCAAAATCCGCTGTTCTTTGAGGAAAACACGCGAATGTTGTTCGGTGATGCGAAAGAAACTCTCGATGAGGTGTTGAAGGCACTCTAAATCTTGTCATAATCGGAGCATACCCTTGAGGGAAGGATATGCTCGCAGGACTCGCATCCGATATTTCGCAACAGGTTTTGAGAACCGATGTTGCGGGAATGCCCTTGGAGTGGATTGACTACCGCGAAGCGGTTCGTCTGTATCACTCCGAGCAGGTGGCGTATGACTGTGGCACCCTGCTTTACTCCGTATTCGGCGGGTACAACGCCTGCGATGGCACGCGCAGCCGTATCGATGTCAATTCCATCATCGCAACGCATGGCACCAGTCGGAGTCTTACGCGAAATCGTGAGCGCTACGTGCCGCCCCTGAACAACCGCACGCTGTTCAAAAGAGACGCCAACCTTTGCCTGTATTGCGGCATGCGATACATAACCAGGGACCTGACGCGAGATCACATTACACCCGTGTCGCAAGGCGGGCGTGACAAGTGGAACAACGTGGCGACTGCATGTCGCCGCTGTAATAACTTCAAGGGCGGACGAACGCCGGAACAGGCTGCGATGGAATTGATTGCGGTGCCGTTTACGCCAAACTACGCGGAATACATCTACCTCAAGGGACGGCGTGTCCTGGCCGACCAGATGCAATACCTGCTGGCGCATATTCCGCGCTCCAGCCCGTTGCATGCGCGACTCAGCGATCATCTTTCGGGTGGTGAGGAGATCGTTGAGGTGCATTTTCATGATTGAGGATCGCTCGCAAGGCGAGCTACTACATTGCAATATCTGATTGATGCCAGCGTGTACGTCTTTCGTGCGTACTACTCGATGCCCGAGGACATGGTCGATGACAATGGCAATCCCGTAAACGCGTTGTATGGCTTCTGTCGTTTTATCGGCGACTTCATGGAGCGGGTCACGCCCGAGTACATCGCCATATTGTTTGACGAGAGCATGACCGAGTCGTTTCGCACCGAAATCTATCCTGAATACAAAGCGAACAGGGATCCGGCACCGCCAGAGCTGAAGCGTCAATTTGAGCAATGTCGACGATTTGTACGGGCGCTTGGCGTTATGGAGCACAGCAGTCCTGCCTATGAGGCTGACGATCTGATCGGAACGCTGGTACACCATGGCCGTGAAAAAGGTCGGCCCTCGACCATAGTGACTCGCGATAAAGACCTGACACAGCTGCTGACCAAGCAAGATATTTTTTGGGATTTTGCCGGCAAGGGTAAGCTTCGTTATGAGGAAATCCCGGGTTCATTTGGCGTTTGGCCGGAGCAAATCGCGGATTTCCTGGCGTTGGCTGGCGATGCCGTAGACAACATCAAAGGCGTTCCGGGGGTGGGCAAAAAAACCGCGACCGGCTTGCTGGAACATTTTGGCAGCCTTGATGAAATATACGCCAACCTCGACAGAATTCACGAGGTGAATGTTCGTGGTTCAAAAACATTAGCCGCGAAACTCGATACGCACAAAGAGGACGCTTACCTCGCCCGCCGCCTGACTGGCATCGCCTGTGATGCACCTATGGAGAATATAGAGACCTTGATGCAACCATCCGCACCCAGGCTCGGTGAGATCAATGCACTGTACGATGAGGCGGGAATTGGCATGGCGCTACGGCGCCAGGCAGAGCGCGTCTCGGACATTTACCGCTACTAGCGCTTAGCGGACCAAACATGCCCGACTGGTCAACCATTTACCAACACCTCGATCAGAAAGGCGTTCGTCTTGCTGCCGGGGGTACTCCAACACCGGTGAGCGGTGGTGACATTAGTGCTGCCTGGCGGCTGGTTACCGATGACGGTGACCTGTTCATCAAAACAGGTCCTTTATCTGCTGCACAAATGTTTGCTGCAGAAGCGGAGGGCTTATCTGAAATAGCGAATACCGGCACGATCCACGTCCCGCAGGTTATCGCCAGCGGGGCCGCTGAAACAGCGGTTTTTCTTGCACTGGAATGGCTCGATCTTGAGCGCGCCGACTCGGTAGTCGAACGCCGATTCGGCGAGCAGCTTGCCGAAATGCACCACGCAACCATGAAGCGCTATGGCTGGCACCGCGACAACACCATCGGTTTGACGCCACAACACAATACGTGGAGCGATGACTGGGTTGAATTCTTCCGTGAGCATCGTCTGGCATTTCAGCTACGGCTTGCAGCGGAAAACGGTTTTAGGGGGGAGCTACAGGAGCGCGGTGCACAGCTGTTGAAACGGTTACCGATCTACTTCGATGGTGTGCAGCCAGCCGCCTCGTTACTGCATGGTGATCTCTGGAGTGGCAACTGGGGGTGCAGCGGCGGTAATCCAGTTATTTTTGATCCAGCCGTTTACTTCGGCGACCGTGAGACGGACCTTGCAATGACCCGGTTATTCGGCGGCTTTGGCGTAGCGTTTTACGATGCTTATGAATCCAGCTGGCCATTTCAGGACGGATATCGGCAGCGACAACACCTGTATCAGTTGTACCATGTGCTAAACCACCTGAATCTATTTGGCAGTGGCTATCTGGGCAGAGCTATCAGCCTGATCGACGAACTACTTTAGGAAGCAGAAATGACAGAACCCCGTGCATTAATCACCGGAGCTTCGGCTGGCCTCGGCGCAGAGTTTGCACGTCAACTTGCGAGCAAGGGAAAGGACCTGATTCTCGTTGCTCGCCGGACAGAACCAATGGAAAAACTGGCGAGCGACCTGGCCGATGAATACAATGTCGCTGTCGATGTTATTCAGGCCGACCTCTCGGACGAGTCAGCAACGTCAAAATTGTTTGCCGACGTTTGCGAGCGCGGCCTTTATGTGGATTACCTTATCAATAATGCTGGATCTGTCGGCCCGGACTTACTGGCAGATCGCGACTGGCCGGCGCAGCAAAAATACATCGAGCTCATGATGACGTCGGTTGCCGGAATGTGTCATCACTTTATTCCACCGATGCAGGAAAGGGGTTTCGGGCGCGTCCTGAACGTCGCATCGGTCGCGGGCTTTTTGTCCATATCCGGTGACGCGAGTTATGGTCCGACCAAGGCATATGTGATTGCATTGTCGAAAGGTCTGGCTATGACCGTAAAGGGTCAGGATATAAACGTTCTCGCATTGTGCCCGGGATTTACACACACGGATTTTCATCTCTCAGATGAGTTGACGCGAATGAAGAAAAGTACACCGTCGTTCATCTGGTACGACGCCGAGGTGGTTATTCGTGAAGGATTGGCGGCGCTGGAGAAGGGCAAATCTCAACTTATTTCCGGCCGTCTTTACCGCTTCCTGATTCCGATATTAAAGACGCCGCTCAGCGGCTGGATAATGGCGAGAATGGGTGTCGAGCGCGACTACTGACTCGTTCAAAATCAGGTCAACCGGGAAATTCGCTGACGTCGCCAGATTCGTCAACTTCATATTTCTCACCAAGAAAGTCTTCTTCGAAGACAAATAATGTCGTTCCTTCAGGCGCTCTGATCGCAACAAACGCCCCCTCGAAGCCGGGAAATTTCTCAAAGTCCATCCCCTGCTGTTCCAAAAGGCCCATCAGGCCGTGTCGGTCGGAACACTTGAAGCACAAAGAGGGTGCTTTCACCGCAATACTTTCCGACAAACCAAGCGGAACCCCATCAGCACTAAAGCGCATATGAGTCGTCGGCTCCTCGCGCATTTCCAGAAGTGTTGGTGCTATTGGAGCCCAGAACTGCGCCGCCCTGAGCGCGTCTCGCACAGGTAGTGACAGCTCAAACCAACTTCCGCAAAAAGAGTCTTTTTCTGCCTCTTCACTGCCGTGAAATGTGCGGGCCTCAAGCATGGTTACCATATGGCCATCACGGTCGGGGAAGCCGAGCTCATTGAAAGCATCTTCGTCGAGCTGCATGAAGCTGAAGTCGAAACCGTGGTCGGTCATCGAGCGCGCGTGCTTTGCGATGTCCTGTTGTACGAACGTAATGGCGGGTGCATCGAATACTCGATCATGAAGACCAATATTGAGCTCGCCGTCACTGACCACAGCATACTTGTGAGACCACACGTCACCAATTTCGAGCTCCACAAACCCCAGTGTCTTGTAAAAGTGCAGTGACTCGAGAACGTCCGGTGTACGGACCGAAAACTCAAGAAAGCGACCAATATCACTCATGCGGTAGCCCCCATTGCGACGGCGCGTTCGCGTGTTGCATGACGGGCAGATTCATCGGCTCCGGCCGGCCAGTTGTCGATGTGCTGCCGGACCAACTGTGCGAGGAACTGGATATGATCTTCGCGCGCGTTAAGGGCGGGAATATAATGCAAAGTGCCACCACCCGCCGCACTGAAGAAACCAGCGTTTTGCATGACGATTTCCTCAAGCGTCTCAAGACAATCGGTCGAGAAACCCGGACATATTACGTCGACGCGCCGCAGGCCTTGCTTGCCAAGCGCCATGACGGTCTTGTCGGTATAAGGGTCCAGCCATTTTTCGCGACCCACCCGAGACTGAAATGAGAGCAACCATTCATCGTCAGCCAGTCCCAAATTTTCAGCGAGAAGCCTGGCTGTTTTCTGACACTGGCAGTGGTAGGGGTCGCCACGTCGTAGCGTGCTTTCCGGCACTCCATGAAAGGACATCAACAGTTTTTCGCCGCGACCATTTTCCAGCCAGCTTTCGCGGACACTAGCGGCAAGTGCGTCGATGTAGCCGGACGCATCATGATAATCATTGATGAAGCGTGATTCCGGCACCCATCGAAGTTGACTAAACTCCCGCGCAACAGCATCGAAAACTGCCGCCGTCGTCGTGCCCGAGTATTGTGGATAAAGCGGCAGCGTAACGACGCGACGAACACCTTTTGCCAGCAGCTTGTCGATAGCGTCAGCGATAGCGGGTTCGCCGTATGTCATGGCCAGTTCAAGGTGAACGGAATCCTCTGCAACAGAGGTCATGTGCTCACGCAATTTATTTGCGATAGCTTGTGAATGGACGAGTAACGGCGAACCCTGTTCCGTCCATATTTCTCGGTACGCCGCTGCCGAACGCGATGGCCGCACCG
>CAYWBZ010000160.1:0-5692 GCA_964456535.1 uncultured Woeseiaceae bacterium | reverse complement strand
ACGCCCTTCAAGGATCACCCGCATTATGGCGGCGAGGAAGTCTTCGTCATCGAGGGTAGTTTCAGTGACGAGGATGGCGACTACCCGGCCGGCACCTGGCTGCGCAATCCGGACGAGAGTAGCCACAACCCGTTCACCGGCGACGAGGGTGCGCTGTTATACCTTAAGGCGGGGCATTTGCCGCCCGCTGAGTAACCCGGTGCCTGATCGCAAACGAAGCCTGATCGCCGTCATCGCATCGATGGTCGTGGTCAATCTCGTTTACGGCTTGACCCTGCCGCTCTTGTCATTGGTGCTGGATGCCGAGGGCATCAGCAAAACCATTATCGGCTTGAGTATCGTTGCTCAGGCAAGCGCGGGTGTCGTGATCGCACCGTTTGTCCCACGCCTGATGATGCGCGTCGGTCCCGGGCGATTAATGCAACTGTCTACTCTGCTCGCCGCAGCAACGCTGCTTGCCCTGGGACTGTTTCAGGATGTGTATCTGTGGTTTCCGCTACGGTTCCTGCTCGGTGCGTCAGCCGCAATGCTGTGGTCGGCCAGTGAGGCGGTAATCAATGACCTGGCCGACGACAATTGGCGTGGGCGAATCATCGGCATATATGGGTCTGCCGGGGCGGCTGGTTTTGCGATGGGGCCACTCGTGCTTGTGGCAACGGGCACCAAAGGAGTCACACCATTCGCGGTCACCGCAGTACTCATCGTAATCGCGAGCCTGCCACTCTTGTGGTTGCGTGACGATGGTCAGGCCGAGGAGGAGAAGAGCAGAGTCAGTCTGCGCAGGATATTCCGCCTCCTCCCGCACATCATGCTGTTGAACCTGACCTACGCCGCGGCCATTGAGGCATTCATCGCTTTTTTTCCGTTGTTCGGCATTCACATCGGTCTCGGAGAAGCCCGAAGTTTGTCGCTGCTGACAGTATTCGCCTTAGGTGGCGTCGTATTGCAGCTACCGCTCGGCTGGCTCGCCGATCATGTGAATCGGCAACGACTATTGCTGTCCCTGATCGTAATCACGATGGTCGGTTTCATCATCCTGCCGCAGTTCATAGCGTTGAGCATCAGCGGGCCATTGTTCCTGTTTTCGCTGGGCGGTGTTGAGGGCATGATCTACGTCATGGGCGTAATCTTGCTCGGACAGCGGTTTCGGGGAACTGAACTCGCCTCCGCAAGTGTCCTGTACACGGGAATGTGGGCGGCCGGAACCATGCTCGGACCTGCCATTGTTGGTGCCGGGATGGACGTGCTGGGTAACAACTCCATGCCGTACCTGATAGCAGCGATTTATGGCTGTTACCTGCCTGTGTACTTCTCGAAGTTATCCCGCAAATAAGACAGGCTGTCGCTATCGAAACGACGCGGTTCACGGCCGATAATCCGGGCCAGTTCATCTGGCTTAACGACATTCCCCTCGGCCAGCATCGTGAGCTGATCCCTGGTTACCGGAAACATCGGAATCCAGTCCAGCAGCAAAGCAGCCAGTTTCATCATGCCAATCGGCATCGGCATAACGGTTTTTGTCTTTCCTGCCGCGCCAGCGATCCGCTCAATCATCTCGGGCCATGACAGCGCCTCCGGACCACCCAAGTACACCTTCTGCCGCAGCAATGTATCGTCCTGCAGCGCCTTCACAAATGCCTGCGCCACATCCTCAACATGAACCGGCGACAACATCACCTTTCCGGTAGCTGGGTTCCAACCCGTGTAAAAGCCGATAGCCGGTAACAATGGCACGACCATATCAGCGTAGAGTTGCGTCGCGATCTCCATCAGTCCGTGCGGGTTACCGAAGATCACCGATGGTGCAAAAATAGTGAATTCAAGACCACTGTTACGGAGTAGTTCTTCTGCGCGGTACTTGGTGTCCTGGTAGGGCGTGCCATTGGTATGGACGCCATTGGCACTCATCAGAAGAAAACGCGATACACCCGCGCTTTTCGCCGCAGCGATCGCGCGCTCCACCCCGAGAAACTGAGTTTCTTCAAAGGTGATTCCCTGGCGTGGAAACTCGCGCAGTATACCGACGTTGTAAATCACGGCATCACAGGCCTCGCAGGTCTTTTCCATCGCCTTGTGCGAGCTCAGGTTGCCCTCGGTAATTCGCAGCTGCCCGGCCCGACGTATTTTGTCCTCGCTGCCTGGCCGGACCATCGTAGACACAGAATGGCCCGCGTCGAGAAGACTATCGATCAGATAGCCTCCGACAAAACCGGTGCCGCCGATGATCGCTACACGCATCTTCGTACTCCTGGCCCAATACTGGACCCAGAACAAATAGACGGCAAGGTACGGAAGAAGTTCACGGCAGCGACCAGGATCTCGTGATGATGCTCTCACAGGGCATTGCCAAAAAACAGGCGTTCAACTAGCATTTGATGGTAATGAGCTCCAGCGAACAACAAGATGCACCTGGCGATCCACCACTCGTGGCAGTTATCGGTGGTGCCAACGTCGACATCCATGGCAAGTCGAACCAGCCACTGCGCAGCAATGATTCAAATCCGGGATCGGTGCATACGTCGGCAGGTGGCGTTGCCCGCAATGTTGCTGAGAACCTTGCGCGTCTTGGTGTCGATTGCCGTCTTGTATCGGCGGTTGGTAACGATCACCACGGGCAGATGCTGTTACGCGTGTCACGAGAGGCCGGCGTTGATGTGCAACACGTGCAGGAGATTGCCTCGGTATCGACCTCGACCTATCTCTCGGTGCTTGATGACAGCGGCGACATGCAGGTGGCCATCTCTGATATGAGCATCATCGATCATGTCAATGCAGATCTATTGCAGTCCATGCAGCCGATGCTGCAGCAGTCTGCATTGATAGTTATCGACAGCAATCTTCCCGACGATGCCCTCGCCTGGCTTACAAGCACCTTTGCCGATAAACCCATCTTTGCCGACACCGTTTCGACAAGCAAAGCGCCGCGACTCAAACCGTACCTGTCCTCAATTCACACGCTTAAAACCAGCACCATTGAAGCCGAGGCACTCACCGGACTGGGCGCACAAACGCCAGAGCAGTTAGGCAAGGTCGCGAGTCATTTACACGACCAGGGTGTCGAACGCGTCTTTATCACTCGCGGTGAACAAGGTGTTTTTTACAGCGCGGGCGAGGCTCAGGGCAGCCAACAACCGGCTGGCGGAAAACGCGAGGTGCAAAATGCCGGTGGTGCAGGCGACGCATTTCTTGCCGGGCTTGCTTACGCATGGCTTGAGAATTTCGATTTGAACGATACATTACGATTTGCGCTTACCGCTGCCGACATCACCTTGTCGCACGCGGCAACCAGCAGCCCTTCTCTTTCACTTGCCGCCGTCAACCGTGCCATGGAGGCCCAGCATGACGCATGATTTCAGCAACGACTTTCTCGATATCTCGCCCGAGGTCGCCGCGGCGATCTCTGCTGGCAAAGCTGTCGTGGCGCTCGAGTCCACCATCATCAGCCACGGCATGCCCTACCCACAAAACGTCGAGACCGCATTGCTGGTAGAGGATACGGTTCGCCAGGCCGGTGCCGTTCCCGCCACGATCGCCATCTTGAATGGCCGCCTCAAAGCCGGACTAACGGTCGAGGAAATCCAGCAACTCGGCAAGCGCGGCACCGACGTCGTCAAATGCAGTCGGCGCGACCTGCCGTTTGTTATCGCTCGCAATGAAGACGGCGCAACTACGGTTGCAGCCACGATGATTATTGCCGCCATGGCCGGTATCCAAGTGTTCGCCACAGGTGGCATCGGCGGCGTGCATCGTGGCGTTGAGGAGACGATGGATGTTTCCGCCGATCTCGATGAGCTTGCTCGCACTAATGTCGCGGTGGTTTGTGCCGGCATCAAATCGGTACTCGATATTGGTCGCTCGCTGGAATATCTCGAGACCAAAGGTGTACCGGTGGCGGGCTTTCAGGCAGACACACTGCCCGCCTTCTACACTCGCGATAGCGGATACCCCGTGGACTATCGAGTGGACTCAGCCGCTGAGGTCGCGGCGGCAATTTCCGCGAAGCGAGATATGAATCTGGATGGCGGGATGGTTATTGCAGTGCCAATTCCGGAAGAACATGCACTTGACCGTGACGAGATTGACGCTGTGATTGAAGACGCGCTCGCCGAAATGGGGCGACTCGGGATCACCGGAAAGGAAACGACGCCGTTCCTGTTGGGCCGTATCGCTGAGAAGACAGGGGGCAAGAGTCTTGACGCGAATATTCAGCTGGTAATCAACAACGCGCGCGTTGCTACCGAGATTGCAGTAGAACTGGCGCGTTGTTGAGGGTCTTTATCCGACGGCCGCTTCAACCTGTTCTTCAATTTCAACCGTTTTCTTGTCGACTCGTGCGTAGTCGAACAAGCCGGCCTCGTCGAAAATGACGCGATCTTCGTAGTCGTCAAACCAGATGGCATCCGGGTTGCGCCCGACGATGCAGACCTTGCCGCGATCCGGTGCATCCAGCGCGTTGCGCAGGATCTTGAAGATCACCGCACCGTTCTCGGTTCCCGGAACGCCGGGAATCGGCTCGTTGGTCACTGCAGCGACCTCGGTCTTGCCCTTGTAATGGGTAATTGACAGGCGCGCATGTGATTCCACCCCGGACAAACCCTTTTGGGATTCGTTGAGGAGATTCCACACCGTTTCGATCGGCACATTGAAGTGCCGGTACGCGACAATGTCCCGGCCGCAGAAAAAGTAGTGGTTGTTGACACCAACCCGGTACAGCGCACGTTGCATTACTCGAAGCGCTTCAGCGTCATCGTTGATTCCCTTGATGATCGGTGCCTGGTTCTCGACGTTGATCCAGCTGCGGGACGTAACGCCCTCGATGGCTTTTTTGGTGTCCGCGTGCCACTTGAGTGAACCGTTTGGATTGGTGAGATATTCACCATCGTCACCTTTCAACAGGAATTCATCCGGGTGATTGAAGTGAATCATCAGTCGGAATCCGATATCCGGGTAAGCCTCGTGGAAGTTGTCCATCATCGACAGGAAGGCTTCGTCGAAACGCTTCGGATGGAACGACATCTCTTTGGTACCGAGCCGGATCGATTCCACGCCCGCTTCTGCGAGCGCGGCCATCCAGGCGCCAACCTTGCGATTTGGCAATGCCATCGGGTCACCACCGGACAGCAGGACCTCGCGCAGTTTCTCGCGACCCGTTTCCGGGTGTCGGCCACCGTTTGCGGCAACGATTTCGTTGTGTGCCTTTATGTAGTCGGTGACTTCGGGAATCTTCGCCAGTCCTTTCTTGGCGACGGTGCCATCCTGACGCTCCACTTCCTTCTGGCTGATCAACTCTTCGCGGTAACAGAAGCGACAATGTGCCGAGCAAGTAGACACTGCATACAGCAGGCCCATTTCATATTTGTGCAGCAGCCCTTCGACCGGCGCGAAGTCCATCTGGTGTCCCGGATCCTCCGAGCCCGCGAGGTTTAAGGTTTCGTCCGGGTTGGCCTTGACGAGTCTTTGCAGCGGTATGCTGTTTTGCGCCATCTCGTAAAAGTGGTGGGTCATCTTCACCGGCATGCGTGTCTCGACATCCCGCTCCGTACCCTTAAGTTCCAGCAATGCCGCGAGCTCGTCTTTGGAGTAAAAACCCTTGATAGCATCCGGCGCTTTGTCGTCGAAGAAAGGCTTAAGGCCGTTGATGATCTCGCGTTCGTACTTCGGATTCTCGATCGTGTCCCTGAACGCCTGTTCT
>CAYWBZ010000159.1:0-5696 GCA_964456535.1 uncultured Woeseiaceae bacterium | reverse complement strand
GAGTTCTACGGTTCCAGCTACATCGTGAACCCTCGCGGCGCCATCGAAGCCCAGGCGAGCTATGGCGACGACGAATTACTCGTCCACGAGATCGACCTCGATATGGTCCGTGAAGTCCGCGATACCTGGCAGTTTTTCCGCGATCGCCGTCCCGAAACATATGGCCCGTTGACGGATAAATAACCACTGGGGGACATTGATGCCTGATGCTTTGTCAGTCAGCAAGCTGCGTACTGTCGGCGAGCACATTGAGCTCGACGTTGGCGATGATATAGCGAATAGCCCTCGCTATAACGAAGACATTGCGCCGACGAAGGCGTCGCAACGCACCTGGTCGCGCTGGAATGTGGCGTCGCTTTGGGTCGGTATGGCGATTTGCGTGCCAACCTATACGCTGGGCGGCGTTCTGACTGCGTATTTTGGCCTGTCGGTGTCTGAGGCACTGTGGACCATCCTCGTGGCGAATTTCGTTGTTCTGATTCCGCTCACACTAAATGCCTTTCCAGGAACGCGTTACGGCATACCCTGCCCCGTCGTATTGCGAGCATCTTTCGGCATAATTGGCTCGAACGTCCCCTCCCTGATTCGTGCCATCGTCGCGTGTGGCTGGTTTGGTGTGCAAACACTGTTCGGCGGCATAGCCATCCACCTGATGCTGGCCGAGCTATTTGATGGCTGGGCGGCTTTAGGTGGCACGGGAGAAGTACTCGGGTTCTTCATCTTCTGGGTTTTGAACATCGCAGTCGTTATCCGCGGCTCCGAGTCGATCAAACACCTTGAGACGCTCGCCGCACCGCTGCTTTTGATTGTTGCTATTGGCCTCGTGGTTTGGGCGATGCCAAGAGTGTCCATGAGCGAAGTTCTCGCCGTTCCCGCTAATCGACCGGAAGGGGCATCGTTTGTCGGTTATTTCATGGCGGCGCTCACGGCGATGGTCGGTTTTTGGGCAACCTTGTCATTGAATATTCCCGACTTCAGTCGCTATGCAAGATCACAGCGCAGCCAGGTCATCGGGCAAATAATTGGCCTGCCTCTGACGATGTTCTTGTTCTCGGGTTTGGGCGTGGTGCTTACCGCGGCCTCGGTGAGCCTTGTCGGTGAGACCGTCTCTGACCCCATCAATCTTATTGGCCATATCGACAGTCCGGTTTGGGTCATCCTGTCAATGCTCATGATTATCCTGGCCACTATTTCGACCAACACGGCGGCCAATATCGTCTCGCCAACCAACAGTTTTCAGAACATAGCACCGCGCTACATCAACGAGAATCGCGGCGTACTTATCACTGGCTTCATCGGTATTTTGTTGATGAGTTGGGAGCTGCTCAAGAAACTCGGCTGGATCGAATCCGACGTCAGCGTTGAAAGCCTGTATTCGAACTGGCTGCTTGGTTATTCCAGCCTGCTGGGACCCATCGCAGGCATCATGATCGTTGATTACTTCCTGATCAAAAATCAGGAATACGATTTACTCGCGTTGTATCAGGACAACGCCGGTTATCCGGCATGGAACTTTGCCGGTATGATCGCGTTCCTAATTCCTGTCGGACTGACTATCTTGTCCTTCAAATTCGAATTTCTAAGTTGGTTTTATACCTACGGCTGGTTCACCGGATCAATACTAGGTGGACTCATTTATTACTTCGCCGCACAAGGCGAAAGCGGGAGCAGAGCATGAGCGTTCTCATTAAAGGCGGCACAGTCGTCAACGCTGAACTAACACTTCGAGCGGATGTTATTTGCGACGGTGGTTTGATCACGGCAATCGGCACAGATCTTGATACACCGAGCGGTGCCACGGTTATTGATGCTGGTGGCCAGTACGTCATGCCAGGCGGCATCGATCCGCACACACACATGCAATTGCCGTTCATGGGCACGGTAGCCAGCGAGGACTTCGAATCCGGAACATCGGCGGGTCTCGCCGGTGGCACCACCATGATCATCGATTTCGTTATTCCGGGGCCACAGCAAAACCTCATGGAGGCGTATAAGCAGTGGCGCGAGTGGGCAGAAAAGTCTGTTTCGGACTACTCCTTTCACGTCGCCATCACCTGGTGGGATGACAGCGTTCACGACGACATGGGAACGCTGGTTCGCGACCATGGCGTGAACAGCTTCAAACACTTCATGGCGTACAAGGGCGCCATCATGGCGGACGACGAGATTCTCGTTAACAGTTTCGCTCGATCGCTTGAACTGGGTGCGATCCCGACCGTACATGCCGAAAATGGTGAGCTCGTTTTTCGCTTACAAAAAGAGTTATTCGAGAAAGGCATCACGGGCCCTGAAGGCCACCCGTTATCTCGCCCGCCAGAGTGCGAAGGTGAAGCGGCTAATCGTGCCATCCGAATTGCGGAGGTACTGAAAGTCCCGGTTTATATTGTCCACAACTCCTGCCGCCAGTCGCTCGAAGCGATTACCCGTGCACGCAACGAAGGACAGCGTGTCTTCGGCGAAGTGCTGGCGGGACACCTGCTGGTCGATGACTCAATCTATCGCCACAAAGATTTCGAAGTTGCCGCAGCGCATGTTATGAGTCCGCCATTCCGTTCCAGCGAGCATCAGGATGCGCTCTGGAAAGGACTACAGTCCGGTAACCTGCAGACGACAGCTACCGATCACTGCTGTTTTTGCGCAGATCAGAAAGCCGCCGGCAAAGACGACTTCCGGTTGATCCCGAATGGCACCGGGGGCGTCGAAAACCGTATGGAAGTACTTTGGCACCACGGCGTGAACACCGGAAAGTTGACCATGAATGAGTTCGTCAAGGTAACGTCAACTAACGCGGCACAGATTTTCAATGTTTATCCACGCAAAGGCAGCATCGCTGTCGGTGCAGATGCGGACATCGTTGTCTGGGATCCGACAGCGACAAAGACAATTTCTACCAAGACCGACCACCAAAAGGTTGACTACAATATCTTTGAAGGCATGAAAATTACTGGCTGCCCATCGCACACAATCTCGCAAGGTAATGTTGTTTACGCGAACGGTGAATTAAATGTAGAACGAGGTGCCGGCCGGTACGTCGACCGACCACCATTTGCTCCTTTCTACGACGCGCTCCAGAAGCAAGCCCAGCTTGCCGAGCCCGTTGCAGTGAAAAGGTAACGGCGGCGCGATGGCTAATAATGAGCAAATAAGGTCAGGACGACTCAGCAAAGCAGAAGTTGAAGAGAACTTCGCCGACCTGCATCCACCACTGACGCGTTCCGAGGCGTTGATTGAGGCGGACCGCTGTTACTTTTGTTACGACGCGCCCTGCACAACGGCCTGCCCTACCGGCATTGATATTCCTGGCTTCATCCAAAGAATACGCAGCGACAATCTGCGCGGCTCGGCTCACACCATCCTGCGCGAGAACATCATGGGTGGCATGTGTGCGAGAGTTTGCCCGACTGAAATTCTCTGTGAAGAAGCCTGCGTTCGAAATACACACGAAGAAAAGCCGGTTGAAATAGGCTTGCTGCAACGCCACGCTACCGACCCGGTGTTTGAGAACGGCGAGCAGTTGTTCGAACGAGCACCTGCCAGTGGCCATAAAGTCGCTGTTGTTGGCGGTGGACCTGCGGGGCTGTCCTGTGCGCATCGTCTTGCTGTGCTGGGCCACGACGTCGTTGTCTTCAATCGCGACAGCAAGCCCGGCGGATTGAATGAGTACGGCATCGCCGCGTACAAAGCGATTGATGACTTTGCACAAGCCGAAGTCGACTACATTTTGTCGATCGGTGGTATCGAGTTACGCAACAACTCGACGCTGGGTGTGGATATTGAGCTCTCTGAAATCTGCGACAACTATGACGCCGTATTTCTCGGCGTTGGCCTGGCGCACTCCAACAATCTCGGCATCGAAGGCGAAGATCTTAATGGCGTAATCAATGCCATTGAGTACATTGCGGAGCTGCGCCAAGCTGATGATAAATCGACACTGCCCGTCGGGCGCGACATTGTCGTCATCGGTGGTGGAATGACCGCGATTGATGTTGCCGTGCAAAGCAAACGGCTCGGCGCAGAGCAGGTACACATGGTCTACCGCCGTGGGCCAGAGCAAATGGGTGCGAGCGTGTTCGAACAGGCACTGGCACAAACCAGTGGCGTAACGATTCATCATTGGGCGAGCCCGGAGCGAATTACAGGCGACGACCACGTAACGGGTGTCGAATTCGCCGTAGATAACAGCGATGAAGGAATGCGCCTGGATGCGGACGTCGTATTCAAGGCAATCGGTCAGAAAAAAGATGACGGTCCCGAGTCACTTGAGATTGAAGCCGGTCGCTTCGTTGTGGATATCGATCGGAAAACTTCGATGGACGGGGTCTGGGCTGGCGGCGATTGTGTCGTCGGTGGTGATAATCTGACGGTTAGTGCCGTACAGGATGGAAAGATCGCGGCGATCAGCATCGATCAATATTTGAGGGATGCATAGACATGGCTGATCTGAAAACAGAATTCCTCGGAATCTCCTCTCCCAACCCGTTCTGGCTGGCATCGGCTCCGCCGACGGATAAAGCGTACAACGTCAACCGCGCCTTTGAGGCTGGCTGGGGTGGTGTAGTCTGGAAAACGCTCGGCGAAGATCCGCCGATCGTTAATGTGAGCGGTCCGCGCTACAGCACTCTGCAGAGCAACGAACGTCGTGTGATCGGCTTCAATAACATCGAGCTCATTACCGACCGTCCGTTGCAAACCAATCTGGACGAAATTCGGCAAATCAAGAAAGACTGGCCGGATCGTGCGGTAGTGGCTTCGGTCATGTTGCCGATGAATGAAGAGTCCTGGGCGAAATATCTGCCGATGATCGAAGACACAGGCGTCGATGGCTTTGAGCTTAATTTCGGCTGTCCGCACGGCATGTCCGAGCGCGGCATGGGTGCAGCAGTTGGACAGGTGCCGGAATACATACAAATGGCGACTGAGTGGGCCAAGGCCGCAGCCTCCATCCCGGTAATCGTAAAGCTGACGCCAAATGTTGCCACCGTCGTACCACCGGCCAAGGCAGCACGAGACGGCGGCGCAGATGCCGTATCGCTGATCAATACCATCAACTCGATCATGCGTGTTAACTACGACACGCTCACGATGTACCCCACGACCGATGGTATGGGTACACACGGTGGCTATTGCGGCGAGGCAGTGAAACCTATCGCACTGAATATGGTTGCCGAGATTGCACGAAACGAAGAAACCCGGTCTCTGCCGATCTCCGGAATCGGCGGCATCACCGATTGGCGCGATGCGGTCGACTTCCTCGCACTCGGTGCCAGCAACGTACAGGTCTGCACGGCGGCGATGGTGTATGGCTTCAAGATTATTGACGACCTTGTCGATGGCCTGAGCACTTTTCTGGATGACAAGCAGCTGACATTGGGTGAGCTTGTGGGCAAAGCCGTGCCGAGTGTGACCGACTGGCAATACCTGAACCTGAATTACATTGAAAAAGCCGTCATCGACCAGGACCTTTGCATAAATTGTGGACGATGCCATGTCGTTTGCGAGGACACTTCACATCAGGCCATTACGAATATGGTCGATGGCGAACGGCACTTCGAAGTTATTGACGAAGAGTGTGTCGGCTGCAATCTCTGCGTGAGTGTCTGCCCGGTCGACAGTTGCATTTCCATGCAACGATTGACGAGCGGCAACGACCCTCGAACGGGTAACGCGATCACCGACGAGAAACTGACCTGGACCGC
>CAYWBZ010000158.1:0-5699 GCA_964456535.1 uncultured Woeseiaceae bacterium | reverse complement strand
GCCATGACTCACCTTCATTCCGCAGCTGCCTGCAGGAACACATTGCTTTCGACTAAATCGAACAAATTGAAAACCGGCCAGGAATCTTCACCGCGTTGGTAAACCCCGGCCAAGAAACGATCGCAGCGTACGATTGTTTCCTGAGCTTCATTTGCAAATTCGTGATCTGTGAAGCGCCGGAACCCAAGAACCTCGTCAACGACGAGTCCGGCCGGTACTTCACGGTGGTTAACTGATATGACACGCGTCGTGCGACGCAACGTCGTCCTGCCGCTCCCGAGCATGAGCTTGAGATCGACCAAAGGCAGCAGGTGACCGCGCAGATTGGCGATGCCCAGCATCCAGCGTGTTGCGCCGGGCACCCGAGTTATCGAATCGGGCAACATCAAGACTTCGCGGACCTGCTCACGATTGGCAACGAATTGCTCTTCGCCAATACGAAATCCAACACCAACCCACTCGGATGGCATAGCACCGGCACCGTGGCCGGCATGGGCAGCACGACTGCGCTGCTCCATTTCCTGCAACAACTCGAATGGCTGCTCAACCAACGCCGCGAGGTCTGCGGAATCACCCATTCAGGCTGCCATCACCGCATTGATCATCGCGACAAGCTCTTTGTCCGCGACTGGCTTGACCAAATACTCAACAGCGCCCTGGCGCATGCCCCAGATCTTGTCGGTCTCCTGATCTTTGGTCGTGATCATGATGACCGGTATTGAGGCCGTCATCGGATCCTTTGTGAGTTGCCGGGTGGCCTGAAAGCCGTTCATGCCTGGCATGACGACGTCCATCAAAATGCAATCAGGGTGTGCGGTTCTCGCGGCTTTCAGACCTTCTTCACCGCTGTCGGCGACCAGCGTATCGAAGCCCGCGTTCTCAAGCATGCTCTGAAACAGGTGCAGCTCCGTTGGCGAATCATCAATGATGAGTACGACTGCCATCTAAAATTCCTTAATTGATCTGGTTGGAAATTGCACCAAGCAACTCGTCTTTGGTGAACGGCTTGGTTAAATATTGTTCTGAACCGACGATGCGTCCGCGTGCTCGATCGAACAGGCCATCTTTGCTCGAAAGCATGATGACGGGGGTTTGCTTGAATACTTTGTTATTTTTGATCAACGAGCAGGTTTCGTAGCCATCAAGGCGCGGCATCATGATATCGACAAAAATCAGATCAGGCTGGTGATCGGCAATTTTCGACAGGGCATCAAAACCATCGATTGCAGTGAACACCTGGCAACCCTCTTTTGATAGCAGGGTTTCTGCTGTTCTGCGGATGGTCTTGCTGTCGTCCACGACGAGTATTTTTAGCCCGTTCAGGCTTCGCGATACGTTAGCTGACACCAAATTTCCCCACGTTGAAAAGCGACTTTTACCATATTGACATAACTCCCGCTACGACGCGCGCCACGATACGCAAAATCATGAAATTTCCGATGCTTACGGCAGGTTTCACGGTATAGTTTGCCGCTTCCGCCCGAAACGACTCCGGAAGCACAAAAGATGGCTCTAAAACCTCTCAAAATAGGCATCGTGATGGACCCGATCGGTTCAATCACCCCCAAGAAAGACTCATCCCTTGCAATGTTGCTGGAAGCATCTCGCCGCGACGCCGAGATTCATTATTTCGAACAGCAGGATTTGCGCATGCTGTCAGGCAAGGCGATTGGGCGATCAACCCTGCTCACCGTGCGCGACAATAACGACGACTGGTTTGATTTCGGTGAGCAACGAGACATCGAGCTCGGCGACCTTGACGCGATCCTGATGCGCAAGGACCCACCGTTCAATATGGAGTACGTCTACACGACCTACATCCTGGATCGCGCCGCATTAGCGGGGGCGCTGATCGTCAACGCACCGCAAGCGTTACGTGACATGAACGAGAAGGCCTATACCGCCTGGTTTCCGGACTGCACTCCGCTGACGCTGGTCACCCGCTCGATGGATGAGATGAAAGCGTTTCTTGCTGAGCACGGTCGCGTCGTCGTTAAACCGCTTGACGGCATGGGCGGACGCTCGATTTTTGTTATCCAGAAAGGAGATAACAACGCCAATGTCATTTTTGAAACCCTGACTGACTACGGACAGCAATTTGCGATGGCGCAGGTTTACATCCCGGAAATAACACTCGGCGACAAACGCATCCTGCTCATCGACGGTGAACCCGTGCCGTATGCGCTCGCACGCATTCCGACGGGGGATGACAACCGCGGCAATATCGTCGCGGGCGCAACAACCAAGGGACAGGAGCTGTCGGACGCAGACAGGCGAATCTGCGCCGAAGTTGGACCTGTACTGCGTGAACAGGGCGTCCTGTTCGCGGGAATTGATGTCATAGGTGACTACATGACCGAGGTGAATGTGACGAGCCCGACAGGAATCCGCGAACTGGACCGACAATTTGACCTGAACATCGCCGGGCTGATGTTCGACGCAATCGAGAATCATCTACCCTAAGCGATAAGGTGACAGTGACCGTATCTTTTGGGCGCTAGTCCCTTGTTTATGTAAACAAATTGTCGGATTATTCGCGCGATTATGGCCAACATAGCGCTGCATACAGATCCTCTCGACGAATTGCGACTCGTCGCACCAGCCGTGCCTGACCGGCTGCCCGCGATGCTATTCCTCGCCGCGCTCTTTCACGGCATCCTGATTATCGGTGTCACTTTTAATCCCGAGCTCGCAAATCAGTTCGCTAGTGCAATTTCGCTGGAGGTCACCATCGTGGCTGATGCTGACCAGCAGATCGACCGGCCCGATGAGGCTGCTTATCTGGCCCAGGCGAGCCAGGAAGGTGGCGGCAATACGACGGAACAGGTCCGGCCGACTGCACCGCTGCAGAGCGCGATGCCTGTCGATAACGAAGGTCAGGACGACGGCACAGCGCTTCTCGACGCGCAAGCACACAAGCAATCTGCTGACGAGCTACTCGCCACGCAGGATGCGAGTGATCGGCAGATAGAAATTGACCCGAGATCTGACCCGCAGCCCGAAACCAGTACCGCGATCGCGATGGAAGCGGGAAGCGAAGTCACGCTGCCGTTACCGCAGGAAGATCAGGCGACGATGTTGATCCGCGATGATGAACCACGACAACTGATCATTAGTGCCGATACCCGCGAGTCGGTGGTTGCAGCCTATCTTGACAACTGGAAACGCCGCATTGAGTCAGTTGGCGATTCTTACCTGCCACAACTCGGCAAGATTGATGACATTTCGGGAAGCCCGACCTTGATGGTCGCGATCGATATGTCGGGAAATTTGACCGAGGCTGTGATTCGCAGGACCAGTGGTTCGACCGTGCTCGACCTCGCCGCACTCGATATTTTGCATCGTGCGTCACCGTTTGATCCTTTCCCGCCCGAAGTAAGCGCTGAATACGACATCGTGAGATTTGAGTACAAATGGCTGTTCGCCGACCAGCTGGTATCAAGTAGCACCGTCCAACCGTAAAAGCTCGCTTGTACCGAAGCGCACGAGCGCCGATACTGACGATATGGATTCGGATAGCGCACTTACAAATCAGTTACTTATCGCCATGCCCGGCATGGCTGACCCTAATTTCAGCTCAACGGTCACCTTGATTTGTGAACATAACGACGACGGCGCGCTCGGCATCATTATCAATCGCCCCCTGACACTGAAACTTTCCGGTCTGTTCGACCAGCTTGCGGTCGAAGACGCTGACCCCAAAGTGGCCAGTAATCCCGTCATGTCCGGCGGTCCCGTTGGCACGGAACGGGGTTTCGTCCTGCATGGCAAAGAGCACAGCTTCGAAAATACTTTAACGGTATCCGACGATATTCAACTAACGTTGTCGCGCGATGTCATCGACGCAATGGCCACCGGCGACGGCCCGGAGAAATCCCTCGTCGCCATAGGCTATGCCGGTTGGGAACCGGGCCAGCTCGAAGAAGAGATGCTGGCCAATTCCTGGCTCAACGTCACCGCTACTGCGGAGCTGGTGTTTGACACTCCCTTTGAGGAGCGCTGGGACTCAGCCGCACGCTTGCTGGGTATCGACATAGCAAGCATTTCTCCGGACGCCGGCCACGCCTGACTTGTCCGCGCCCAAAACAATCCTCGCTTTTGATTATGGACTGCGCCGCATCGGCGTTGCTGTCGGTCAGGATGTAACAGGGTCCGCAAGTCCGCTTGGCGTTGTAGCGAATCGTGAAGCTGGCGTTGATCATCAAGCCATCGCGGCACTATTCAAGGAATGGCGCCCAACTGGAATTGTCGTCGGAATGCCCTCGCACGTAGACGGATCGCCAAGCGATTTGCAGGAATCTGTAGAGGCCTTCATCGAGGAATTACGGCGCTATGGGCTGGACGTGGATACCGTTGATGAACGCTATACATCGGTGGAAGCAGAGCACGCGCTGAAAGCAGCTCGGGCGGCCGGTACACGTGGTCGCATTTCGAAGGAAATGATAGACAGCGCAGCTGCTGTAATTATCGCTGAAAGATACCTCTCTTCTCGGTAGAATGCCCCCGCGATGGAGCAAGACGACGCGAAACTGCAGTTCGACCAGCACGGTAACCTGCGGCATTTATTGTCGCTGAAAGCTATCGACGCAACGCTGTTAACCGAGTTGCTGGACGACGCGGAGGACTACCTGACAGACCCGGGCGCTTTGCCAGCCCGTAGCCAATCTCTGGCCGGCCGCACAATCGGCAACCTGTTTTTCGAACCCAGCACACGTACCCGCGCATCATTTGACCTGGCCGGCCGACGGCTGGGTGCCGATGTACTGAATCTCGACGTGAATACATCGTCGCGCAAGAAGGGCGAAAGCATCCTCGACACGATTTACACGCTTGAGGCCATGCAGGTGGACGTCATGGTAGTGCGCGATGCAAGCGACGGCGTCCCGGCTTATATCGCTCGCAATGTCAAAGATCACGTTAGCGTCCTGAACGCTGGCGAGTCGGACGTATCGCACCCGACACAGGGCTTGCTCGATCTGTTGACGATTCGCCAGCACAACCCGGATTTCAAGAACATGACCGTCGCCATCGTCGGGGACATTCAACATTCGCGCGTCGCGATGTCAGCTTCCGAAGCTTTGCAGACAATGGGCATCGGCGAACTGCGCCTGATCTCGCCGCCCGCGCTAGCGCCTGATGCGGACCGGTTTCCGGGTGCTCGCGTCGTCGACAATATCGCAGATGGTCTCAAGGACGCGGATGTCGTCATGGCGCTCAGAATCCAACGAGAGCGCATTGGCAATCTCGATGGTATTCCGGGCATCGACGAGTACTTTGCCAACTACGGCGTCAGTCACGAGAATATGAAGTTCGCGAAACCCGATGCGATCGTCATGCACCCGGGGCCGATGAACCGCGGTATCGAAATTGAAGGCACACTTGCCGATGGCCCGCAGTCTGTTATTACCAAACAGGTCACGAACGGTGTTGCCGTGCGCATGGCCGTACTGGATCGCATCGGCAAGATCATGAGCGCAAGGTGACGACAGCCGCGCAACAAGAAGCCCAGCGTAATCGCAACACGATCTTTATTGAAGATGGTGAACTGCTAACCGTCGAAGAGTTTCCTGGTGAGCAATTCATCATGCGTATTCGCTCACCGAAGTGCGCAGCGGCAGCGCAGCCCGGCAGTTTCGTGCATTTAACCTGCGATGACACTTTACCCATGCGCCGACCGTTATCGATCATGCGTGTCGAGG
>CAYWBZ010000157.1:0-5722 GCA_964456535.1 uncultured Woeseiaceae bacterium | reverse complement strand
AAGTTTCTCGGCGTACTCGGTATGACCGGCATGACTGCCTATTTCGGTCTTCTGGACGTTGCTGAAGCCAAGGAAGGTGAAACTGTTGTCGTCTCCGGTGCCGCCGGTGCGGTCGGCAGCGTCGTTGGCCAAGTAGCAAAAATCAAAGGTTGTCGTGTGGTTGGTATTGCCGGCGGGGAGCGTAAGTGTCAGCTGCTCATCGACGAGCTCGGCTTTGACGCCGCAATTGACTATAAGAGCGAAGACCTCAGGAAGGCGCTGCGACAACACTGCCCCAAGGGCATTGACGTTTTCTTTGACAATGTTGGCGGCGAAACACTGAATACCGTGCTCCCGCAGATGAGGCGGCATGGCCGCATCGCCATTTGTGGTGCGATTTCTCAGTACAACAATACAGAGGCGGTCGAAGGTCCAAGCAATTACATGAGCCTGCTCGTATCACGCGCACGTATGGAGGGCTTCGTGGTGTTTGACTATGCCAAACAGTTCGGCGCAGCAATGCAGGAGATGGCGGGATGGATGGCCGCAGGACAACTGCATTCGAAGGAACATATCGAAAAGGGTATTGAGAATTTCCCCGATGTCTTATTGAAGCTTTTCGACGGTGGCAATTTTGGTAAGCTCATATTGCAGGTAGCGGACTCGGATTCAGCGAACGAATAGGTGTGATAATCGGGAAGCGTTCATCGCCTGTTCTTCCTTCAGTTATTCCTTTGCGTACTTGCTAAACCATGCAAGTATGTTATCGACCTTGGCGATCAAGTGAGAAGGCCTCGCGGCAATGCCGTGCGATGCTTCCGGAATTTGCACCAGTATCGTATCGACCTTGCGAATTTTCAAAGCCTGATAAAACTGCTCCGATTGCCCCAGTGGAGTTCGGTAGTCCACTTCACCCGTTAACAGGGCGGTCGGTGTGGTTACATTGCCGACCAGTGACAATGGTGAACGCGCCCAATAGGCATCGGGATCTTCCCAGGGCATTTTCTCAAACCAGTACATTGAGTAGAAAGGAGCACCATCCGATGTCAATGAGAAGCTAGTCCAGTTAATCACTGGCTTGGCAACAACGGCGGCACGGAATCGATCCGTCTTACCGACAATCCAGGCTGTGAGCACACCACCGCCTGAACCGCCTGTTACGAATAACGATTCTTCATCAATGAAGCCGCGCGCGATGACTGCATCGACACCTGACATCAAATCATCGTAATCCTGCCCCGGATAGTTGTGATGTATTTCGTTTGCGAAATCATCACCGTAGCTCGTTGACCCGCGTGGATTTGTGTACAAGACGACGTAGCCTGCAGCAGCATACAGTTGGATTTCCGAGGAGAACTGCGGACCGTAGGCCGCAAACGGGCCGCCATGAATTTCCAAAATAAATGGATACTTCTTGCTTGAATCGAAATCAGGCGGCGTTACCAGCCAGCCCTGCACTTCCAGGTCGTCGGCAGAGGATTGCCAGGTGATTTCCTCGACGGCACCAAGATTTCGATTGCCAAGCAGGTCTTCGTTTAATTGGGTCAGACGCATCGGAGGCTTACTTCCGCGCCCGATAGCAACATCGGCAGGACGATTCGGGCGCCCTGCTGTGTAGGCGTACGCGCCATTGTTAGCCGCTGAGAACCCGCCACTTGTATAAGGCCGACCGAGCCCGACTCCGCCGACATCATTCGCGACTGATGAAACGTCACCACGCATCGAAAGTGTCGCGATATTCGTCCTGCCGTGATCATCGTACTGCACATACAGGCGATTCGAGCTGCCAGCCCACTGAACATCATCAATCGATCGGTCAAAATCAGCGGTCAGCACTTCGATGGAACCGTCGTCCAGATCCATCACGTACACGTCACTGTTGTGGTACCCCATCTTTCTGTCATCGAATCCGAGATACGCCAGACTGGAGCCATCGGGCGACACTGTCGGTGAGAAATCAGGGCCGTCACGATCTGTCAGTTGATTGAGTTCCCCGCTCCCGACCTCAACCGACCAAATTTCAGCCTCCATCGGGTCATGCTCCCACTCGTCCTGCAGATTGCCTGAGAAATAAATTCTCTGGCCATCCTCAGACCACGAAAGAGGGCCGCCGTGATCACGATCGCCACTGGTAATTTTTCGTGGACTACCACCATCAGCCGACAATACGAACAAGTGTGAATTGCCGTGCTCGAGGTAACCGGCGCCGTCAGCTCTGTAATGCATCTGATCGATTACTGTCACGGGCGGCGCCCACTCGGCACCTTCCGGTGCTGGCGGCGGCGAAGCCAGCGACGCGTCGTCTGCTTTGACAAACATCTCGAACGCGATCTGTTTTCCGTCCGGTGACCACGTCAAGGATGATGGCCCGCCTCGCACGTTGCTCAGCATTGCGGTCTGGCCCGTGTCCATCCAGCGCACGTGAATCTGCGAACCACGATCACCAACGCTCGTTACGTAAGCAAGACGATCGCCACTCGGCGACCAGCGTGGACTACTGTAACTCTGTGCCCCGGACAACAGCGGTCGGTGGTGTTCGCCATTCGCGTCAACAATCCATATGTTCGAGACCGAGCGATCAGTCATGATGTCATTAGAGGAGCGCGAATACGCTATGCGTGACCCGTCCGGAGATATCTGCGTGTCAGTCGCAACCTCCAGTTCGAAGACATCGATATTCTTGAACGTGTTGTTATCAGCGCCGGCTACGGCTGTGATGAACAATAAGACCAGTGTGAGTATTCGCATAATTCCCCCGTCGCACTTTGTTGTTGATGTTTGATGGCAAAGCAGCGCGCATTATAGATGAAATCTACAGCCACCAGACAGCAGGTGGAAAAAGCCAGGACCACGGCTGACCATGCCCGTGGGTTCATACGACCAGAGCGCCCACTATTACGAAGTAAATCAGCAAACTTGAAACATCCTGAATGACCGTGCAAATGGGACCACTGCCGAGCGCCGGGTCAGTTCCAAATTGCTTGAAAACCCATGGCAGCCCGAACCCGACAATCGCCGAGACGGTCCCGCCGCCGAGCACTGCGAGTGCTACAGCCAAGGCCAGAATGCCGTCGCCCAAAGCGGCGAAGACCAGAAAGAACGATATCAGTCCGAGCGACGCCCCAATCGCAATTCCGATGACGAGTTCATCCTGTAGCAACGCTCTGATGGAGATATCGTCGGTCGACAAGCCCCGGACAGCCACCGATACGGCCTGCGTCCCGATCGAACCAGTAATGTACAGGAGCGCGGGCACGAAAAATGCAACCGTCACGTTGGTCGCGAGCGAATGTTCGAAACCAGCCATAACGAAAGTGGTGACAGACGACGCAAAAAGACCAAATACCAGCCACGGAAGTCGAAGTCGAAATCGGCTCAACAAGGGATCATGCAGCGCGGCAGTCGGCCCACGCTCATGAGACGCGATGCCTGCAAGCCGCTCCAGATCTTCCATGTGCTCCGCACGCAGAATATCGATCAAAGCCTCCGCCGGCACCGCACCAATCAGCTTCTCATCATCATCCACCACTGGCACAACAATCATGTTGAACTGCATGGCAAGCATAGCGATCTGCTCCTGGTCGTCCGCGTATCGGACCACCTGGTATTCTGGCTCCATGATTTCGCCGATTTGCCGCTCACTGCCGGCCAACAGGTCGTTAATTCGGACGATGCCCTCCAACCGGCCTACAGTATCGGTTATGAATATCGTATCCGCACAGTCAAACTCTTGTCCCTGGAGTGTCTGAACGACTTCACTCACCGGCATATCTGCAGTGGCTCGCGGAATACGCGTTACCATGTGCGAAGCGGCAGTTTCCCGCTGAACGTTTGCGATTGGTGAATCTTCTTGTTTCATAATTGGCGGTTCCATCGGTGCGAAACTCTATCCAATCCATCATATCGCCAATGCCTGGCTGCATCGCCCCCTATTTAATTCGGAACAGACCTGGAGTAAATTACGCCATCCGGGTCATTCAATCGCTCGGTGGAGAAACGCATGGATTTTAAGGACTACTACGCCGTCATGGGTGTCGAACGCGATGCCAGTCAGGACGAGATTAAGCGCGCCTATCGAAAACTGGCGCGCAAGTATCATCCTGACGTAAGCAAGGAAGCCGACGCCGAAGCTCGCTTCAAGGAACTCGGCGAAGCGTACGCGGTGCTCAAGGATCCTGAGAAACGAGCTGCTTACGATCAACTGGGCAAGAACTGGAAGGCAGGTCAGGACTTCCAGCCACCGCCCGATTGGAATGCCGGATTTGAATTCAGCGGTGGCGATGCCTCGGCGTACAGCGATTTTTTCGAGTCCCTGTTCGGACACGATTTCCGATCCGCACAGGGCGACCGGGGACAAGCAGGTTTTCACGCGCGTGGTGAAGATCATCATGCCAAGGTTCTTGTTGATCTGGAAGATGCATACGTCGGCGCCACTCGCGGAATCTCACTGCGCGCACCGGAACTCGATAGCACCGGGCATGTGATATCGAAACAGCGCACCTTGAATGTCAAGATCCCCAAGGGCGTGAAACAGGGACAACGAATTCGCTTATCCGGCCAGGGTTCACCGGGAATGGGTAAAGGCCAGGCCGGCGACTTGTATCTCGAGATCGAATTCAAGCCGCATAACGTGTTCAGCGTAGAAGGAAGTGATGTCTATCTCGATCTTCCGGTGACACCGTGGGAGGCTGCGCTGGGTGCGACTGTCAAAGTGCCGACACCCGACGGCCTGGTAGATTTGAAGATCCCGGAAGGGACAACGGGAAGACGCAAACTGCGTCTGAAGAAACGCGGTATCCCCGGCGAGCCACCTGGCGATCTCTATGTTGTTCTAACCATAACCGTGCCGCCGGCGGATAGCGACGACGCCCGGCAACTCTACCGCAAGATGGAACAGGAACTTGGCTATAACCCGCGCAGCAAACTGGGAGTCTAATCCGACATGAAACAAAAGACACTGACTGGAATCGTGCTTGATGAGCGGATCGAATTGTCATTGAACGATCTTAGCCTGGCATGCTCAGGTTCCACAGAATGGATCATCGCACTCGTTGAAGAAGGCGTGCTGCAGCCAATCGGCCACGAAAAAACAACCTGGCGATTTTCGGGGACCAGCCTGCAAAGGGCACACTCCGCCATGCGATTGCAGCATGATCTTGAGATCAATCTCGCCGGCGTTGCCCTCGCGCTGGACTTGATGGACGAAATTGATGCGTTGCGGGAAAGGTTGTGCCGGTTCGAAACAAACGATGACCCATGAATTCATACAGGTCGGTCACAGAATAGGGTACTGACAACTTAACTCCTTAGCTTGTGCGATTTTCAATGAATTGGGTTAGTCATACGGCCGCCGCACATTTCCAAGACGCAAAAGCCCGTTGCCTGAGAAAGCGATAGTGCTCGGCCGATACCAAATGGCGTCCAAGATTGAATAGATCGTAGACAGCAGCGTGCGTGCTTAGAAACCGTTGAGCTTGATGCGTTGATTTGAATCGCCTCATGCCTCGCTCCCTAACCCTGGTTGGCTGATGCGAAAGCTCAGCCCGGTTGTTGGCGTATTGGGAGGTATCGTGGATCGTATCGGGGATCAGTTCCCGATGAGCCACGCCGTAGCTGCGTAGCTTATCTGTGACGATGCGTCTGGGTTCGTTGCCACTCACGCAGAGCAATCGCTTAAAAAAACGCACCGCTGCCTTTCCATCTCTGCGATTCTGTAGGAATACATCCACTACTTCGCCGTCCT
>CAYWBZ010000156.1:0-5743 GCA_964456535.1 uncultured Woeseiaceae bacterium | reverse complement strand
CGGCGATCCTGTCGAGTATGTTGAGTACCAGCGCCATGTTGCGGTGGTCCTCGCGTAATTCATGCATCAGTCGTTGAGTTTCAGAGCTCATGATAATTACCTTGCCGATTCCGTGTGCGTAGCGCTATTGGTGGATTCCCGTATCACGTAACAAAACTGCAACCTTAGCGTAAACAACCTGTAAAGCATCTGTGTTCTCTTGCTAGCTCGATCAAAGTGAGGGTGGGTGATATGCCAGTGGCGTCAATATTGGTTGTAGATGGCGACGCGGGGTCGCGAGCAGTAATAGCAGGCAGTTTGCGGCAGATGGGCCACGATGTCAGCGAAACCGGCAATGCAGGTTCCGCGCTGGCAGCGTTACGCGCGCGGCGGCCGGATCTCATGGTCTGTGATTGCGCTCTGCCAGATCTCGACGGCGTTGAGTTGCTGAGCGACGTTCGTAGCAACGACGAGCTGCAATCCATGCGGGTGCTTATGACCTCGGATCGCGCCGCGTCAGGCGACGTGGTGTCTGCGCTGGAGTCCGGAGCCGATGATTTCGTCGGCAAACCCTTAAATATGCCGGAATTTATCGCACGAGTTGACGCGTGCCTGAGCCGCCCAGCAAAAACATTTCACTCTCGAACGATCAGCGCGGGTGGCGTCACCATAGACAATGTCAGCCACCGAGCGACAGCCGACGGGATTAACATTTCGCTGGCACCGCGCGAATACCGGCTTCTACTCTTCATGCTCACGAATCAGGATCGCGTTTTCAGTCGCAAGCAACTGCTGGTACATGTTTGGAATCGAGATACTTCGGTAGGCCCGCGGACAGTAGATGTACACATTCGTCGATTACGTTCACTGCTCGAGCCGTTTGGATATGACGAATATGTGCAAACGGTTCGCGGTAGCGGCTACCGATTTTCACTACACGTCTAGGCTACGCGTAACATTTCGTTAACTTTGCTGTCATACAGGCTCCACATTGCATCTTTAGATTCTGCGTTTCCGAATTAACTGCAGCGCGTTTTTGCTCTGCATACACAAGCAAAATCTGGAGAAACACAATGAACTCTTTTCGCCTTATCTCTGTTGCAGTAGCCGGCCTGGCGCTCGCCGCTTGTTCCAGTGGCGATATCAACCTGTCACCGACTACGTCGGTG
Source organism: uncultured Woeseiaceae bacterium (assembly GCA_964456535.1). Lineage (GTDB taxonomy): Bacteria > Pseudomonadota > Gammaproteobacteria > Steroidobacterales > Woeseiaceae > UBA1847. Next base: position 4,595 of record CAYWBZ010000156.1, on the reverse strand, counting down.
AGCGATAGTAATAACGTAACCAATACAGGCTCTGGTGGCAGCGCGAACGACATCTGCGCCAGCTACACCAAGGATGGCCAAACGATTCAGGGCACCGCAGACGCTAACGGCAATTGCAGCTACGGATCGGCATTTGTTGGACCGAAGAACAACCTGTCGGTTGACCTGCTGATTCCGGCGTTGCCAGACGGCGGTGCACACATCTTCACTGCGAGCCTTTTCGTCGGTGATACATACCGTACGCAAGCCGATCTCGCCGCCGCCGGTATTTTGCAAGGCGGTGACGGTCCGACGCTGACGATTGAACCGGGTGCGACACTCGCGTTCCAGACCAACAAAGATTTCATCATCATCAACCGCGGCTCGCAGATTCTCGCAAACGGAACCGTCGATAATCCGATCACCATCACATCTGTCTCGGACATCAACGGCACGGTTGGGCCAGAGGACGTCCAACAGTGGGGCGGAATCGTTATTAACGGTTTTGGCGTTAGCAATAAGTGCAGCTACACCGGCACTCGCGGCCAGGCCGGATTCGCGCTGACCGCGGCTTCCGAATGCTCGATTGAGGCCGAAGGATCTGCAGGTGACGATGAATCACAGTACGGCGGTGACAATGACGCTGATGACTCCGGTATTCTCCGCTACGTCGTCGTCAAGCACACGGGCGCTGAAGTAGGCAATGGCGATGAGCTTAACGGCATCTCATTCGGTGGCGTAGGAAGCTCGACGGTTGTTGAGAACCTGCAGGTCTACTCAACCTTTGATGATGGCATCGAAATGTTCGGTGGATCAGTTGATATCAGCAACTTCGTCGCACTCTACGCACGCGACGACTCAATCGATATCGATGAGGGCTGGAACGGTACGATCACGAACGCACTGGTGATTCAGTCTGAACTCGACGGCAATCACTGCATAGAGGCCGACGGCATTGGTTCCTATTCCAGCAAGGATCAGGCAACCAAGGATGATTTCATTGCTCGCGGACTGAATAGCCGTCCGACCATCAACAACCTGACGTGCATTATTTCCGCGAACATTGGCGGAACACATGGCGAAGGCGCAGGTTGGCGTTTACGCGAGGGTATCTGGCCAGTAATCAACGATTCGCAAATTATCTCATCGTTCGGCGCCAATGAAACCACCGCTGCAGACGATAACTACTGCCTGCGCATTGACAACGTCGAGACACACGAAGCGGCAATCAATGGTGACCTGCAACTGAATGCGGTTGCTTTCAGCTGCCAGGAAACTGAAAAAGGTTCGACGATCGCAGACAGGAATGCTGCGGTAACCATCCTTGGCGAGCAATTATTCGCAGAGTCAGCCGGTAATCAGTTTGCGACGGTCGCCGATGGTACCGCTAAAGATCCAACATCAGCGAACGATGCCGACCTGCTGCTCCTCGAAGGAACTCAGCCGGTCTACTCCACACTCTGGATAACATCGTTGATCGACGGCGCAGCTCCTATCGCGACGACTCAACCAGCGGGTGATTACCTGGGAGGCGTCAGCATGTCTACTGATTGGATTGCTGGCTGGACCTACGGAATCTCTGACACCAATCGTGGCCAACCTTTGTGGTTTGAATAATGAAAATACGTAAAAATAATAATTACGCCACAGCACTCGCAGCATTAGCTGCGAGTGCTTTTTGGCACTCAGCCCCGGCACAGGAGAACGACATTGTTCCGGAGCCAGGAATTCCACAGGTATCGTCGGATGAGGCCGGTATTGAGGAGGTCGTCGTTACTGGCCGCTTTATCAGCTCCAGTCAGTCGCTCGTCAATGAGCGCCTTGATGATGCCTTCGCAGCCGATCTGCTTGGTGCTGATGCTATCTCAAGACTTGGGGACTCCACCGTTGCTGCGGCGTTACGACGCGTGCCCGGCCTTACGCTGGTCCAGGATAAGTATGTTTACATTCGCGGACTAGGTGAGCGCTACTCGCAAAGTACGCTCAACAGGGCGCAGATTCCGTCACCGGACTTGACGCGCAATGTCATTCCTTTAAACGTATTTCCAACCTCCATTGTTGAGTCGCTACGTGTTCAAAAAGCATGGTCGGCCGACCTGCCGGCAAACTTCGGTGGCGGCGCTATCGATATCCGCACTAAGGGGATTCCCGATGCTCTGACGTTCAAGTTCGAAATCGGATTGGGCGACAATAGTGAGAATCCGGGAACGGTGAACAGCTACTCTGGCGGTGGCGACGATAGTCTTGGGATCGACGATGGTACACGCGCACTGTCATCCCTAATCCAGGACGGTGTTGTCAACTATCAGGGCAATCCGAGCGTGAATTCGATTCTCAGTTTTTTGCAAAGCCAGGGCTCGACAGCCAGCCTTTATGATGCACAATTGACTAATCGCGACCTTGCACTTGCGCTTAACAGAAACGTCAGCATCACTCAGGAAGACACGAACCCGGATTACACGGTTCGAACCAGCTTTGGTAACAACTTCGAGCTCGGAACCGACTGGGAAGCGGGTTTCAATGTTGGTGCATCCTACGACACCGACTGGCGTTTTCGCCGCACTCGAACCGCGTCTTTCGGCTTGCCTGAAGAGCAAAATGGCATCAAGGAAGAATCGACCCGCGGCGTGAATATCGTAGGTACTGTGAATCTTGGGTTGAAGTTCATCGAAGATCACGAGATTTCAACAACCAGTCTTTTCCTGCGCAACACGGATGACGAGACGGAAGTATTCGATTTCTTCAATGAAAACCGTCCGCTTTCGAGCGGCCGTGGTTTCCGTGACTATCGCCTGCAATTCGAAGAACGCGAAATGATGACGCACCAGATCGATGGTACACACTATCTGGGCAGTGAAACTCGCGAACGAGTGCCGTTCCTCGGCAAGTTGCTGACTCGATTGCCGGAAGAAACCAGGATCGAGTGGTTCTATTCGAATTCTACCGCGCAAACCAGCATTCCGAATCAGGTATCCATCGCCTCGGAAACATTTACCGATCGCGACACTGGCGAGGTGCTAAGTGAATCCGTTCGGCTAACATCGTCCGCCGCTGACTATCGTTTCACTGATCTTGATGACCAGGTTGATAACTACGGCTGGAGCACGGCGCTGCCGGTCGATCTGCGTAACTCCTATCTGGAGCTCAGTGGCGGTTGGGATCATGCCCAAAAAGCGCGCACCTATCGTCAGACGCAATTTAGTCTGGGTTTTCTGAACGTCAACGATCCATCGGTCCTGCAAGGCTCACTGGGAGACGTGTTCTCGGACGGCAATATACTTGCTGATATCCCGGACCCTGATCCGGCGAATCCGGTACCAGGGTCAAGGGTTTTCAGCAACGATGTTGTCTTCGACCGGCAGGGAACAAACTCCAACAGTTATCTGGCTGCAACAATGACAGATTCCATTTGGGGCAAAGTCGACTGGACAGTTCGGGATACGTGGCGATTCGCCGCGGGCGCTCGTTGGGAGGATTACCGACAAGCCGCGGTTGACTGGAACCCTTACGGCTTCAGTATTGATACACCGCAAGTCACAACGGATATTGACGAACTGCAACGGGGAATCTTCAACGAAGATCGTGTTTACCCCGCCGCGGGTATCACTTACATGGGCGACTTCTGGGCAGAGACCTTCCAGTTGCGGCTCGGGATTAGCGAGACCGCGGTTCGACCGGATCTTCGGGAGATTACGGACTCAAGCTACATCGACCCCATAACGGGTGACCTCGTTCGAGGCAACCCCGGCGTCGTGCCTTCGGATATCCAGAGTATCGATCTGCGCGCCGAGTGGTATTTCGAAAACGGTGACAACCTTACCGTGACGGCATTCCACAAGGACATCACGAATCCGATCGAGTTCTTTGAGATTCCGGCAAGTGACACAACGGTCGCTCGCGAGATCATCAACGCTCAATCCGCAAAGGTGTATGGCGTTGAAGTGGAGCTTCTCAAAGAACTGTCATTCCTTGGCGGTCCGTTCGATATGTTTTTTGTGCAGGGCAATTTGACGGTACAGGACTCGGAGCTGGTAGCCGGGCCGAACGCCAACGTTCCGACGAATCCGGTGCGCAAGTTGTCGGGTGCTTCTGACTACGTTGCCAATGTCATGTTCGGATTCGATTCCCCGGATGCGAAACACACAGCATCGATCATGTACAATATCTTCGGCGAACGCCTTTATGTTGCTGGCCGCAACGGGTCACCGGACGGATTCGAGCAACCGTTCCAGTCGCTGGATTTCACGTACTTCTGGTATCCAACGGAACGCATAACCTTCAAGGCCAAAGCCCAGAACATTTTGGGGGAGTCGATCGAAATCAAACGTGGTGATGTAACAACGTTTGAGGAGGACCCAGGAACTGTAGTGTCATTGAGCATGTCCTGGGCACTGTAAGCGAAGTTCTCCCCGACTTCGGTTCGAGGCCCTGCCGGATGGCAGGGCCTTTTTTATTGCAGGTCTCAATTGTTGATCCAGCGGATGTATAATTTGGTCCTGGCAACAACGAGGTAGGACCATGCGAACGCTCACGTTTTTCTTGGCAATCATATTCCTGTTTTTGACCGGTTGCGCGGTTAACCCGGTAACCGGCAAGACCGAATTCATGATGGTGAG
>CAYWBZ010000155.1:0-5795 GCA_964456535.1 uncultured Woeseiaceae bacterium | reverse complement strand
CTTCGCTGCCAGGGATGAAGTGCAGATTCACGCCGATCGCATACAGCCCCGAAACGACAGCCAGGCCGGCGATCATGTAGGCGACCGTATTGTTGCTGTCCTGCTTGCTATGCACCATTGAGTACAGGATAAGGCCCACGATAGCGATAATCAGAAAAACGTTTTGCGTCAGAAGAACGACGGGCTCGTGTTGTACCAGCAGCCAGAACACACCGAGGAACGGCAGGCTTAACAAATAAATAGCCCACTCGACGTTGATCGGTCCGAGAAAGCTCTTCTTGAGTTTTTCGGGTTCCGAAGGTTCTGCATGGCCCATCAGGAATTTCTGGCCGTACGTAAAACTGATCAGGCCGATGATCATGCCGATACCGGCAGCACCGAAACCGTACCTCCAACCGAAGGTTTCACCCAACCAGCCGCAAAGCAGTGTTGCGACGAAGGAGCCAATGTTGATGCCCATATAGAAAATGGTGAAACCGCCATCGCGACGTGGATCATCCTGCGAGTACAGCTTGCCGACAATCGTTGAAATATTTGGCTTCAGATATCCAACGCCCATCACGATCAACGCGAGAGCAAAATAGAAAACATTCAATGACCCGGTGTCGCGATACATGACCGCTTCCGTCAGCGTTGTACCTGCGGCGAAGAACGCGCCGCTCGCCAGCGTAAGGTCATTGCTCAGGATGGTACCTGCCGCATAGTTAATTGCCTGATGACCTTCAACGGCCATCAGTATATGGCCGAGAGACAACAAGATGCCGCCGAACACAACCGACTTTCTCATGCCCAGGTAGCGATCGGCGATCATGCCGCCAATGAGTGGCAGCGCATAGACGAGTCCGGCGTATGAACCGAGAACGTCGAGGCCTTCGCCGTCTGCAAAGAGATGATATTTCGTCAAATACAGAAGCAGCAAATACTTCATTCCGTAGAATGAAAAGCGCTCCCAAAGCTCGGTTGTGAAGCAGACGTACAGACCAACTGGGTGGCCCAGGAATTCTGCCTGATTAGCAAGGTCGTCCGGTGATCCGGCAACGGCTTCGGTCATTATTTTTCCCCCGGAAGGCGTCTAGCGCCGTTTCGATTTATTAGGGCGGGTAAGGGCAATCATTAAACACTATTTGCGCCCTGTAGTGCTACTTGACAGGGCGTGACTTGAATAGTTTCGCCATTATGATCCCGAGTTCATATAAGAGGTATACCGGGATGGCGAGCATGATCTGGCTGATGACGTCAGGGGGCGTCAGTAACATGCCGACCACGAAGGCGCCGAGGAACACATATGGGCGAGCTGTGCCGAGCTTCTCGACTGAGGTGATGCCCGTCCAGACGAGCAGCACGGTCGCCACCGGTGTTTCAAACGCGAGCCCGAAAACCAGCACCAGCATCATGACAAAGCCGATGTAATCCGTGATGTCGGGCATGTAGCTTACGCTTTCGGGAGTAAATGCAACCACGAACTTAAAGATGAGCGGAAATACGACGAAGTAGGCAAACGCGAGCCCGACATAAAACAGCAAAATGCTGGACGCGAGCAGCGGAAATGCGAAGTGCTTTTCCTTCTTGTACAGCCCCGGCGCGACAAACGCCCAAACCTGGTAAAGCACAACAGGCATTGCGAGCATGAGGGCAAGGTAGAAGGACAGCTTTAATGTCGCGATGACCGGCGATGCCGTTCCGGTAGCAATAAGCTGCCCGCCCGGAAGAACTGCGCGTAGCGGCTCGGAAACAAACTCGAAAATTGGTTTTGAAAACGGGAACAAAGCCATGAAAACAACGAACACACTGCCAAACACAACAAACAGGCGATTCCGCAGTTCAACGAGATGCGACATCAACGTACCTTCCGCCAGCCCCTCTTCCTGGTTGTCTGCGGAGGTACTCATTTCTTCGCCGGCGTTTTTGTTGTTTCGACCAGGTCGTCATCGTCATCGTCTTCATCTTCGTCGTGCAAGGGCGAAAATGTGTCGTCGTCACGTGGCGAAAGAAGTTTCTCGGGGTTAAAGTCGTCGGGATTGATACCGAAGTTCTTTTCGGTGTCGAGCTCGTCTTCAAGTTGCCGTTGCAGGCTGCGAGTAAGCTGCCGCGCTTTACCAACCCAGCCGCCGATTTGGCGAGCGACACGAGGTAACCGCTCAGGCCCCAAAATCAGGAGCCCGATCAGGCAAAGGAGGATAAATTCGGAACCACCGATTCCAGACATGGTGCTGAAAGACCCTAGGCGTCTTTCTTCTCTTCGTTCTCTTCATTGGGCGTGGAATCGAAGCTGGCATCGTCAGAAGATTCTTCGATCTGCTCCGATGAATCGTCAGCCTCAGCTTCGCTCATGGCAGAACGAAATCCCTTCACGGCACCGCCGAGGTCGGTTCCCAGGCTGCGTAAACGCTTGGTTCCAAAAATCACCAATACGATAACGAGAATAAGCAGCAGGCTTCCCGGGCTGATGTTCGGCATTGCTATTTGCTCCTGGGGTCAGACCCCGTTTGGATTTGGTAAGTGCTACCGGCCAACGCCGGGCGCGAATTATGTTCATGATACGCCTGCCAGTGCAACAAAACCGTACCCGCGTCACACCAGACCGAGGATCAGCCTAGCTTTCCAGCCAGAAAGTCACCGGGCCATCATTCGTCAAAGAAACCTGCATATCGGCGCCGAATCGGCCAGTTGCCACCGTTTTCAGCGCCTCGCTGCAGGTTGCGACCAGTTTGTCGAAATAGGCGCTGGCGACTTCCGGGGCGGCGCCCTTGGTGAAACTTGCCCGCGTGCCCTTGCGTGTGTCCGCCGTCAGTGTGAATTGCGGCACTAGCAGCAGACCACCAGAAATGTCCTGAACACTAAGGTTCATGCGGCCCTCGGCATCTGGAAATACGCGATACGTCAGGAGCCGCTCGGCGAGGCGAGCAATATCACGCTCCTCGTCGTCGCGATGAACCGCCACCAGCACGAGCAGGCCGCGCCCTATTTCGCTGGCAATCTCGCCATCAATACTGACGCTGGCCGAGCTGACTCGTTGTAGAAGTCCAATCATTATTTATTCCGGATACGCTTTTTCGTCGATTTTGGAGTCTTTATTAATGCATCAAGCACAAACGAATAGCCACCCTCAAAAAGGCTTCTGCGAGACTGGTTGTACCGACCGGCAGGGGGCTGCGCCGATATTGCGCCCCCAGCACATGCCAGGGACGGCGCTGCAGGGTCAAACCTGTCGGTCGGACCATGGAAGGAGGGCCCCGACACCTTGTCGGGGCCCGATTTTACGCTAGACTGGCGTTCATTCTCAGGGGGCTGGAATCACAATGAAAAGAAGAGAGTTTGTCGGCGGCCTGGCCGTTGCTGCGGGACTGGCGGGTTGTGCGAAGCCAGAAGGTGACTGTAGCGCTGGTACAGCAGCGGAGTCGTTCGAGTGGTCGTGTGTGACATCCTGGCCACCGCGATTTCCGGGCCTGGGTATGGCCGTCGAGAACCTGGCCGAGCGACTTGATAAAGCATCGGGCGGTCGATTGAAAATAAAGGTCTACGGCGGCGGCGAGCTGGTTCCGGCGTTTGAGGTATTCGACGCGGTAAGCCGCGGCACGGTGGAAATGGGCCATGACGCGTCTTACTACCACAAGGGCAAGGTAGACGCTGCGCAGTTCTTTACGGCGATTCCCTTTGGTTTGAACTACATGGAACTCAACGCCTGGATTCACTACGGTGGTGGCCTTGAGCTGTGGCGCGAGCTGTATGCGCCGTTTAACCTGGTGCCGTTTCTGTGTGGAAATACCGGCGTGCAAATGGGCGGCTGGTTTAACAAAGAAATCAATAGCGTCGATGATCTCAAGGGATTGAAGATGCGAATTCCTGGTCTGGGCGGCGAGGTGCTGCGACGAGCCGGCGGCACTCCGGTCACGCTACCCGGAGCAGAGATTTTTACGTCGCTACAAACCGGCGCGATTGATGCGACTGAGTGGGTCGGACCGTACAACGATGTTTCGTTTGGGCTGCACAAGGCGGCAAGGTATTACTACTACCCGGGATGGCAAGAGCCGGGTCCGGGTCTTGAGTGCATCATTAATCAGAAGGCGTGGGATTCGTTGCCTGCCGACCTTCAGGCGCTCGTCGAAATTACCTGCCAGTCGATAACCGTCGATATGGCCGCCGAGTACACGAACGGCAATGCGAATTCTCTGCAGCAATTAATTGCTGATCCCAATGTCGAGCTACGAGCGTTTCCTGACGAAGTGCTGCAACACCTGAAGTCGATCACGGCTGAAATTGTTGCCGAGCTGATGGCGGAGGATCCAGCGGCCAATAAAATCGGCAAAGCGTTCTACGAGTATCTTGAAAAAGTTGAGGCGAACTCACGCATTTCAGAAAAGGCTTACCTGGATACTCGTATTGGCTGACCAGGAAGTAGAAATTGCAGTCATTGGCGCCGGCATTGCCGGTATCGCTGCGGCGTACTATTTGTGTGTCGAACAGAAGAAGAAATCGGTACTGCTCATCGATAGCCGACAACCCATGAGCTATACCAGCGCGCAGTCAGGCGACAATTACAGAAACTGGTGGCCGCATCAGACAATGACTGACTTCACCAATGACAGCATCGATGAACTTGATCGACTCGCTCGTGAATCGGACAACGTATTTAACATGACGCGTGGTGGTTATGTGCTGGCGACCCGCCGGGATGACGTTTCGAAGATCGCGGCTGATATTCCCGGCGATATCGACGTTGATGTTTACGACGACCAGTCGCAAATCCAGCAAAAATTTCCGGCGCTCGCAGCGGAGATAAAGAACGTCATCCACATTCGCCGTGGCGGGGATATCAGTGGCCAACAGCTTGGTCAATACATGCTGGAGGAAATTCGGGTGGCCGGCGGCCGGAAACTTCAGGGCGACGTGATAGCGATTGAAAGAGACGCTAACTATCATCTAAGTGTCGCCAGCGGGCGCGAAACCAGCGTAGTAACGGCCGACACCGTCGTCAATGCGGCGGGGCCCTTCGCCGGTCGAATCGCTCGAATGCTGGGTGTTGAGCTACCCGTCAAAAACATCTATCAGCAGAAGATCGCCTTTGAAGACCACCTCAATGTGATTCCCCGTGATATGCCGTTCTCGATCGATCTGGATTCAAAATGTCTGGGCTGGTCTGAAGAAGAGCGCTCAATGCTGGCTGAAGACCCCGATCTCGAATGGCTTGCGGGAGAGTTGCCAGCGGGCAGTCATTGTCGCCCGGACGGCGGCGTGCACGGCAAGTGGGTAAAGCTGGGTTGGGCGTACAACAAGCAACTCAGCGAGTCGCAAGAAGACATGGCGAACGAGAAGGCTATCGACGAAAGCTTTCCTGAAATCGTCATCCGTGGCGCCGCTGCGTTTATCCCTGCATTAGAACCGTACATTGCTGCTCCGCCGCCACGCTTTAGTCACTACGGCGGCTACTACACGATGACAGAGGAAAACTGGCCGCTGATCGGCCCGCTGGATGATAGCGGTGCGTTTGTCATTGCTGCGCTATCGGGTTTCGGCAGCATGGCGGCGTGTGCCGCCGGTAAGCTTTGCGCTGCCCATATATGCGGCGGTCCATTGCCGGATTACGCGGCTGACTTAAGCCTGGATCGGCTCACGAACGTGGAGTTGCTGGCGGAACTCAACGCATCGTCTAACAAGGGTTTGCTCTAGCGGGTTTTCAACAGGTGAAAAAAAAGCCGGCCACCATTCGGTGACCGGCTCTTTGACGCGATGCGTCTATATCACTTCAAGCGCTTACTGCCAGGAGTAAATGCCTTTCAGGTACCAGGAACCACCTT
>CAYWBZ010000154.1:2165-5797 GCA_964456535.1 uncultured Woeseiaceae bacterium | reverse complement strand
GATTAGTGTTGCGTCACTCTAAAGAAAACAATGATTTAGACGCGATGAAACCAGCAATTCCAACCGTTGTATGGGCCGGCGCCGCCCTCCTGCTCCTGCCTGTCCTCGGGTCCGCACAGGACGTGTCCGACAGTTCAAGAGCTATTGATACTGTTACGATTATTGGCAAGAAGACGGATCTCGCCGACATCCCCGGCTCCGCCCACGTTGTTGATTCGGAGGAACTCGCTGAGTTTGCTCAATCCGATATATTACGCGTCTTGCGCTCGGTTCCTGGCGTCTACGTCCAGGAAGAAGAAGGATTTGGCCTGCGGCCAAATATAGGCATTCGGGGTTCGGGGCTTGATCGCAGCGCTCGTATCGCGCTCCTCGAGGACGGCGTACTGATCGCCCCGGCTCCGTATGCCGCCTCTTCTGCGTATTACTTCCCCACACAACGGCGCATGAGTGCCGTTGAAGTCTTGAAGGGGCCCGCCTCAGTTGCCGTCGGTCCGCGTACGACGGGTGGCGCGATGAACATGATCTCAACACCGATACCGGATGCTCTGGGCGCCACGGCTGATTTGCGCCTTGGCGACAACAGCACGATGGATGCCCATATCAATATTGGTGATCGTGGCGAACGTTTTAGCTGGTTGCTCGAAACGGTGCAGGCAAAGAGCGACGGTTTCAAGACGATCGAAGGGCCTGTCGGAGGCGATACCGGCTTCGAAGTGATGGATTACATCGCCAAGTTCCAGCTCGACAACGATCCGACCAGTTCCGTGTATCAAAGCCTGCGTGTGAAGCTCGGCTACACCGACCAGCTTTCGAATGAAACGTATCTTGGCCTGACGGACGCCGACTTCGCAGTTACACCGTACAACCGGTATGCCGCATCGGCGAACGACGTTTTCCAAAGCGAGCACGAACAATACCAGGCAACTTACGTTATCGATGCCGACAAGAGCTGGCGCGGCGAGATTACGGCATACCGTAATGATTTTTCGCGGAACTGGTACAAGGTGCAGTCAGTCGGCGGCATCAGCTCAAGCGACGTGCTCGAGGATCCAACGACCTACGCCGCCGAGTACGGTTACCTGACAGGTACCACCAGCACCGATGATGCCATCCAGATCCGGGCGAACAATCGCAGTTACTACTCGCAAGGCGTGCAAGCCAGGATCGAATGGGATCTTGGTTTCGGCGAGACCGACGTATCGCTGAACCTGGGCTTGCGCCTGCACGAAGATGAGGAAGATCGATTTCAGCATCAGGACGGATACCGCATGGAAGACGGCACGCTGGTCCTGACGACGGCCGCTGCCGGTGGCTCACAGTCGAATCGTGTGTCTGACGCGAATGTCACATCTTACTTTGTGGATACCGAGATACGCACAGGCGACTGGATATTTACTCCGGGCGTACGCTTTGAAGACATCGAACTCACGCGCTACGACTATTCCACAGCAGACCCGACCCGAGCACTCGGCCCTACGCGTGTTCGCACTAACTCGGTACAGGTTTTCATTCCTGGCGCGGGCGCACTGTATCGCCTGAACAACGAATGGCGTTTGTTGGCAGGCGTGCACAAGGGGTTCAATCCTCCTGGCCCAGGGAGTTCGGCCAAAGAGGAATCCAGCATTAATTTTGAAGCCGGCGTTCGATACAGCAATGACGAGCTGCGCTTCGAGTCAATTTACTTCCGCAATGACTACGACAACCTCGTCGGCACGGTCACAGACTCGACCGGCGGCGGTGGCATGATCGGTGATCAGTTCGACGGTGGTGAAGTGATTGTCAGCGGCCTGGAATTGAGCACGGATTACAGTTTTGGGTTTGGTTCATTCGATATTCCTGTCGGACTTCAATACACGTGGACAAACGAAGCTGAATTCGAAAACGCGTTTGATTCAGGATTCGATCCGTGGGGACAAGTGGAAGTTGGCGATGCCCTGCCCTACATACCGGAACATCAACTACGCGCCAGCGCGGGTCTGACGAACGAACGCTTCCGCATGAACCTCGCGGCCAACTACGTGGGCAAGATGCGTACGAAGGCCGGGCAAGGAGCGTACGACCCGCAGGAAACGATCCAGTCACGCGTCATTTGGGATGCGATCGCGACGTGGAACTTCACCGAGAGCCTCTCGACGTATGTAAAGGTCGATAATTTATTTGATGAGACTTACATCGCTGCTCGTCGACCGGCGGGTGTGCGGCCAGGGCTGCCGAGAACAGCGTACCTTGGATTGACTTTTCGCCTGTAGAGTTTTCCTAGCCCAGCGCTTCGACAACTTCCGGTGGTGCCTGCACCAACTCGATGAGCACGCCTTCCCCACACATCGGAAACTCGTCATTGCCCTTCGGGTGCACAAAACAGATGTCGTAGCCGGACGCGCCCTTGCGTATTCCACCTGGCGCAAATCGCATGCCTTTCGCCGTCAGCCAATCGACGGCCGCGGGCAGGTCGTCGATCCAAAGGCCAACGTGATTCAACGGCGGAGACTGTACGCGCGGCGTTTTTTCCGGATCAATGGGCTGCATCAAATCGACTTCCAGCCTGAACGGACCGTCTCCCAGAAACGCAATGTCCTCGTCGACATTTTCCGATTCGCTGCGGTAGTTGCCGCCGAGGCTAAGACCGAAAAGGTCGACCCATAAATTACGCAGACGGTCTTTATTCGTACCACCGACGGCGATCTGTTGAAGACCTAATACCTTGAAGGGTCTGTCGCTCATTTTTCGCCCTGCTTATGATAAATCTCGAACAGTTGTTCAGCCGCCTTGCCGGCAGGAAGCTCTCCCGAACTCACAGCGGCCTCCAGACCCGGGATATGCTTTTGAACATCCGGATCCGCTATTAAGTCGGCCACGAGGCTGTCCTGCACCTCGGACCACATCCACTTGCGCGCTTGTTCAGCGCGACGAGACTCGAGTTCATCGCTGGCAGTCAAAGCGCTCTGATGCCGCAGCATGATGTCCCATGCATCACCAATGCCAACAGTGTCTCGCGCTGAGCAGGTGTGCACCTCCACTTTCCAGCCGGCTGTCCGCGGGTGCAGCAATTGCAGGGCATTTCGATATTCCGACGCCGAGTGCGTTGCCAGTGATTCAAGATCGTCATCAGCCTTGTTGATGAGAACCAGGTCGGCCATTTCCGTGATGCCCCGTTTGATTCCCTGCAATTGATCGCCGCCACCGGGCAACAACAACAGGACGAACATGTCGGTCATATCAGCCACTTTCGTCTCTGACTGACCAACGCCAACGGTCTCAACGATGACAACGTCGAAGCCGGCCGCCTCGCAGAGCAACAAGGTTTCGCGGCTCCGCCGCGTGACGCCACCCAGCGTCGTCCCCGCGGGCGATGGCCGAATGTAAGCTTCGTCACGACGTGACAGTGTCTCCATGCGGGTCTTGTCACCGAGAATTGAACCGCCGCTTATTGCCGATGACGGATCAACGGCGAGGATAGCAACGCGATGGCCAGCATCGATAACGTGATTCCCAAGCGCTTCGATAAAGGTGGATTTGCCGACTCCGGGCGCGCCCGAGATTCCAAGACGAACAGACTTGCCGGTGTGAGGCATCAAACGCTCAAGTAACTCGCTGGCAGCAGCACGATGATCCGGACGCGTCGACTCTACGAG
>CAYWBZ010000154.1:0-2065 GCA_964456535.1 uncultured Woeseiaceae bacterium | reverse complement strand
GGCATCGGGGCCAACAAGTGTCGGGATGTATCGGGCGGTGCCTTCACCGGCATCAACTTCACGAGCTCGGCCTCGCGAGGTGTCAGGATCGTAATGTCGGCCCGGTGCCCATCGTGCGACAGGCGATACGTTTGATTGTGTCGTTGCACCTGCACAGAGATAGCGCTGCCATTGAGGGTACCACTGTACAAGATTTGCCCTAACTGCCAGTCGCTGCGCACCGCGTAGTCTTTTCCCTCGTAGTTCACATCGTAACCACCATCAGCCGGCAGGATTGAAACCGGATGATGCTCGCCGTTCATGATCACTACCCAGTCTTCAGGTACACGGCGTTCCCGACCCTGCAACTGACCATCAATTTGTGCCGCCCGGTCTCGATAGTTACGCAGCATGGCGGCCGCCACCGAAATAAGTGTCGTCGGGTCTTCCGGTATGGCTTTCGCCGTATCGAAGCCTTCCGGATACTCCTCCGCGATCGTGTTGGTGCTAATGTCGCCGGAGACGAATTTCGGGTGCGCCATCAATGCTGACAGGAACGGTATATTGCTGGTCACGCCGCGAATAACAAATTGATCCAGCGCTGCACGCATGCGAGTGGTCGCATCGCTGCGGTCTTCGCCATAGGTGATCAGTTTGGCGATCATCGGGTCGTAAAACATCGATACTTCGCCGCCTTCGTCGACGCCGGTATCGACTCGCACGTGCTCGTCTTCGGCGGGCGGCCGGTAATACGACAATCGCCCGGTTGACGGCAAAAAATTACGTGCCGGATCTTCCGCGTAAACACGCGACTCAATCGCCCAGCCATTAATCCCGATGTCCTTCTGCGCAACCGGTAACTTTTCGCCGGCCGCCACGCGAATCATGAGTTCGACGAGGTCGAGTCCTGTGGTCATCTCGGTGACCGGATGTTCGACCTGCAAGCGCGTGTTCATTTCGAGGAAAAAGAAGTTGCGTTTCTGATCGACGATGAATTCAACCGTGCCGGCTGACTCGTAGTCGACAGCGGCGGCTAGCCCGACCGCCTGTTCACCCATTTTCTTGCGCGTCGCTTTGTCGAGGAACGGAGACGGTGCCTCCTCAATGACTTTCTGGTGACGGCGCTGCAACGAGCACTCACGCTCGTTCAGGTACACGACATTGCCGTGACTATCGGCCATCACCTGGATTTCGATGTGGCGCGGCTCTTCGATGAACTTTTCCATGAAGATGCGATCGTCACCGAAGCTCGAACGCGCTTCGTTTGCGGCGCGCTCGAAACCGTCGCGGCACTCGTCATCGTTACGTGCGACACGCATGCCTTTGCCACCACCACCCGCGCTGGCCTTGAGCATGACGGGGTAGCCAATGTCAGCCGCGATCTCCACGGCGTGATCGCCATCACGCAGCACATCGGTGAACCCGGGGATCGTATTGACGCCAGCCTCATCGGCCAGTTTCTTCGACGTGATTTTGTCGCCCATCGTTTCGATGGCGTGCGTCTTCGGACCGATAAACGCAATGCCTTTCTTGCTCAGCGCTTCGCAAAACGATGAGTTTTCGGAAAGAAAACCGTAGCCGGGGTGCACAGCCTGCGCCCCGGTATCGAGACAGGCCTGCACGATTCGATCCGCTACCAGGTAGCTTTCCGCCGACGGCGACGCACCGATATGGACCGCTTCATCCGCTATCTGGACGTGCAGAGCATCGCGATCGGCATCGGAGTAAACCGCGACCGCCTTGATGCCCATTTTTTGCGCCGACTTGATGACGCGGCAAGCGATCTCGCCACGATTAGCTACAAGGATTTTTTCAAACAATGGCGAGCCCTTCCTTAAAGCGGAATGTTGTCATGTTTACGCCAGGGGTTTTCGAGCTTCTTGTTGCGAAGCATCGCCAGCGAACGGCAAATTCGTTTGCGGGTTGCATGCGGGGCAATGACATCGTCGATGAAGCCACGGCTGGCGGCGATAAACGGATTGGCAAATTTCTTCCGGTACTCTTCAGTGCGCTGCGCGATTTTCTCTTCGTCGCCAATGTCCTTGCGGAAGATGATTTCGACGGCGCCTTTCGGTCCCATCACCGC
>CAYWBZ010000153.1:0-5894 GCA_964456535.1 uncultured Woeseiaceae bacterium | reverse complement strand
GGCTTACGCCAATACCAGAGAAAATCGCCCTTTCTCAAATCGAAACCACGTGCAAGCCAGGGATTCCCATCGGCATCGAACTCGATATTGGCAAGCGCTAACTTGCCACGGATCAGCAGTTTCTTGGTTCCCCTGTCGAGATCGAATTCCCAGTAAGCTCGAGGGCGAAAAGCCTCGGATAGCTTGGAACCGGGCCCGTCATCATCTCCTTCCGAGAATGAGATGACTATCTTGGTCGGCTTCCGTTTCAAAAGGTCTTCGATCACCGGGTCCGTTTCATCGAACGTCCGCATCTTTTTCTTCACAGTATCAGCGACCGCTATCTTGTTTTCGTAGACGCCTTGATTGAATCCCTCAATCCTGTCGCGAACCTTTTGGCGCATCGTAAATACGATATCTTTGTCGCTCGCCCAAAAGAAGTTCGTTACTTCCATTTTCTTCGCGCCAATACGGAACGGATCTTTACCAAGATCCGCAGTCTCGTAGACCTCAATGATCGGGTTGGCCTTTTTCGACGGAATTTTCATCAGGGCCAGATGCTTGCCGTCTGGAGATATCTGAGCGCGGTTAATTACTTCCCGCAATGCCCAATAGTCCAGCGGATAAGGTTCGGGCGCATCATCGGCACTCGCTACAGCCGTTAGCAGAGAACTGGCTAGCACAAAGCCGAGTAACAGAATGATCGATCGCTTCATTGGTCTCTCCCTAAGACAAGCCCCCAGACGCACCATTATAGCCCACCTGTAGCGCAAACGTTTTCGCGGCAGGCCATCATCGCCTCGTATGATGGGAGTGATTATAATTCGCAATGCGGGAGTGTGCCCAGTAGCGGCGCCGGGCTTAAGATACGAGAACGTGACTACGAAACGTTACACCAAGAGCCACTCGGATCCCGGCGATGATACGCCGGGTCCGAGCGAGATTTTCTGACTACAGCCCTCCTGGACCGCAGTCGTTTTCGAGGTAGGCCATCATCGTCTCGTACAGCGCTATCTGGTGACGATAAAACAGCGTGCTTGAAAAGTGATCCGCACCGTCGAGTTCCAGGTACTCGTAGTCTTTATTGTACTTGTTCAGGAGCTTGCGGTATTTCGTCGCGTGATCTAACGGTACACGCTGATCAACGCTGCCGTGAATCAGAAGCATCGGCACATTGACCTTTTCCACCTCGTCCAGCGGTGAAATGCTGTCGTCCCACATGCGCAACTGTTCTTCGCGTCCGGTGCCCCGCAATTGATAGCGGTAGTAATTGACCTGCATATTTGGATCCGAAACTGCCGCCCCGGCGATGACGCATTGGTATAACTGCTTCTCGCGAGATGCAGCGACCAGCGCTGCATAGCCACCGTAGGACCAGCCGAACATGGCCATTCGCTCAGGGTCAACCAGGCCACGCCTGATCAGGTACTCGGCACCATCATCCTTATCGTCCTGCATCTCGTAGCCACCCTGGCCACCTTTCATGAACGCATCCATATAGAACTTCTTGCCATAGCCACGGGAGCCACGATACTGCGGCTGCAGTACCATGTAGCCGTTGTTGGCCAGCATCTGTGCCCACTCGTCATAATTAACCGTTTCCTGCACGAAGGGTCCGCCGTGAGGCAAAACGATCAAAGGAAACGGCGCCTCTCCTTGTGGAACCGTCAGGAATGCAGGGATCGGCTTGCCGTCTCGAGCATCGTAGGAAATGTACTTAACGTCCGCGAGATTCTCACTTTCCAGCAATGGCTGCTTGCTGCCGATCGACTGAAATTGACCATTGCGAAGCATGTAATAACTTCCGGGGTCATGTGGTCCCGAATTATAGATCGTCATTGTATTGCCATCGCGCGAGCGACTATTGATATTGACGTAGTGCGAGTATGGAATAACCTGCTCTAGTTGTGCATAGGTAGCGCCCTCTACCTGATCAAAAAACTCGACGCGTAACTTGTCTTTGAAGTAGGAAACACCGGTGACCTGATTCGGTTGCGTCCAATCGTTACTGTGATACTTCACGCCGTATACATCGGCGTCGTCGCGACGATAAATCAGCTCGTCAAATTTCTTCGCATTTACATCGAATGACCAAAGGCCAATCTTATCGTGGCCATTGTTGGCATAAACCAGCAAGTGATCGGTTTTGGTGTAGTCGATGTTTTCCACCGTAAAGGTGTCGAAATCTTCCTCACTCATGCGCATGATTTCGGTCCAGCCAGACCCACCCGGCTTACGCCAGTACCAGATGAACTCGCCGTTTTTTAGGTCGAAACCGCGAGCGAGCCATGGATTACCCTGCGCATCGAACTCAATATTACCAAGGGATATCTTGCCGCGAATCAGGAGTTTCTTAGTACCTTTGTTTAGATCAAATTCCCAATATGCACGTGGGCGAAAAGCCGCCGATAACTTGGAACCGGGACCATCATCGTCGCCCTCGGTGAAAGAAATGATGATCTTGTCGGGTTTGTCCTGCAATAGATCGACGATCGTTGGATTCGACTCATCGAACGACCGCATCTTCTTTTTGACGACGTCGGCGACCGCAATCTTGTTTTCATAGACGCCCTGATTGAAACCCTCAATCTTGTCGCGAACCTGTTGACGCATTGTGAAAACAACGTCCTTGTCACTCGCCCAATAGAAGTTGGTTACTTCCATTTTTTTGGCGCCAATGCGAAACGGTTTCTTGCTGAGATCCGCCGTTTCGTACACCTCAATGATCGGGTTGGCTTTCTTCGATGGAATTTTCATCAGCCCCAGATACTTGCCATCCGGCGAGACCTGCGCATTATTAATGACTTCCCGCAGCGCCCAGTAGTCCAGTGGATAGGGCTCTGGTGCCTCGCCAGCAACAGCCGCAGGCACTGCGAAACAGCTGGCCAGGTAAAGGCCAAACAAGATAGCGATTCGACTTTTCATTTAAATTTTCCTAAGAAAAAGCCCGCGAGGATGACCCCGCGGGCTTGATTTTTCTCAATCATGATCGATAAACGATCCGATTACTCACCACCACCGAAGTTGATACCAACGTTCAGGAAGAAAGTCCGTCCGTTAAGGTCATATCCAGCACCAATCGGTGTGTTGTTGACAGCGAGAACTTCTGTGCCATCAACGACCGGCGGGTTCTTGTCAAATGCGTTTCGAATACCGCCACCTACTGTCCAGCGATCACCGTAGTAATAGACTGAAACGTGGTTCAGGAAGTAATTATCCGCATCACCGTAGTCGCGGCAAAGCACGTCGGTTGGAGGTCCGAAACATGTGTCAGAGGCAATGGTCGCATCACTAAAATCATCTACGCCATCCGGATCCTGATGGACTGACCCCAAGTAACGTGTCTCCCATGTGAAACGCCAGTCGTCATAGTCAAAGCGCAGACCGGAACGAAGATTCCAGTCCGGGAAGCCCCACTCGCCCTGGAAGGTATCAGTATCCGGGTTGCCGTCATCATCGATAAACAACGTCGAACGCTCAAGCATGCGGTTAGCTGTAACATCCCATGTCACATCGATCGGACGATCGAAAAGGGTGAATGAATCGTCAAACGCCAGATTGATGTCTACGCCACGTGCCGCCTCAGCTTCCCGATTAATGAAGCCCGAATCAAGAAGAGTGATTCTCGGGTTACCCGGATTAGAGAGATCGCGTTGGATGCGGCTGCAGAACACGCTATTGCCCGTCAATGAGTTATAACAATCATTAACGATGAACTGGCGACCTGGCTCAATGATCGTCTGATTAACGTCGATCTCGTAGTAGGTCGCACCTAAAGACAACCCGAACGCGTTGGTGAACGGCTGATCCCAGGCAAAACCGGCAGACCATGACTCAGACGTCTCCGCTTGTAGATCCAGCGCACCACCTGATGCAACTTCCGTGCTGAATGAGGTGAAGCCGTTGGAGTACGCAAGGGTCGGATCTACGCCATTGGCCAGGCAATTTGCCAGAACTTCCGGCTCGCGATCGTCCCCTGCTGGAACATAGACGTTATTAGTGATGTCCCAGGAATCATCAGTGTTGTAGCACGGATCAAAGACGCTGCCGAAGCCAGACTGAGCTTGCAGGAACAATTCTCTGAGATTCGGTGCACGGAATGATGTGCCGAAGGTACCGCGAATCAACAACGACTCAACCGGACGCCAACCGAGCTTGTACGACTCAGTGTTGCTCGAACCGTAAATCTCGTCATCAGTGTAACGCGTCGACAAGTTCAGTGTCAGTTCCTCGAACGCCGGAACGCCAGCCAGCAACGGAAATTCGATTTCTGCGAATATCTCATCCGTGTCCTTGTCACCGGTAGCGCCGCCATCCGAGAAGAAGCCGAAGAACAGGCCCTCACCTGCGACAGCATCTGGAATGGATGCGATGTCATCGTTGCGATGCTCAACACCAAAACCCAGCGACACGCCACCAGCCGGCATTTCGAAAATTTCACCGGTCATGTAGGCAGAAATAATTGTCTGCTCATATTTGGTATCGAAATTTCGACCGTCGAACACGTAGTCACGTTCAGCCTGCGTGGCGAAATCGCCAAGGTAGCCATTCTCATATAGAGACGGTGCAAACAAATTGACCGGGACGCAGCCTGCTATGACATCGTCTTGCAAATCGGCAATAGTGAGGCCTGACCGCTGTCCGGCGGCGGTAGGATCGTTTGCCTCACAGGGCGTGTTTGTCAACGAATAGGTACCGGTTGCCAGATCAAGTCTGTCTTCCCGAATACCACGACGTTCCGACACTGCGGACGACTCCGTGAAACTTGCATAAACGTCGAACGACCAATTGTCCAACGAGCCCATGTTCATGAATGGCATATCGCCTCGAACACCGCCGACAACGCGCAACTGATCGCCTGATGTCGTGGTGCCGCTGCGATCACCGACTACGCCGACAATTGGCCTCACCCACTGAGCCCCGATTGGGCCAGTCCTCTGGTCACAGCCGAGGACGGGGTCCGGATCAATCGGACTACATCCGAACGCATCCATGTACTGCTGGATTACCGCCGGGTTTGCCATGAATGCGTCCCACGCGAGGCCGCAGTCGGTGCCGCCTGCTGCGGCCGGGTTACACGGGCTGAACGGGTTGAGCGGAGGAACCCACGGGAACAGCTGAGGTGGTCTGCCCTTGGTTTCGAAATCGAAGTCGTTGTACATCGTTTCGAAATACGGCGTTATATTCGCCTCACCGTCAAAAGTGTACTCGCCGTAAGCCATGAAGGAGTACGAAGAAGTCTCTGGGAACAGGTGAGCGGCTTGAGACTCTGGCGTACCATTGCGATCGAAATCACGATACCTCACGTCTCCGACACCATCGCCATCTGAGTCAGTATAGTTAAAATCGCTGCGCGGCCGCTGACTGGAGAAAGAACCCCAGCCGCCGTTCGAACTGCCGGGCCCCGTGTAGTAAAGACTGCCGCCGGATCTTAGTGTATTTACCTGAAAACGACCGGCCGTACGACCAAGACGACATTCGTCCCAGGCTGAGCCCAAAATGTCGCTGAACCACCGTTCCTGGCTTCGGAACTGGCCGTTCTCGTCTATTTCGTGATGCTTGTCACAACCGGCTGTCCACGGACGGTCTTCCAAGGTTACAGCCTCACTAGTCGTGTATTCTCCGCCGAAACCGACAAAGCCGCGGTCGAAGTTCTTACCCCAGACAACGCTCAGCGTGTGATCAACACCGTTGCTGTATTCCGGAACGCGCGTAAAGCCCTCAATTTCAAGTCCGTCGAAGTCCTTGCGCAGGATGACGTTTGCTACACCGGCGATCGCGTCAGATCCGTAAACCGAAGACGCGCCGTCGAGCAGGATGTCGTACTGCTGCACCATCGATGCCGGAACCTGATTCAGGTCCGCTGCAAACGGCGCACCTTCAACACCGGCTGGCGCCAGTCGGCGACCATTCAT
>CAYWBZ010000152.1:0-5916 GCA_964456535.1 uncultured Woeseiaceae bacterium | reverse complement strand
ACGGCTCTTTTTTTGGCATAGATATAGCGAGTTACGGGGAAAGTCTGTCCAATGCTGTCCAGATAAATTCGTTGACAGCGCGGGCGGCCGTCGAGCGGATGCTCGACGTCGGTCGTTCGAAGATAACCGAGGTTGCTGCCTGACAGGTAATTTTGCGATAGTCGTATAGATGCAGACTATTGCAATAATCGGATGCGGGGCTATCGGCGAGGCGGTCGCCGGATACCTGGCTGACCACGAAGGCGTCGTAATCGGTGTTGTAATCATCAAGCCGGGCAGGGACTCACGCGCACGCGAGCTGTTCGGCGAGGATGTCGAGATCGCGCACACCGTTGACGACGTGGTGACGCGGGTTGACCTCGCGGTCGACTGCGCAGGTCACCCGGCATTGCGACAGCATGGGGAAGCAGTTCTTTCCCGGGGTATCGATCTCGTCTCAGTTTCCTCGGGCGCCTTAGCCGATGCCAAGTTGTATGAAAGGCTTGCCGCCGCTGCGCGTCGCGGCGGAACGCAGTTGCGTGTGGTGTCTGGTGCAATCGGGGCGCTGGATGCGCTGTCGGCGGGCAGCATCGGTACACTGACAAAGGTGACCTATCGAGGCCGGAAGCCGCCGAAAGGCTGGCGCGGTTCGCCCGCCGAATCAAAGCTCGATCTCGATACGCTGTCGGAAGCGACTGTTCACTTCAGTGGCAGCGCCCGGAACGCAGCACTCGAATACCCCAAGAATGCGAATGTAGCTGCATCAGTAGCGCTGGCAGGCATCGGCTTCGACGAAACCGTTGTCGAGCTCATCGCGGACCCGGGCGTCACGCGTAACGTGCACGAAATCGTGGCCGAGGGCGACTTTGGTCGCTACGAGTTCCGGATTGAAGGTAATTCGCTGCCCGACAATCCCAGGTCCTCGGCGATCACGGCAATGAGCGTGGTACGCGAGATACTGAACCCCGCGTCAGCGATCGTTATCTGAGATAAACTGGTGCCACTTGGTAACAGGCCGGGCGAGGGCCAATCGACGATGACGAAGCTTGCTGCATTCAACTTTCAAAACTGGATTGAAGAACATCGGCATTTGCTGAAGCCGCCGGTAGGCAACAAGCAGATCTGGGAGGATGCTGACATGATCGCCTTCGTCGTTGGCGGCCCCAATCAGCGCACCGATTATCACGACGATCCCGTCGAAGAGTTTTTCTACCAGCTTGAAGGCGACATGGTGTTGAAGATATTTGACGATGGCGAATTCTACGACGTTGTCATTCGAGAAGGCGACATCTTCTTCCTGCCAAAACATGTTCGGCACTCGCCGCAGCGACCCATGGCCGGCAGCGTCGGGCTCGTTATTGAACCCAAGCGCCCCGATGGCCTTAAAGATGCCTTCGAGTGGTATTGCTTCGGATGCGGCAGCCTCGTGCACCGGGTCGAAGTGTTATTGAAATCGATCGTGCATGACCTGCCGCCGCTGTATGAGTCGTTCTATGCCGATGAGGAAGCGCGAACCTGTCCGGATTGTGGTGCGCTGCATCCGGGCAAGGAGCCGCCGGAAGGCTGGGTGTCGATTCCGCCGCAAGACCTGGACTGATATGCATTACGAATCAACACTCGAGTTTGCGCGGGCAGAGGACGAGGCGGACCCGCTCAGGGCGTATCGCGACCGGTTTCACTTCCCGTCGCTGGGTACGCGCGAGCTCGTGTATTTCACCGGACATTCGCTCGGCCTGCAGCCCAAAACAGTGCGGGCGGCCGTTGAGCTCGAACTCGACGAGTGGGCGAAATACGGGGTTGAAGGGCATTTTCATTCGACGAACCCGTGGTACAGCTACCACGAACTGCTGACACCGCCGATGGCCGAGATTGTCGGCGCGAAGGAGTCTGAAGTTGTCTGCATGAATTCGCTGACAACCAATATTCATCTGCTCTTCGTTTCGTTCTACCGCCCCACGAAGACGCGTTACAAGATCATCAGCGAAGCGAAGATGTTCCCGTCGGATCGCTACCTGCTGGAGACACAGGCGCAGTTTCACGGCTTTGACCCCGACGACGCCATCATCGAGGTGGCGCCAAGGGACGGTGAGAAGTTGATTCGGGAAGAAGATATCCTCAATGCGATCGAAGCCAATGCCGATGAAGTCGCACTGGTCTTTTTTGGTGGCGTGAACTATTTCACGGGCCAGCTATTCAACATGCCGCGTCTCACCGAAGCGGCGCATGCCGTTGGTGCAGTTGCCGGATTTGACCTCGCCCACGCTGCGGGCAATGTGCCTTTGTCGCTGCATGAGTGGGACGTGGATTTCGCCGCGTGGTGCTCCTACAAGTACCTGAATTCAAGTCCGGGCAATGTTGGGGCCATCTTTGTGCACGAACGTCATGGTCGGAGTTTCGAGCTGCCCCGTTTTGGCGGCTGGTGGGGACACGACAAGTCGACACGATTCCAGATGAAGAACGGCTTCCAGCCGATGGAAGGCGCGGAAGGCTGGCAGCTGAGTAATGTGCCGATTCTCGGTATGTCCGCAATGAAAGCATCGCTCGATGTTTTTGCCGAGGCCGGAATGAACGCGTTGCGAGAGAAGAGTGAGAGGCTGACCGGTTATCTCGAGTACACGGTGGACCGACTGGCGGATGAGTTTCCGGATGCCGACATCAGTGTGATTACGCCGCGGAACCCCGATCAGCGTGGTTGCCAGATCTCGATCGATATTGCCGGGCGAGAGCGCAGGCTGTTCGATGACATGATCGCGGCCGGTGTCATCGCCGATTTTCGCGAGCCCTGCATCATTCGCATGGCGCCCGTGCCGCTTTATAACTCTTTTGAAGACGTATTCACCTTCGGCAAGTTGATGCGCAAACTGCTTGCAGAGGGACGGCCTCAATGACCCACGGCAGGTTTACGGTGGCAGGCGGTGGTCCGGTGGGCTCGCTGCTCGCGATTCTGCTGGGGCGACACGGATACGAGGTTGGCCTGTATGAGGGACGTCCGGACTCCCGTGTAACCAGCATATACCAGGGCAAGTCGATCAACATCGCGCTGTCCGACAGGGGCTGGAGCTCGCTGGAGCAAATCGGAATCAGCTCGGATGCGAAGGCCGATGCGATTCCCATGTATCACCGCGCCATTCACGGCACCGATGGGGAACTCAGCGCACTACCGTACGGCAAGGAAGGCGACGCAATCTGGTCGGTCTCGCGGGGTGGTATTAACGAGCAGCTACTCGATATCGCCGATATGGAGCCGAACATAGAAACGCACTTCGAGCATCGACTGGTCGACGTCGACTTTGCTTCGGCGAGTGCTGTGTTCCGCGTGGAAGGCGAGCGCGAGATTATCGTCGCCGCGGATTACCTCTTTGGCGCGGATGGTGCGCATTCAAAAGTTAGGCGTCTTGCGCACAACGTGCCTAGATTCAGCTACAGCCAGACCTACATGCCGCAGAGCTACATCGAGCTGACTATCCCGGCGAATCCGAACGGCTCGCACCGCCTCGAGAAGAACGCACTGCATATCTGGCCGCGAAAGGACTTCATGCTGATCGCGTTGCCGAATCCGGACGGCACGTTTACCTGCACGTTGTTCCTGAACTATTTCGGCAACCCCTCATTTGAGTCGCTTCAGGAGCGCAGCGAGGTCGAGCGATTCTTCCGTGAGAACTTCGCTGACGCGATGGAGTATCTGGAAGACCCAGTCGACATCTTCATGGAGAAAACGGCATCGCCGCTGTTTCTCGTGCAGGTGTTCCCGTGGTCGTTCAACCGGAAGGTGGGCCTCATCGGCGACGCGGCCCATGCGATCGTGCCGTTCTACGGGCAAGGTATGAACTGTGGTTTCGAAGATTGCGCCGAGCTGAATCGACTTATCGAAGCGCACGACCACGACTGGAGTGCAATCTTCCCGGCTTACGAGAACGCGCGCAAGCCCAACGCCGATGCTATTGCGGAGTTGTCAAAACGCAATTTCGTCGAGATGAGCGACCTGTCAGGCGACAGGCTGTTCCAGTTGCGTAAGAAAATCGAAGCCAGGTTTCACGACGCGTTTCCGGAGCTCTGGACGCCGCTCTATTCAATGGTGACGTTCTCGCCGGAGGTGCCGTACTCCGAAGCATTGCGGGTCGGAGATGAACAAAACCGCGTCATGGAAAAGATCATGCAGCTGCCGAACATCGAGAATGACTGGGACCAGCAAACCGTTTTGGACCAGCTCCACGAGCTGGCCTCCGAGCGTCTCTAGACGATTGCCAGGCTGTGAGAGACGTTCTTGATGATCATGTAGTTGTACAGACCTTCCGTACCACCTTCACGGCCGTAGCCGCTGGACTTGACGCCGCCGAACGGTGTTTCAGGTAGAGATGCCTCCAGCGTATTGATCGATATGTTGCCAGCTTCGATTCCTTCGACCATGCGGTCTGCGTAATCGGCCCGGTTGGTGAAGCCGTAGGCGGCGAGGCCGTAGGGCACGGAGTTTGCCTGTTCGATGCCCTCGTCCAGTGAAGCGACGGGGTTGATGATCGCCAAAGGCCCGAAAGGCTCTTCCTGCATGACGCGCGCATTGTCGGGCACATTGGCCAGCACGGTCGGCTCAAAAAAGTAGCCTTTGCCTCCCAGTCTGCTGCCGCCGGTTTTGAGCTCCGCGCCACGGGCACACGCGTCCTTGACCAGATCCGCTAGTGCACCAATTCGGCGATCATTGGCGAGTGGTCCCATCTCGACACCCGGATCAACACCATTGCCAACAACAGTTTCGGCGGCGCGCCGCACGAAAATTTTTGTGTATTCCTCAAAGATGCTCTCGTGCACAAAGAATCGCGTCGGCGATGTGCAGACCTGGCCCGCGTTGCGCATCTTTCGAACAGCGCCAGTAATTGCGGCTGCTTCAACGTCGGTGTCCTCGCAAACTATGACCGGCGCATGGCCGCCCAGCTCCATCAGTACGGGGGTCATATGTTGTGCTGCCAGCGTTGTGAGATGCTTGCCGACGGCCGTCGAGCCGGTAAATGCAACTAATCGGACCTGATCGTGCCTGATCAAATGCTCGGAAATCTCGGCCGGCGTACCAAACACCAGATTCAGCACACCGGGTGGGAGTCCGGCGTCATGCAACGCCCGTGCAATGTGCAGCGCTCCAGCGGGAGTTTCTTCCGCCGCTTTGAGGATGATCGAACAACCTGCGGCGATGGCGCCGGCAACCTTGCGGCAAGGCTGGCTCATTGGAAAATTCCAGGGCGAAAATGCAGCTACGGTGCCGATAGGTTCGTGATGCACGATATACCGGACGCCCGGTGCGCTCGGAATGACACGCCCATAAGTGCGAGTGGCCTCACCCGCGTCCCATTCGAAAAACTCACAGCCCCGGATCACTTCCAGCCGAGCCTGGTCGAGCGGCTTGCCATGTTCGGCTGTTATCGCAGTAGCGATTTCCTCTTGCCGCTCACGCATGAGAGCCGCGGCTTTGTAGAGGACATTGGCCCTCTCGACCGGTGCTACCCGTCTCCAGGCCTTGAAGCCTTTCTCGGCCGCTTCGAGCGCATCATCCAGATCGCTCTTTTCGGCATGCGGCAGGCGACCGATTTCCTCTTCCGTCGCCGGGTTCAAGACCGAAAGGTCATGGGCGGTCTTGCGCCATTTTCCGTCGATATAGAGGTACAAGTCTGGATAGGTGCTCATCGGGCATCTCGAATTCGGTGGTGGAAATACGATAAAGTCGATTATAAATGTATTTCGCCGAGAAGCTCCTGAATCGTCGGTTATCCACACAACTAAAGGGACATATCATTACTAACTACTCGAAGCTGGATGCAAAAGACTATGCCCGCGAGAATATGCGCGGGATTTGGGCGGCCGCGCTGAATCCGTTTAACGAAGATCTTTCTTTGAACGAAACCGGCCTGCGCGCGAACATTCGTCACTGGATCGACGACCTCGATATCCAGG
>CAYWBZ010000151.1:0-5943 GCA_964456535.1 uncultured Woeseiaceae bacterium | reverse complement strand
TCCTGCGTCGGCAAGTCACCCAGCGGCTCGATTTCTCTCACAAAGTGCAATGCCTGACCGCACACTTCATTGTCGAATACGAGTTTCGGCAGACTAAACGTCAAAACAAAGTCGAGCATTCCGGGTCCCGACACGGAATTCACGCCAGCGATAGCTGCGAGCAATGCGCTACTAAATGTTTCACCGCCCGCCTGTGCATCGAGCAACTTGGCATCACTCAGCGCCATGTACGCCTGTGTTGGCAGGCCAAGGGATTTTGCAATTTGCACGTAAGCGACATTCAGGTGTTGCGCCTCGATCGCTGCCATAGGCGAACTCGCTGCTTTCATGTGGAACGTCGCCGGAGCGCCGCCGAAAATCACAGGCATACCCGGCCGCGCGATTTGCGCCATCGTCAGGCCGGTCAAAACATCCACGCAATGAAACACCAGCGCGCCAACCAATGTGACGGGCGCGATGAGACCCATCAGGGTTACAGGAACGATCTCCACAGGAATTCCGGCGTCGGCGCAGTCCAGCAGGTTTTGGCAAGAGTCTTCACCGTAGCGGAAATTCCCGGTAGCTGTAATTGTGAAGATAGACATCGGCTTTGCGATCAGGTCCGCACGGTCGTTGCGGAACATTTCCAGCATCGTTGCCATGCGGGGCACGCCTTCCTCACTGAATGCACCTGAGACGACAGGCTTTTTCGAAGTCGTCAATGTCATGTACAAACGCCAGGCGTCAGAAACCTGCGATTCAATATCCTTGTTCGTAGAAAACGCGGTCGCAAGATAGGCGATGTGTTCAAGTCCATCGCACAGTCGTGCGTATTCGATAAAGTCGGTCGAGTTGGTCAGGCGCGTCTCTCCCGTACGATGGTCGAGAATTTTCAGACCGCTCGACCCGGGCACGAAATGAACGTTGTTGCCACCGATTTCGGTATAGGGGTCGCCATCACGATTAAAGAGTGTGAACGATTTGGGCGTGCTCGCGATCGCTGCGTCGACGACGTCCGGTGTAAACAGGATGCGCTTGCCGCTTGCGTCTGTTTTGAGCCCGTGATCGAGCAATCGCTGGCGCATCTTCTCGCCGCGAATATCCATCCCGGTCTCAGACATGATGCGTTTTGCCTCATCGAGAATCTTCTTGATGAGGTCGTCCGAAAGGACGTTAAGTTGTGGTCTCATAATTTTTTTATCCGTTTCTGCCGGTCCACGTAGTCAACCAGCGCTTCGTCGATCGCCGGATCAAGTTCAGGTTGTTCGTATTCCTGCAATAGTTGTTTCCAGATTGCATTCGCGCGCGTTGCCGTGTCGATGCTGCCCGCTTCCTGCCAGGCTTCGAAGTTTTGCCGGTTCGACAGGATCGGCGAGTAAAACGCCGACTCATAACGCGCCAATGTATGACTCGTCCCAAAGTGATGCCCACCCGGGCCAACTTCGGCTATCGCATCCAAAGCGAGTTCATCGTCATTCACTTCAATGGGGCGTAAATACTCAGCCATCATCTGCAGCATTTCAGCATCGAGAATCAGTTTCTCGAACGATGCAGTGAGGCCACCTTCCAGCCAGCCCGCAGCGTGATTAACCAGATTGGCACCACCCATAACCGAGCCCCACAGCGACATCTCGCTTTCGAACACTGCCTGTCCATCGACACAGTTGGATACCGTCGTGTTGCTGGAGCGAAACGGCAAGCCAAGTCGCCGCGCAATTTGCCCGCTCGCCTGCGCCGCTTTGGTGTACTCGGGAGTGCCGAGCGCGGGCGAACCACTTCGCATATCCACGTTGGACGCGAAGCTGCCGTACATGACAGGCGCCCCGGGTCGAACCAGTTGCGCATAGGTCGTCACCGCAAGTACTTCAGCAGTTTGCTGCACCAGCGTACCCGCGAGCGTCGCCGGACTCATTGAGCCAGCCAACGTAAATGGCGTGATGCAACACACCTGGCCCGCTCCCGCGAGTTCCTGCACAGCCTCCGTCATGGGTATGTCGAGTTGCATCGGAGAGTTCGTGTTGATGATACCGAGCAAGGCTGGTTCTTCCAGCAATCCGGCCCGATCCGTCTCGAGTGCGATGCAAGCCATCTCGATGGAGTCCTTGCTGCGCTGCCCACCGAGTGCGTATGACTGGCAGTTCTTGTCCGTCAATCGGTATTGCGCCAGGTAAAGATCGAGGTGCCGCGTTTCTCCCGGCAAGTCCATCGCCTCGAACGGACCGCCACCTTCCTGGTGCACAATATTCAGGCTCTGCACCAGGCGCAGGTAATCGCACATCTCTGCATAGGTACCGGGCCGACGACCTTTATCGAGGTCACTGCAGAACGCCGGTCCACCGACTGACGCGAAAACAATATGGTTACCCCCAACGTGCAGGTTGTGTTCCGGATTGCGCGCCCTGAGCCTGAACTCCGCTGGCGCGAGCGCCAGTTTCTCCTTAACGAGATTGCGATCGAAGCGCACCATCATGCTGTTTTCATCGACGTCGGCACCCGCAATCGCGAGCTGCTCGCGACTGCTCGCCTCGAGAAAACGCATGCCTTGTGTTTCTAGAACAGTCAGTG
Source organism: uncultured Woeseiaceae bacterium (assembly GCA_964456535.1). GTDB lineage: Bacteria > Pseudomonadota > Gammaproteobacteria > Steroidobacterales > Woeseiaceae > UBA1847. The sequence continues at coordinate 3,399 of CAYWBZ010000151.1, read as the reverse complement.
CGCTATCGATGATGCGCTCCAGTTGCTCATCATTCAGAACTGCTGTCGGCCCGTACGGATTGACAACATCACGCCACGGTAACTGCTCGATCTGGTTCGCTGCTCTTTTTTGCCGATGTCCTCGTCGCGCCATCTTCGACCCCTACCCGAGCTCAGCCAGGCCAAGTTCAGCCAGAAAAGCGCGGCGCCACTGCTCCGCTTTTTCAACCTGGTTAAAACAGTAAATGTGGTGTCCCTGTATTTTGAGTTCCGGGTCCGCCAGATACGGCGCCAGTTCGATTAATAAATCATCAGGTCGATAGTTCCTGGACTGCAGCAACCTCGCCACGATCTTGCCGTTATTTTTCAGGTAACGAAGTGAATTGCCGACGCCGATTCGCAACGATGTTGTCATTAGAGAAGCCCGGTTCGATACGCTGGGCAACCCTAGCCAGACTGGCAGCGTAATACCGCCACTACGAATATCGCGAACCCACTTGCCAATAATTTCCGCGTCAAAGCACATTTGCGTCACGATATAGTTTGAGTACTGCTGCTTCTGCCGCATTTCTTCGAAAAGTACTTCGTTGCTGACAGCAGGATGGCCCTCAGGATGTCCGGCAATACCGATCTCCGTGAATCGGTGTTCGAAGTCGGCAATGTCGCGCAGCAACTCCAGCGCCTTTGAGTAAACTCCGGCTGGCTTGGGTGCATCACCTCCCGGGACGAAGATGCTCACTATCGGCAAGTCATTGAGGCGCACCATAATCTCCCCAAGGTGCGCCTTGTTCTTCACCATTCTCGCAGCGATATGAGGAACGATTTTGAAACCACGATTCGCCAGGCGTTCTGACATATCCAGTGTGGCCTCAACGCCTTTGGCTGGTGAGCACGTTACTGCGACGTAGGACCCTGGCTCTAACACATCGAGTTTCGCCTCGACCGTATCGGTCGGGAAAATCTCCATGTACGCCTCACGCACGGTCGCAGCGAGTGCGTGTTTTTCTGCATCTGAAATTCGGTATTTCATTTCGACCGCCGTGTCCCACGTCGGCCACGACGTTTCCCTGTTTTAGCGGACGTCACGTCGTCACCATTAGGAATCGACATGGACGATACGAAATGTTCCTGAAACCTGGGTTCAACAGCCGTTTCAATCTTTTCGACATCGCGCACCTCAGATTCGACCCGTTTTCGAGATTGCTTGTCGAGCAAAGTGATCCGTGCGCCGGTACCGGCGGCATTTCCGGCAGAAGATACGTGCTGCAAATCACATTCGGGAATCAGTCCAAGAACCATCGCGTACTTGACGTCGATGTGTGCACCGAAGGCGCCAGCGAGCCTGATGCGATCGACCTTTTCGACGCCGAAGTGTTCCATCAACAACTTCGCACCCGCGTGTAATGCCGCTTTAGCAAGTTGAATCGCACGCACGTCATTTTGCGTGACACTGACATTCGGTTGGCCTTCGTGCAACACGTAGGTGAAGGTTCGTCCGTCCTCAACCACTCGTTTTGATGCAATGCTTTCGTGTTGTTTTATTTTTCCGTCCGGATCAAGAACGCCCGCCAGAAACATCTCGGCAACGATCTCAATAATCCCCGAGCCACAAATTCCTGTTATGCCGCTCTTCCTGGTTTGCTCATCGAACTCTTTTTCGTCCGACCACAAGTCGCAACCGATAACTTTGAATTTCGGCTCCAGCGTTTCCTTGTTGATTCGCACACGCTCAATCGCACCGGGTGCTGCACGTTGCCCGGAGCTGATCTGCGCGCCTTCAAACGCAGGGCCCGTTGGACTTGATGCTGCGAGTATTCGTTGTTTGTTGCCCAGTAGTAATTCGGCGTTCGTACCAACATCGACGATCAGTGACACTTCATCACGTTCATACGGCGCCTCGGCCAGCAAAACGCCAGCGGCATCCGCACCAACGTGACCGGCAATACATGGCAATGCATAAACATATCCGCCAGGATTGATATCGATATCTATTGTCGATGCCAATACATCGACGCTGCTATCGGTTGCCAGGGCGAAGGGTGCTGTGCCGAGTTCAACCGGGTTCAGGCCTAACACCAGGTGCTGCATGATTGGATTGCCGACGATGGTCATCTCCATAACGTCGGTCGACTCCTTCCCGGCCTGCTGCACCACATCCGCAATCAGTTCATTGATCGCTTTGCGAACTGACGTGATCAAAGCCACTTCGCCACCATCGTTCATCATGATGTAGGACACACGGCTCATGAGATCTTCGCCGAAGCGAATTTGCGGGTTCATGACGCCGGCGCTTGCCAACACTTCACCACTGCTCAGGTCGCAAAGGTGCGCAGCGATCGTGGTCGACCCAACATCCACTGCCACTCCGCAAAGCTGCTCTTTGAGCCCGGGCCAGAGCGCAACGATTCGCTCGTTATTGCGGACCGCAACTGTCACCTGTCGCTTGTCTTTCCTGAGTGCCGCCTGCAGTGCTTGTGTCACGACCAGTTCAGAGGATAGACCCACTAATTGCCATTGCTCCTGCAGCGCTTGTTGCAGGCGTTCCAAGTCACCCATCGCTTCATGCATGTCGTGTTCTGCAATCTCAACGAAGTAAGCATGCACAACCGGATCGATTGTGATGTCGTGTGCTTCATGGGGTTTGCGGACAAGCTGATGGTGCACCTGGGAACTGGCCGGCACGTCTATCACGACATCGTGTTCGAGCAATGACTGGCAACTCAGGCGTCGGTCAGCGGCTAACCCGCGTCTGCTACGAAATTGTTCTTCCGCGTCCCTGCTGGGCGACACGCTTTTCAAGCTGGACGTAACACCGTGTTTGGCGAACTCACCTTCAGCGACCTCGATCTGACAACGACCGCAAATCGCGCGTCCACCACAAACAGAATCTATATCAACGCCAAGACTCCGCGCCGCCGCGAGAATCGATGTGGAGCGCGCAAAGCGACCCCGCTTGCCCGAGGGCATGAAAACAACCAGTGCATCGTTCTTGTCGGGCGCGCTCATTGAGTATCAGGCCGGTGAACTACGGCCGCGACGACCGCCACGCCGTCCTTTGCGCTGGCGGGTCTCGGCGTTCGGGTCACGATTCATTGCGATCCAGTTGGCACATTCGGGATCGTGTCCCATGACGACATTAGCACCACGAACGGATTGCATTATTTCGGCGTGCAGGGGATTGGTGATGGCCGATGTCATACCACTCGCGATCGCCATGCTGATAAAGGCCGTATTCAAGCCATTGCGATTCGGCAAACCAAAACTTAAGTTCGATGCACCACAGGTCGTATTGACCTTGAGCTCATTACGCAGGCGCTGCACCAGCTCCATGACTTGCCGGCCCGCTGAGTTAATGGCGCCGATCGGCATGACCAGTGGATCGACCACGACGTCGCTCGCGGGTATTCCGTAGTCCGCTGC
>CAYWBZ010000150.1:4227-5976 GCA_964456535.1 uncultured Woeseiaceae bacterium | reverse complement strand
GTTCGGCATCCGCAGCATTCCAACGTTAATCCTGATTAAAGACGGTGCCGTTCAGGCACAAAAACTCGGCGCGATGTCAAAGTCACAGCTGACCGAGTTCATCGACACCAATATCTGAGAGAGATTACTTGTCTAATACAACAGCACCACAAAAACCTCGATCCAATCGATCCAGCAACAAAGGTAAGGGCAATCCGAACCGTCGTCGCCGGCGTCGTCCACCTCAGCATGATTATCCTGATGATGATGAGGGATCGCTTGAGGTAATCACGCCCGAGCAACTTGAGGCGAGCAAGAACATAATGAACCTGACGGAGCTAAAAACCCGTCCGCCCGCTGCTCTTGTCGAACTCGGTGAATCACTCGGCGTTGAAAACCTCGCGCGCTCGCGCAAGCAGGACGTCATCTTCGCTATTCTCACGGCACACACCAAGAGTGGCGAAGACATTTACGGTGATGGCGTTCTGGAGATTCTGCAGGACGGCTTCGGATTCTTACGCTCGTCGGACAGCTCATATCTGGCCGGACCGGATGATATCTATGTCAGTCCAAGTCAGATTCGGCGCTTCAGTCTGCGCACCGGTGATTCGGTCTCCGGCCTGATCCGTCCACCGAAGGAAGGCGAGCGTTATTTCGCGTTGTTGAAAGTTGGTCAGATTAACCACGACTCTCCGGAGAATACGCGCGGCAAGGTCCCGTTTGAGAACCTGACACCGCTGTTCCCGACCGACCGCATGGTGCTCGAACAAGGCAACGGCAGTACAGAAGACCTGACAGCTCGCATCATCGATATGGTTGCGCCGATCGGCAAGGGCCAGCGTGGCCTGATCGTTTCACCGCCAAAAGCCGGTAAGACGATGTTGCTGCAGAACATTGCATCGGCCATCTGTGCCAATAATCCTGAAGTCGACCTGATGGTACTGCTCATTGATGAGCGGCCGGAGGAAGTGACGGAGATGGAGCGTACGGTACGCGGTGAAGTTGTTTCGTCGACATTTGACGAGCCAGCCAGTCGCCACGTACAGGTTGCGGATATGGTGATCGAGAAGGCCAAGCGCCTTGTCGAGCACAAGCGCGATGTCGTCATTCTCCTGGACTCGATCACTCGCCTCGCTCGTGCGTACAACACCGTTGTACCGTCATCAGGCAAGGTCCTTACCGGTGGTGTCGACGCTAATGCACTGCATCGTCCGAAGCGTTTCTTTGGCGCGGCACGAAATATCGAAGAGGGTGGAAGCCTGACGATTCTCGCTACTGCGCTCGTTGACACGGGTTCGAAGATGGACGAAGTAATCTACGAGGAATTCAAGGGCACCGGTAACATGGAGATCCATCTGGATCGACGTATTGCCGAAAAGCGTGTCTTCCCCGCGATCAACATCAACCGTTCGGGCACGCGTAAAGAAGAGTTGCTGACAGCTCCGGACGAGTTGCAGAAGATGTGGGTACTCAGAAAAGTACTGCATCCGATGGATGAACTCGCGGCGATCGAGTTCCTGCTGAACAAGTTGCAGGATACGAAGACCAATTCGAAGTTCTTCGAGGCAATGAAGCGGTAGTGCTGCTGTAGCCTGGGCTAGTTAGCTAACGGCTTGCAAACCTTCTCGCCAAGGCGAGGAGAGCTTGTAGTTTTCTCGCGACGGCAGCTCATCTTTTGCTGCTTCGTCGCAGAGGCGATCGTTGTCTCACTTTCCTCGGCTCCCGTACTAGCGCAGCCTGATAAGGCAGCGGTGAGTACGAGGATCAGAA
>CAYWBZ010000150.1:1251-4127 GCA_964456535.1 uncultured Woeseiaceae bacterium | reverse complement strand
CCAGCTCATCGAGAGTCGCGATAACTGCGCCGCAATTGCTGTGCCCCAGCACGACGACAAGGTGGGTACCGAATTGTTTTGCCGCGAATTCGATGCTGCCAATCTGTGACGGCGCTACGATGTTGCCTGCAACACGAATAACGAACAGGTCACCGATACCCTGATCAAAAATGAGTTCTGTCGGTACGCGAGAGTCAGAACATGCGAGAACAATAGCGAACGGATGCTGGCCGGAGGCCATTCCGGCCTGGTGTCCACGATTTACGATCGATTCGTGATCAACTTCGTCGGATGCGAAACGGCGGTTGCCTTCACGAAGGCGGTCGAGCGCATCAGCAGCAGATATCATGCTTGCACAGTAACCCGAATCACGATCAGCGGGCAATCCATCGATGCAGGAACACGGCTGTGCCCGCCGGGAAGTTAGTTTGGTCTTTGGCCAGCTCAACGTAGCCATCGGTCCCCGACAACGCGGCAAAATCGCCCGATGTATTTGTCTTCACAGGAATCGCGAGAGTCTGTCCCGCGGCGCCAGAGATCAGTTTCACCGGCTGAAAACAGGTGAGGGCCGGTTTGAAAGAAACATTTGATGCCAGAGCAGCGAACGCCGGCGGAATTTCTGTCACGTCAGACGCTTTATTCAAGGCAGGAATTACATACTGGCGGCAGCACACGAGTGCCGATACCGGATTACCCGGTAACGCGAAGACGAGTTGGCCATCCGGGCCGTTGCCAAACCACATGGGTTTGCCGGGGCGTTGGCTGATCTTGTGGAATATGACTTCAACACCCAGATCCGCGAGCACCTCGGGAACATAGTCAGCTTTACCCATCGATACGCCACCGCTCAGGACAAGCACCTCCGCTTCTTCAAGGTGCTTCTTCAGGCTTTTTCGAAGGATATCGATGTCATCGACGATGTGGTCATGTTCACATCGTTGATGACCATGGCTCGCCAGCAACGAAACCACCGCCGGGCCATTCGACATTCGAATCTGGTGTGGCTCGATTGACTCCCCTGCCGCGACCAGTTCATTGCCCGTCGAGATAACGCGTACTACCGGGTCTTTGGCGACGTCGACCTTCGTCTCTCCGCAGGAGGCGATTACGGCGATGTCCAGCGGTGTTATCCGCTTACCCGGTGTCAAAAGATGTGCGCCCCTCGCGTAGTCTGATCCGCGCGGGTGAATGAAGCGATTTTTCTTCACGGCGTAATCAGATTCGATCTCTGCAGCGCCGTCAACGACGGTGATGCGCTCCACCGGCACAATGCAGTCCGCATTTTGTGGCAGCGCCGCACCCGTCATGATCTCGATGCAATGTCCCTCTTCGAGCGTCAGGACCTCGTCGCCCGCTGCCTGCATGCCTTGTATCGGAAAGTTGCGCAGGCCACCGTCGTAGTCTGGCCAGGCGAACGCAATGCCATCCATCGTCACCCGATCGAAAGGTGGCTGATCGCGTTCCGCACGAACAATCTGGCGCAACACGCGTCCTGTGGAGTCCTCCGCGGCCACCGTTTCTGTGGGAAACGCCTTCGTCGTAGCCAGTATGGCGTCGAGTGCTTCGGCAGTGGTCAGCATAGTGTTCTCAGCCCTGTTCGCGAGCGATAGCGCGGTGGCCAATATCCCGGCGGGAGTAAACGTCCTGCCAGTGAATCTTGTCGACGGACGCGTAAGCACAGGCAGCGGCTTCTTTGACCGTATCGCCGAGGCCAACTACACAAAGTACGCGGCCACCGCTTGTAATGACGTCACCGTCGTTAAGGGCGGTACCGGCATGAAAAACCTTTTGATCAATACCGTCTGCTTCCGCGAGGCCGCTGATCGTCATGCCCTTGCCGTAGCTTGCCGGGTAGCCACCCGCAGCGAGGACAACTCCCAGCGCCGCGCGCGAATCCCATTCGGCCGCCTGACTTGCTAACGTTCCATCAAGTGTCGCAACGCAAATGTCAGTAAGGCTCGACTTCAGTCGCGACAGGATCGGCTGCGTTTCGGGGTCGCCCATGCGGCAATTGAACTCAATTACCTTCGGCGTGCCGTCGGCCATAATCATGAGGCCGGCATACAGGAAGCCGAGATAGGTATTGCCGTCGGCATGCATGCCTTCCAGCGTTGGGTTGATTACCTCGTCCATGATGCGCTGTTCAATCTCGGGCGTGACAACCGGTGCAGGGGAGTATGCGCCCATGCCGCCTGTGTTGGGTCCCGTATCGCCTTCGTCGCGTGCCTTGTGATCTTGTGATGTGGCCAGGGGCAATACAGTGTCGCCATCTGTTATCACGATAAAACTGGCTTCTTCGCCGTCGAGAAATTCTTCGACAACAATGCACGCACCCGCGTCGCCAAAACTGCCGCCGGCGAGCATGTCGGTTGCCGCCGCTTCTGCTTCTGCCAATGTCATGGCAACGATGACACCTTTTCCGGCCGCGAGTCCGTCTGCCTTAATGACGATCGGTGCGCCTTGCTCACGTATATAAGCGAGCGCCGCTGGAAGCTCGGTGAAGTTCTGATAGTCGGCGGTCGGAATATTGTGGCGCGCGAGAAAGTCTTTGGTGAATGCTTTGGATCCCTCAAGTTGCGCTGCTGCGGCATTGGGTCCGAAGCAGGGCAGGCCCTTTGATTCGAAATGGTCGACAATGCCGGCGACGAGCGGCGCCTCGGGGCCGACGATCGTCAGACCGATGTCTTGTTCTTCTGCCAGATTTGCGAGCGCTTCGATGTCGTCGGAGGAGACGGCTACATTGCGGACCTTGTCTTCTCGTGAAGTACCGGCATTGCCCGGAGCGACCAGCACTTCGTCGACGTCAGCCGATTGGGCGCACTTCCAGGCGAGTGCATGCTCGCGACCGCCGTTACCTACGATTAGGACTTTCACCA
>CAYWBZ010000150.1:0-1151 GCA_964456535.1 uncultured Woeseiaceae bacterium | reverse complement strand
TGGCGGAAGTGGCGCATACCTGTAAATACCATCGCCAGTCCGTGTTCGTTCGCTGCCTGGATCACTTCGTCGTCCCGCATGGAGCCGCCGGGCTGGATAATGGCGGAGATACCAGTCTCAGCTGCGGCATCAATGCCGTCGCGAAAGGGGAAGAAAGCGTCCGATGCCATGACCGAGCCCTTGATATCAAGCCCTTCGTCAGCCGCCTTGATAGCCGCGATTTTCGTGCTGTACACGCGGCTCATCTGGCCCGCACCAACTCCGATGGTCATATTATCTTTGCAGAAAATGATGGCATTCGACTTAACGTACTTCACGACGGTCCAGGCGAAGAGCATGTCCTGAATTTGTTCAGCCGTCGGGGCTAGGTCCGTAACGACTTTCAGGTCTTCCGCCGTGACAACACCGAGATCAGTATTCTGCACTAGCAAGCCGCCGGTGACTTTCTTGAATTCAAATCCCGCGTTGGCTGCATTTGGCCAGCTGCCCGTCTCCAGTACGCGTACGTTTTTCTTGGTAGCAACAATTACTGCGGCATCGGCATCGATCGCGGGCGCCACGATAACTTCAACGAACTGCTTTTCGACGATCGCCTGTGCCGTCTTCGCATCAAGTGCCCGGTTGAAAGCGATAATTCCGCCGAATGCAGACGTTGGGTCTGTCTTGAATGCCTTTTCGTAGGCATCAAGGATGTTGTCAGCAACAGCAACACCGCATGGGTTGGCGTGTTTAACGATGACGCAGGCCGGATTTCCAAACTGTTTCACGCATTCAAGCGCCGCGTCGCTATCGGCGATGTTGTTGTACGAAAGTGCCTTGCCTTGTAATTGCTTCGCGGCAGCCAGTGATCCGACGGGCGCCTGCTGATCGACATAGAACGCCGCATCCTGGTGTGGATTTTCGCCGTAACGGAGTTTTTCCGAGAGGCTGCCCGAGTACAAAAAACGCTGGCCGAGCGCCTCATCGCCGAGTGAGCGTGACAAATAACCTGTAATGGCGGTGTCGTAACTCGCAGTGTGTGCATACGCTTTCGCCGCCAGACGACGGCGACTCGCGAGCGACAGTTTGTCGTTCTTCAGGTCTTCCAGAACTGATTCATAATCGTCCGGTTCCACAATGACGGCAACGCCATCGTGATTCTTCGATGCTGC
>CAYWBZ010000149.1:0-5992 GCA_964456535.1 uncultured Woeseiaceae bacterium | reverse complement strand
GCAGGACGATAAAGGGCGCGACGCCATAGTAGATATCCGTGGTTCGGACTTCGGGTGGCGCAACACCTTTGAGATAAAACAGACTGAAGCCAAATGGCGGTGTCAGGAATGACGTCTGCAGGTTCATCGCTACCAGAATTGCATACCAGACCGGGTCAATACCTAAGCTAGCGGCGATGGGCACCAGGATCGGCACAACAATGTAGGAAATCTCGACGAAATCGATAAAAAAGCCCAGCACCATAATGATCAGCATGGACAGGATCAGGAATCCCCATTCTTCTCCCGGAAGACTCAGCATGAATTCCTCAACGATCCAGTCGCCGCCCGTGTAGGTGAAGACCATTGAGAAAGCGGTCGCGCCGATCAGTATCGCAAAAACCATGGCGGTGATTTTCACGGTCTCCAGAGAACTCTCCCAGACCATGCGAACCGAGAAGCGGCCATAAAGAGCAGCCAGGATAATAGCGCCAACGCCACCGACCGAGGATGATTCGGTCGGTGTTGCCACGCCGGTCAGGATTGACCCGAGTACCAGGATGATCAGCAGGAGCGGCGGGATGACCGCCTTCAGCGCATGAAATATCTGTTGCCTTTTTGAACCCGTCATTTGCTCAAGTCGGATTAGAGGCGCCAGGTCCTTCTTGATGAGTGTGATGATGACAATGTAGGCGATGTAAAAGACGACCAGGGACAGTCCCGGCCAGAGAGCTGCCCTGAATAGATCGCCAACAGGTTCCTGAAAAACATCGCCGAGGATGATGAGAATAATGGACGGCGGAATAATCTGACCAAGGGTACCTGCGGCACAAATGGTTCCGGTGGCTAGTCGTTTGTCATAGTTATACTTGAGCATGACCGGCAGGGAGATAACCCCCATTGCAACCACGCTGGCACCGACTACGCCGGTCGATGCCGCCAATAAGGCTCCGACCAGAATCGTTGAAATGGCGATGCCGCCACGAATCTCACCAAATAGAAAACCCATCGATTCAAGCAGACGTTCTGCCAAATTGGATTTCTGCAGCACGATGCCCATAAAGATAAACAAAGGGATGGCCATCAGGATCGTGTTATTCATGATCGACCAGATGCGGTGTGGCATCAGGGAAAAAATTTCCGGCCCCTCAGCCAGCAGGCCGAAAAAAACCGCAACCCCACCAAAAGTAAACGCCACAGGAAAGCCGACAAGCAACATCAACAAGGCAACGCCGAACATGATAAGTCCGGTCATGTTTCGCTACCTTTCTACCAGGCGTTCCGGCGGATCTACGACACCCAGAACAATATTAATGTTATGAATTACGAACCCGGTTGCTGAGACGACCAGAAAAACAAAGGAAGCCGGGATTACCAACTTGATCAACCAGCGATAGGGCAGACCGCCCGGGTCACCACTAACCTCTCCCGTTCTGATGGCCTCTTGCACGTACCAGATCGAACCCTCAATGACCAGCACGCTCAGCGGAAGTAACAACAAAATGGTGCCAGCAATGTTGACAATGGCTTTCCAACGGGGTGAGAAACGATCGTAAAAGACATCAACACGCACGTGGCCGTCATACTTCAGTGCGTAGGCAATGCCAAACAGAAAGACCATCGCAAACAGATGCCACTCCATCTCCTGAAGGGCGATCGAACCACTGTTGAAGAAATAACGCATGATCGAATCGTAGAAGACATTGAATAGCATAAGTAAGTTGAGAATGCCGGCAATCCATCCCATCAGGTCGGAGAAACGATCGAAGATTTTCTCTAGCCTCAGGAGCATAGAATGCCTTTACATTACAACAGAGGACTCCCGGCATCGGCCGGGAGTCCAAATGTGACTAGTCAATATTATCCTTGAGATAGGCGTAGTCAGAAATCTCGGTCCACTTGCGCGCCATTTTCATGTAGGCATTTTGGGAATCAAGAATTTCCTTAAAGGTCGGATCACTGGCTGCACTTGCCGCCAGCAGTTCCTGGTTGATCTGCTTCATCGCAGCGATGATCTCAGGAGAGAAGGTGCGGATTTTGACTTCCGGATATTCCCTCTCGATTGAATCCCAGTTGATTGCACTTTCATGGTAGGAGCGGGCATACATATCATAAGCCGCATACTGCATGGCAATGGTCAGGATCTCCTGCAAATGCGCAGGCAAGGCATCAAACTTGGCCTGGTTGACCATGAATTGCAGTTCGGTTGCCGGCTCATGCCAACCTGTGTAGTAGTAGGGTGCAATTTTCTGAAACCCCATGTTGAGATCAAGGGATGGCCCGACCCATTCCAGGGCATCAATGGTGCCGCGTTCAAGCGCTGTATAGAGTTCGCCAGGGGCGATGTTCGTTACCACAACACCAAGATTGGAAAGGACCTCACCGGCAAAGCCCGGGATACGCATCTTAAGACCATCAAGGTCGTCGAGGGAATTGATTTCCTTGCGGAACCAGCCGCCCATCTGGTTACCGGTATTGCCGCCAGGAAAGACATAAACACCGTGCTTGTCGTAAACCTTTTTCATCAACTCCATACCGCCACCGTAATAAAACCAGGCGTACTGTTCCGGGGCGATCATGCCGAAGGGCATGGTGGTGAAGAACATGGTGTTGGCGTCCTTGCCCTTCCAGTAATAAGAGGCTGAGTGACCCATTTCATACTGACCGGCATTGACCATATCGAGGATCCCGAACGCCGCCTTGTGCTTGTTTGCCGAGTCGATCCGAATTTCCAATTCTCCATTGGACATCACTTTGACCATGTCGGCCATCTTGATGACCGCGTCGCCAAAGATAGGGAAACCCGTCCCCCAGGTCTGAGCCAGTTTCCAGACAATAATCTGCTTCTCAGCTTTGTTTTCCTCCGGCGCTGCTGTCTGTTGTTTTTCTTCACAAGCTGTCAAAGCCAGTAAAGCGACGAGCATCACCAGGCCGGTGAGTAGTTTCATAGCATGCTTTAGCTGTTTCATTTCTCTTCTTCCTTTCAAATAGAAGGAAATTAAATTCTATCGCGTTCGTGGGGAAAAGGGGCATAAAGAGCCATTCCCTGGGTGCCAGACGCGTTGCACTGTTCATGCACAAATAGTCAAATGGGGTCACCGCGCAATTGGCGTATGCTATTCGCGCAACACCGGCGGAGGTAAGTATGGCTTCTATTCGAACAAAGCTCGAGCGCCTGGAATCGTTGCGCGAAAAGTTCGGTGCACCCGCGGCCACCGAGAGGCTGCACCTGCTTACGGAGCTCGAGCACAAGTCGTTGGGGCGCGCCGCCGACATCGGACGTCTGCATGAGACATTGTGTTTCTCGCGTGCCTGGCCAGACAATCCGAAGCTGCTGGCGACTGTTAACCGGATGCTGAAGAATTTTTCCGGTCGAGCGGATCTGAACAGATTTGCCGGCGCGCTGGTAGACTCTGGAATTGACGGGACCGACATCCGTTTTCGATTCTACCGCGTGACGGCGCTATGGCTGGCGCAACAAAGCGGCGATTCCTTGCACATCGATTGGGAGCAACTTGAGGCTAGCGATCGGCTGTCCAGAACGCTTGAAAGCCTGGCGCTTTTCAGTGAACGAGGCGCGTTGCAGCAATACTTGTACGACGCACCTGATTGGATTGATCGGATGCGCAGCGATGATGAAACCGATGCGGTGTTCCTGATTCGCCTTTTTGCAGCACGAGGCGCCGCTGAGGCAGTTTTGGATAGTGTGTATGACGAACTCGATATTCCGTTCTATTTGTCCGCATCTGCCACAACACCGTCACGCACGCAGGAGTACGTCAGGACAAAAGCTATTCAGTACCAGCGGCGCAGCATCGAGCGACAGGCCGTTGATCTTCGACAGGCCGCGCACAGACGAATTCGCATCGAAAACGTGAGCCGCAGGCAGGCGATACGCTGGGTGGATCTTGCCAAGAGCGCAATGGTCGCACGCTCGCGTGACCTCGACGCCTTCGCCTACGCGAGCGCGGATGACGTGATGCGAGTGCATTGCGGACACGGTATCCAGATCGTGCTCATCGGCATGTTGCCGGTAAAACGCTACTTGCTGGAATGCGAGTACGGGTACCTGATGCTCAGAAATGGCGTCGTCGTTGGCTACGGCACTGGCACCGGCCTGTTTGGTTCCTGCCAGATCGCATTTAACCTGTTTCCGACCTTTCGCGGAGCGGAGACTACGGAACTGTATGCGAGCGTACTTGCAACATTTCACAGCTTGTTTGATGCCGACACGTTTTCCGTCGACAGTTACCAGATTGGCGCCGACAACGAAGAAGCGATTGATTCCGGCGCGTGGTGGTTCTATGTGCGCATGGGATTTCGTCCGCGCGATAGCAAGGCGAGCAAATTGGCGAATGCGGAACTTCGAAAGGCGCAGAAGACAGGCTATCGCAGCAGCAAAAACACGTTGCGACGCCTGGCCAATTATCCACTGTACTTTTCGCTCGCCGGCATGAGACCGGATGTTTTGCCGATGGTATGCACTGATTCGATCAGCCTCGGCGTGCTGGACTATGTATCGCAACGCTTTGGCTCGCAACGGGAAGAAGGTACACGGCGTTGTTCACGGGAATTGGCGAAGGCGCTGGGCATCGATTCAATCTCCGGCTGGACGGCCGACGAACAGCTGATGTGGCACCGTCTGAACCCCGTCATCGCGGCAGTCGCTGATGTTAAAAAATGGCCGAAGGCCGACCGCGATGCGCTGGCTGACGTGATTCGGGCGAAAGGGGGAGTTCACGAAAGAGACTACGTGAAGCTATTCGATGCACACAAGCGCCTGCGACGGGCGGTTGCCGCATTTGCAGCGAATGCAACGGCAAATGAGTAGAAATACAAATGTTGCGTGAACTTGATGAAGCAGCCCGGGCCCTCGTTGCCCCGCGAGTCGTATTGTTCGACTGGCACGCGACGCTCGTCGACACTCTTGACGCGATGTACCACGCCGTCGATGACGTGCTTCCGCAGCTACCGGACCTGGGTCTCATGGATGCATTGATAGCGCATGAGCAATGTAAGACGCCCGAGGATGCCCGGCTCGTGGACTATGTGCGCGAACATCAGGAGCTGCATCCGAAGATAAAGGCGCAGCGTCGAATTTCTCGCACGGATATCTTCGAAGTGCTGTTCGGACATAACGAAGACGCCAAGCAGGCCGCACACGAAGCGTTTAACAATGCGTACCGCAATCACTACGGCGAAGCACACCCATTCGAGGGCGGCGAGCTCGACCTGTTGAAGGAGATGCGCGAGCTCAATGTTAAACTTGGCATCCTCACCAATCGGGACCGCGAGTTCTTCGAGCTCGAACTCAGGCTAGTCGATGACGGCGCCTGGGTTGGGCTTTTCGATGTGACCGTGTGCGGCTGCGACACCGGCAAACGCAAACCGAATCCTGAACCGATCTTCAAGGCGCTCGACGACTTCGGTACACCCCCGGGGCTCAATTGCTGGTACGTCGGCGACAGCACAACCGACGTTATTGCGGCTAAACGCGCCGGCATTACATCGGTATTTTTTAACGGTGTCGGTTGGGATCACTCGTGGATCAACAAGATCTTCCCCGGCACCGCGGCGCATCCACACCAGCCGGACGCAATCGTCGACAGCTTCGCTGAATTCAAGTGGCTCGTCGAAGAATGCCTCGAAGTTGGTCATGACTGGCACGGGGCCGGCGAACAACGAAAGTGAAGATCTCTTCACTAGTGGTCCTGCCAGGTTAAGGCATTAGTGTGAGCAGCGTCACGGCCGTGTCGCGGCCATTGTCCTATTAATACCTCTTGTACTCACTAGTCACAGGCAGCAAGCAACCGCATGGTTGCAAAGGGGATCATTGCAATGACGACAATTCGACGATCCGCTTGCCGCGTGCTCGCGCTAGCCACGCTATGTGCTGTAATTAGCTACGGCTGTGGCGGGTCCGGAGGCTCGGGCAGTCCGCCGCCACCACCGCCGCCGCCGGTCACGGTGGACTGGGATCTTGCCGTGGAGACGACCAATGTCGTGTCACCGC
>CAYWBZ010000148.1:4125-5996 GCA_964456535.1 uncultured Woeseiaceae bacterium | reverse complement strand
GGCCAGATAAGCTGGGCGGCAATAATGACGCCGACGAGCATACCGACGATGCCCCAGACGACCACCATGATCGAAAATTGGCGAACGACCTTGTCGTTATAGGTAGCTGCTGTGTCCAAAGGACAACCCCTGTATTGAGTTTGGATGGTTTGCGGCCGTAATTTTCAGCGGCGCATAATTCTGCGGCGACGATTATAGCCCCAGAATCGGCACGAAGGTTAGCAGGCCATGGAATCATTCTAGATTGTGGACGATACGTATAGCGTTGCTGGTGAGACATCTGTCCAGAATAGTGCTATTCATTAACTTCAGAGTGGGCCCTCGAAAGCCCGTCCACGTCTATCTATGAGTCAAAATTCGTTGCCCAGTGAAATTTCAAAAATTGGTCAGTCCGATGTTTTCTTCCGCAATCTGCTGGAATCTGCACCCGACGCGATGATTATCGTCGACAAACAGGGGGAAATGTCGCTGGTCAACAGGCAGGCACTTCGCATGTTCGGCTACGAACGCAAAGAGATGATAGGGCAACCCATCGAGATATTGCTACCGGAAGCCGCGCGCGGCTCGCATGTACCTCTCCGTGATTCGTACACCAGTGATCCGAGACTGAGGCCCATGGGTCAGGACATGGACTTGGTCGGCTTACGCAAAGACGGCAGTGAATTTCCGGTGGAGATTAGCCTCAGCCCTGTCGAGACAGAGGGCGGTAGGTTCATCTCCAGTGTTATCCGTGACGTCACGGTTCGACGCCAGATGGAAAAGGATATCAAGGCCGCGCAAGAGGCAGCGGAGCGGGCGAACAAGGCGAACAGCGCCTTTCTGGCGGCAGCGAGCCATGATCTGCGACAGCCGGTACAGGCCTTGAGTCTGCTCAACGGCGCCTTGCGCCGTACGGTCAAAGACGAACGTGCGCTGCGAATGGTCGAAAATCAGGACGCGTCGCTGACGGCAATGACGAATCTCCTGAATTCCCTGCTGGACATCAGCCGGCTTGATGCTGGTGCGGTGAAACCGGAATGGGAAGACTTCCCGATGCAGCGGCTCATTGATCGGCTGTCGGCCGAGTTTGGTCGTCAGGCGCAGGGCAAGGGGCTGAAATTTTCCTCGGTATCCTGTGGATCGGTGATTCGCAGCGACCCGAATTTGTTGGCTGAGGTGGTCACAAACCTCGTTTCGAACGCCATTCGCTATACCGACAAGGGCGAGGTCAGGATGGAGTGCGTCGAACGAGACGGCCAATGCCAACTTGAAGTTACTGATACAGGTATCGGCATTGAGGCCGATCAACTGGATGCCATTTTTCGAGAATTTCACCAATGTAAATCACCAGGCGGGAGCAAGGAAGGATTCGGCCTGGGCCTGGCGATCGTGCGACGCTTGACAGATCTTCTGGATCACCGGATCGATGTTGAATCAGATCCGGGAAGAGGTTCGCGATTTACAGTTTCTTTGCCGGTGGTTGATGAAGGCGCGGCAACGGTCACCGATGATGAGGCGGTTGATGCAGAACTACTGGAGCAGGCGAGTGGCCTGGTGATTCTCATCGAAGACGATGTCATTGTGGCCGACGCATGGGGATTATTGCTCGAGGCCGAGGGCTACCGTGTCGCGACTGCGGCGTCAGCAACAGAAACGGTTGCATTGTTGAAGCATCTCGATGACCAGCCGGTTTTACTGATTTCGGATTTTCATTTGCTGGACGGTTCCACCGGCGTTGAAGCTGTGAGCCTCATCAGGGACTTTTACGAGTCTGAAATTCCAGCCTTCATCGTCAGTGGCGATACATCCAAAGTAGTGAAAGACGCACGGTTGCTCGATAACTGTACATTGATGAGCAAACCTGTCGATACGGCGAGGCTTTTGGCTGCCGC
>CAYWBZ010000148.1:0-4025 GCA_964456535.1 uncultured Woeseiaceae bacterium | reverse complement strand
GATATGCAGCATCGATACGAGAGCGATACCCGACAGCAAGAACAGCGTATCGACGATGTGTGGAACGATCCGGATGACTTTCAGCTGCAACTTGTCCGACTGCGTCATCATCCAGTAGCCACGCAGGACAAACCCGGAAATGGTCACGACTCCCGTAACCATGTGCAGTGATTTGATCATTTGGTAAGTCATTAGCCCTATTCTAGTCGAACCGCTAGCCAAGTTCTTGTTTGCATTGATTCCCTATGCGTTATCCAGCGACCCATAGGTGTACGTACTTATGGTGTCTGGCGCAGCGTCTGGCAATGTACGCAGTGGGTAAATCACAAGCACACAGGCTTTCCGAAAATGCGCTCACATTCACGGTTATTCAGAACACCGGCTGCGGTCTTTGCGGCGGGTGTTTTCTTATGTACGGGTGGCACAGCTCGTGCAGAAGATCCGGCAGACGAGCCATTAGATAGTGGGAAGGCAATTGATCAGATTGTCGTTGTTGCACACAAAGACGCTCGCTCGATCCGCGAGATAGCTGCGACGGTCACGGTTTTATCGCGAGCTGATCTCAACAACGAGCTCGCAACTTCGATTAACGACGTTTTTCGTTATGTTCCCGGCGTAGATTATGAAGCGGCCGGAACACGGTTTGGCACCGAAGGGATCAATATTCGCGGTATCGGCGGCAATCGAGTCGCAATTCTAGTCGACGGTGTACCACTGTCAGACCAGTTTGATTCCGGTAGCTTCTCTAACGCGACGCGTGATTTCATCGATGCAGGACTCGTGCAGAGTATAGAAGTCTTGCACGGACCCGCGTCGGCGCTCTACGGCAGCTCGGCGATCGGCGGCGTTGTCGCGGTGCGAACGCCGGATCCGACTGACATCATCCGCAGCGAAAGAAGCGGTGGCGATTTTCTCGGTACATGGCGTGACGCGGACAGCAGCATGCATGGCCAGGCCATGTTCGCGGCAGGCGATGAATCACTCGGTATTCTGGCCGGCTTCAGCTGGCGCGATGGGCAGGAGCTTGACTCGGCAGCCGGCGCCAGCGACATCGATACCAAGGATTACGAGCGTCAGACGGCCCTTTTCAAGCTGGTCGCTGATGATCGGTGGGGCAGAACCTGGCGCGCCAGCCTGATACATCAGGATGCCGACACGATTTCAGACCTTAACTCAATGTTGGGTGCCGGACGCTACCGTTCGACAACAGCATTGGAAGGTGATGACTCCTACAAGATGGACGTTGTCAGCCTGGCATACGAATTCGGTTCTCCAGAAAGCTGGATCGACTCAGGAGTTGTGCGTGGTTTTTACGAGCTGGCAAGCGTTAAGCAGCTAACGCTTGATGAGCGTGCTGCGGCTAGAACTCCTGTCTCCATCGACCGGTTCTTTTCCTATGAACAGGAAATTCGCGGCATCGAACTGAATCTTTGGAAGAACTTCAGCGGCTCAACCTTCTCGCATCGCCTCGGGTTCGGACTCGAGTATCGCGAACGCATCACCGAAGAATACCGCGATGGCTTGTCCACCAATCTCGGGACGGGCGAGCAGACGAATGTCCTTCTTGGTGAGGTCTTTCCGTTACGTGATTTCCCGATCAGCAAGACGACAGAAACAGCGGCATTTATAGAAGACACAATCAGCTTTGGTGACTGGAAGGTCATCGCAGCAGTTCGTGCCGATCAGTTCGATCTGTCGCCACAAGTCGACGCGATGTATCTCGAAGATTATCCGGATTATGAACTGGTCAGCCTGAGTGAATCCGATCTGTCGCCTAAGCTCGGCGTGATCTATACGCTGACACAGGGGACCGACGTTTATGTGCAGTACTCGCACGGATTCCGTGCACCGCCGTATTCTGATGCGAATATCAGCCTTGCGCTTCCATTCTTTGGTTATCAGGCGATTCCGAATCCTGACCTGAAGTCTGAGTCCTCCGATGGATTCGATGTTGGCATTCGTTGGCAAGGTGAGAACTCATCTGCTCGTCTGTCGGCGTTTCGCACAAACTACGACGACTTCATCGAGTCGAAAATCAATCTTGGTGTAGATCCGGTTACCGGGTTTACGATGTTCCAGTCGCAGAATATCGGCGAAACCGAGATCGAGGGAGTCGAAGCCGGATGGGGCACACGATTCGGCAGCAATGAGGCATTCGGTTTTGATGGCTCCGCCTACTATGCGCGCGGCGATAATCTGGATTCCGGCCAGCCGTTGAACTCAGTGGGACCGGCGCAGGGTGTGCTGGGATTGAGCTGGTTCTCGCATGACGAGTCACGCCAGCTGCGCATCAAAGGAACATTCACCGATGCATTTGATCGTCGTGACGAGAGCAGTGGCGAAGTATTCAAGCCAGCCGGTCACGCCGTTTTCGATTTTTTTGTGACGCAAAGGCTTGGTAATCGGGCCATCGTCAGAGCAGGACTGCACAACCTGACCGATCGTACCTACTGGAACTGGTCAGATGTTCGCGGTGTGAAACCAGATGATCCAATTCTTCCATTCCTCGCCCAGGCGGGACGCAGTGCGTCTCTGAGCCTGAACGTGGTCTGGTAGGCAGATCTGATTTTTATTTTCAACGAAACCAAAATGACAGGGGAGTACATGTCATGAAATTGAAAAACCTAAGCCTGTATTTGCTGGTCCCAATCCTGGGGCTGACAATCGGGGCTTGTTCACAAGATGCTGCCGATGATTCAGCAGCCACTGCCAGTGACACCGCTGTACATACAGCCGAGGTCTCTGCAGCTGGAAAAGACGAATTGATGGCGAAAGGCGAAGCTGTTTTCCTCGCGAACTGCGCTGCATGTCACCAGCCTAACGGCCAGGGTCTTGCCGGAGCATTTCCTCCACTGGCTGGATCGGACTTCCTGAAGGGCGATCGGAAAGCTGTAATGAGTGCAGCGCTATTCGGACTCTCGGGCCCGGTCACAGTCAATGGCGTTGAGTACAACGGTGTCATGCCGAGCATGGGCCACCTGCCAAACGACGATCTCGCTGCTGCACTCACGTATGTATTCGGTGCCTGGGGCAATGATGGCGCTGCCGTCAGTGTCGCGGAAGTTGCCGCATTGCGCGTAGAGCTGGGTCAGGAAGACCGTGCCGCGGGCGAGCGTCACCAAGGCTCCACCGAAGGAGAAATGAAGTACGAGGGCGCGCCGGTAGCAATGACAGGCGAAGGCAGCAGACAGATCATGTCATCCGAAGGCCCGGTGCTTAGCGAAGCCGAATTCGCAACGGCAACACAGTTGTACTTCGAGCGTTGCGCAGGTTGCCACGGCGTACTCCGCAAGGGTGCGACCGGTAAACCTCTGACGCCCGATATTACTCTGGCCAAAGGTACGGATTACCTGAAAGCATTGATCACCTACGGCTCACCGGCCGGTATGCCGAACTGGGGTACTTCAGGCGACTTGTCAGAAGAACAGATCGACATCATGGCTCGCTTCCTGCAGCAGGAACCACCTGCACCGCCTGAGTTTGGTCTACCTGATATGCAGGACAGCTGGAAAGTCATGGTTGCCCCGGAAGATCGTCCGGACAGCCCGCAGCACGACCGCAATATCGAAAATTTCTTTGCGGTGACACTGCGTGATGCCGGCAAGGTTGCAATCATTGATGGTGACACCAAAGAAATCGTAGCGACTCTTAAAACAGGATATGCAGTACACATCTCACGTCCGTCTGCATCAGGTCGCTACGTTCTTACCATTGGTCGTGACGCCAAGATCGACATGATTGACCTCTGGATGGATCCTCCCGCGATTGTTGCAGAGATCAAGATTGGCCTGGAAGCCAGATCTGTAGAAACGTCCAAGTACAAAGGCTACGAAGACAAGTACACGATCGCTGGTGCCTATTGGCCGCCGCAGTACGTCATCATGGATGGCGATACGCTTGAGCCTTTGAAAGTCGTTTCGACTCGTGGCATGACGGTTGATACTCAGGAATACCACCCGGAACCCCGGGTTGCAGCAATCGTTGCATCGCATGAACATCCTGAATTTATCGTCAACGTCAAAGAA
>CAYWBZ010000147.1:0-6069 GCA_964456535.1 uncultured Woeseiaceae bacterium | reverse complement strand
TGACTGCAACGCAGGAGTTCGTGGTACCAAGGTCGATACCAATAACTTTACCCATATCAAAAAGCTCCAAAAAATGTGTAATCAGTTGGCTGTCTAGGTGGGGCCGGGTTCCGGCCTTTCAAGCGATTCCAGCCACAATCCCTTGTTGATCTACATCGATCGAAGTCAGTCCGATGCCACTATCACCATGGCAGGCCGCAACAGCCGGCCATTCAACGAATAACCCTTCTGCACGACCGTAACAACAGAACCCGGCTCAACGTCATCTGACGGCTGCATACTGATTGCTTCGTGAAACTCCGGATCAAACGGCTCACCTGCCGGATCGACTTCCTCTATGCCGAATTGCTGCATTGTCGTTCCGAGGATTTTCAGCGTCGCGTCGCTACCCTGCAGCAGGCTTTCAACGCTCGCGCTATCGGCCGCGGCCAGCCCCATCTCGAGGCTGTCTCTCACGGCCAGCAATTGCTTACTGAATCGTTCCAGCGCGAAACGGTGGGCGTTTTCAACATCCCGGGCAGCGCGCTTGCGAACATTCTCAAGCTCGGCAGCGGTACGCAGATAGCGGTCCCAGTTCTCGTTGGCTTTCGCTTGTGCCTGCTCAAGCTCTGAAACTTCCGCCTCAGCGTCGGCGTCTTCAACCTGCTCGCCTGCGTCAATTTCAGCCTCGCTGGCCTCATCAGCCACCGGCTGCTGCTTGATTTCTTCCTCGGGGCGTTCTGCCTGTCCGTTCATTAAATCCTGACTCCAATACATAAGCACCGAGGCCGGTCAGGCCAGCGATGCATGAAAGACGTTCGCAGTTTGGGGATGGGGCAAAAAATATCAAGAGCTACGGCGAAAAAATCCGCAAAATAGCCCCGAATCAGCCGTTGTGACTCAGCGCAGACTCAAGCAGGCGGGCTGTAACGTCGACAATCGGCACAACGCGGTCGTAGGCCATACGAGTCGGACCGATGACGCCAAGGACACCGATCGTGTCATCATCGACATGGTATGGCGCGGTGATAACACTGCAGCCATCGAATATCCGATAGCCCGATTCCTCACCGATGAATATCTGTACCCCGTTCGCATTGATGCTGCGATCCAGGAGATCGAGAATCAGCCGTTTGCGCGAAAATGCGTCAAACAGACGGCGCAAGGTATCGACATCGGAAAGTTCGGCGAAATCCATCAGCTTGGTTTCGCCCGCCACGACATACATGTTATCCGGGTCGGTTGCGCCATCCATCGCCGATTGAGCAACAGCGATGATGTCATGCATCGTTTGGTTCATTGAGTCGCGGGTCGAATCGAGATCCTCCAGCAACCTGCTGCGAACCTGTTCCATATCCAGTCCCGCATAGTGCTCATTCATGAAATTCTGCGCCTGCTGCAGCTCGGACGCCGAATAATCCCGTTCTGTATGCAGAATTCGATTCTGAACCTCGCGATCGTTCACCACCAGAATCACCAACACGCGGTTTTCGGACAGCGGCAGGAACTCGATTTGTCGCATTGTGACCTGCGGCGCGCGTGGCACGGTCACCACACCAGCCATGCTCGTGAAATCCGAGAGCATGCTGGAAACCGCGCTGACCAGATCTTCGGGGCTGTCGGACTTGCGTCGAATCTGTGCCTGAATCTTGCGGATATCACCGTCGCCGGGCTGGCGATAGCGCACCAACGTATCCACGAACAGGCGATAACCTTTTGGAGTGGGTATCCGGCCCGCCGAAGTATGCGGTGCCGAGACCAGTCCCAGGTCCTCAAGGTCCGACATCACATTGCGGATTGTGGCGGGACTCAGGTCCAGACCGGCGTCTTTGGATAATGTACGGGAGCCGACCGGCTGTCCGTCACGAATATAGCGCTGGATCAGCACGCGCAGCAGATGCTGGCCACGGTCAGTGGGAATCGGATTGGATGCTTCAGCAGACATTCAAGGGAAACGCTAGCAATGGCTTGGCGATGGGTCAAGGGTTTGCCACAATCAAGCTATGAGTAATTCATTTTCGAACATCGTCATCGTTGGCAAACCCGATGACCCGCGAGTAATAGAGCCTCTCGAGCAATTGAGAGCCCATTTGACAAAAGCCGGTGTAACTCTGTTGGCGGGCGAAGACGTCGACAGCGCCGATCTCGTCGTGGCTATTGGCGGAGACGGCACGATGATCTATGCCAGCCGACTCACGCGAGAATCAGGAACGCCGATACTCGGGATCAATCGGGGCCGACTGGGATTTCTGGCAGACGTCACACCGGAAGAAATGTTTACAAGTGTCGATCATGTCTTACAGGGCAATTACACAACTGATTCCAGACTACTCCTGAAAGCGTGTTTGCGTCGAAGTAGCGGCGATCAGGAAGTCGCGTTCGCGCTAAACGATGTCGTTTTGCAGCGTCGCGAGACCGGGAGAATGGTCGACTTCGAAACGCGCATTGCCGGTCAGTACGTTAATACGCATTCCGGTGACGGACTGGTTATCGCGACACCCACTGGCTCAACAGCCTATGCGCTCAGCTGCGGCGGGCCCATTATTGAGCCGCAACTGGACGCCATCGTTGTGGTTCCGATTTGCCCACACACACTGACTGACCGGCCGATAGTCATCGCGGCAGACCAGGCAGTTGAGGTGTCCTTACTTCAGCGCGACGACACGAAAGCCGAGATCACTGTTGACGGGTTCTCCGTGGGCGATATCAGGCCGGGTGACAAACTGCAGATTTCGGCGGCAAACAACCGGGTTACACTCGTCCACCCGCCCGGTTATGATTTCTACGGAATTTTGCGCTCCAAACTTTTCTGGGGCCGCGACAACCGTACCCGGGAAACTTAGGAATTCTGGAAGCATGACATGTTGATGAACCTGCAAGTTCGCGACTTCGCGATCGTCGAGAAGATCGACATTGAGTTCGAACCGGGCATGACTGTGCTGACGGGTGAAACCGGTGCGGGCAAGTCGATTCTTGTCGACGCACTGGGCCTGGTGCTTGGCGAGCGTGGCGGCGCACAACTTGTGCGGGGCGGTGCGAAACGCGCGGAATTTGCCGCTGAATTCGATGTATCCACACTTGAATCGGTTGCCGCCTGGCTGGAAGAACAGGCGCTGGATCTCGATGGAGAGTGCCTGTTACGACGCGTCATTAATGCTGATGGCCGCTCTCGAGCCTTCATCAACGGTAACGCCGTACCGTTATCGCAACTGAAGAACATCGGCGAATTGCTGCTCGATATTCATGGCCAGCACTTTCATCAGTCTCTTGGTCGACGCCCGGTGCAACGTGACCTGCTGGATCACTTTGGTGGACTGCTCGAGCAACGATCTGACGTCGCGACCAGTTACTCCTCCTGGATAGCGGTTGCCGAGCGGCTCAAATTACTGCTCGACGCCGATGCCGACAAAGCATCTCGCCTCGACCTGCTGACTTTTCAATTGCAGGAACTTGATTCGCTGGGTCTCACTGAAGGCGAGCACCATGACCTCAACATAGAACGTCAGAAATTACAGAACAGCGGCCGCCTTGCGGATGGCGTTACAGCCGCCCTCGACGTACTTATCGATAGCGAAACAAGCAACGCCAATGGACTGATCGCGACAGCAACCCGATCGCTCGAATCCTTGGCCGAATTCGATCCGTCTCTGGCTCCGCTAATAGAACTACTCCAATCCGCAAGTATCCAGGTATCGGAAGCCACAGAAACCTTGCGCCGCTATGGCGAAGATATCGACATGGACCCTCGGCGTCGTGATTGGGTCGAAGAACGTCTGGATGTACTGCAGGCTGTCGCACGCAAACACCGGGTCTCTGCGGATGAGCTGTTTTCGTTACAGAACACCCTGCGGGATGAACACGATGAATTGAGCAACTCCGCAGAACGCGGACGGGAACTGGAAGCACAAGCTGCCGCAATGCGGAATGAATTCCTCGGTAAGGCCAAGGTTTTGTCAGCGGCCCGCAGCAAAGCGGCAAACTCATTTTCTGCCGCCGTCACGGAGGCCATGTCAGGTCTCGGAATGCCCGGCGGCACGTTCGAGGTCGACCTGTCGCGTCTCGACGAAGACTCGGCCCGGCCCTGGGGAATCGATGCGGTTGAATTCCTGATCAGCGCAAACCCTGGTCAAAAGCCTCAGCCGCTGGCAAAAATTGCTTCTGGTGGTGAGCTGTCGCGCATGAGCCTCTCTATTCAGGTCATCGCGAGCGATGGCAGTGCCATCCCGACCATGGTTTTTGACGAGGTCGATAGTGGTATCGGCGGCGGCGTTGCGGAAATGGTCGGCCGACGGCTGCAGGAAATCGGCGAGAACCGTCAGGTCCTTTGTGTCACCCACCTGCCACAAGTCGCGAGTCTTGCAGACCACCATTTCAGAATCAGCAAAGTGTCTGATGGCAAATCAACCAGAACCGGCCTTCAGATCCTCGGCAACGACGAACGAATAGAAGAACTCGCCAGAATGCTGGGCGGAGTTGAGATCACCACAAAAACACTGGCTCACGCAGGGGAAATGTTGGCGGGAGCGCGACAAAAGCGCGCCTGATCAGTCGTCAGCGGTGCCTTTTTTGGCTTTCACGTACAGCACCAGGCTGTGGTCCAGCAGCTCAAAACCATGTTTTTCCGCAATCTGATGCTGGATTTCTTCGATCTCGGTACTCATGAATTCAATGACCTCACCGGACTCAACGACCACCATATGATCGTGGTGTTCGCCATCATCAAGCTCGAAAATTGAATGACCACCCTCGAAGTTATGACGCGTCACTAGACCTGCTGCCTCAAACTGGGTCAGCACCCGGTAAACCGTTGCCAGGCCTATATCTTCGCCTTCCTGCAGCAAGTGCTTGTAGATATCCTCAGCGCTCATATGGCGCAATTTGGAGTCTTCGAGAATCTCCAGAATTTTCAGACGCGGCAGCGTGATCTTGAGGCCCGCCTGACGAAGTTCTTTTCTTTGCTGCATAGATTAGTACTCACAGGTATGATGCGCGGCTATTATGACAATGTGGCTGAACATTTTCAGCCTGAAACGTTCAGACGACTATGACTATGCGCAAAACGATCCTGCTTTTCATCTCCCTTTTCTGCTTCGCGCTGGCGAGCGGCTGCGTTTATCGCTCGGCAATTTCTCAGGGAAACCTGGTTGAGCAGGAAGACCTCGACCAGGTCGAAATCGGCATGACGATGAGTCAGGTGCGCTTCTTGCTCGGTACACCGATGATCGATGACGCATTCTCGAAGAATCGCTGGGACTACGTTTACTATCTCAGAATCAAACGTAAGGCCGCCGTTAGCAAGCGTTGGGTCACCATCTACTTCGAGGATGAGAAGGTCACCGAAATCCGCAAGGATCAGGAACTCTCGCCGGAGCTCTAGTCCCGGTCCGCACTACCCATTGTTCGACCGGATTGCGCAAGCTGCCGCCGCGCCTCTCGTGGGTCCATTTCTAACGGTCTGTAGACTTCGATTCGGTCGCCCTCTTTAACGGGTTGGGTTCGATCCGCTTCGCGCCCCCAAATACCCACAGCCAGGCTGTCAATTTCAATTTCGGGGAAATCCGCACGCAGGCCGCTTTTTGCAACTACGTCAGCCACGGTTTCCCCGGTAGCCACCGGGACGCTTTTCAGCGACTGCCTGTCAGGCAATGCGAACACAATCTCTACTTCAAATTCTGACATCGGATGTTTAGTCGTAAATCTCATGTGCGCGTTTAGTGAATGAGTCGATCAAAGAATTACAGGTACTTTCAAAATAGCGACCAAATAATGTATCTGTCACTCGGTTCTCAAATTCAAAATCAAGCTCCAGCGACACCTTGCTGCCATCAGCGCCCAATTGTTCAAATCGCCAGCCACCCGCGAGATGCCGGAACGGTCCGCCAACCAGCGCTATGCCCATCGCTGTACCCGGCTGCAATGTATTACGCGTTCTGAATGATTTCTTGATGCCGCTGCGCTGCAACTCCAGCGATGCCTCGATCGTTTCCTCATCACGAAAATGCAGGGTAGCCCCGGTGCACCACGGGAGAAAATCCGGATAGGCCAGAAAATCCTCGACCAATGCATACATTTGATCGGCCGAAAACGGAA
>CAYWBZ010000146.1:3480-6077 GCA_964456535.1 uncultured Woeseiaceae bacterium | reverse complement strand
GATATCTGGATACGGATATCCCCGGCACTCAGCACTGCGTGCTGCCCTCCAAAAGCGCCCGATTCTGATTACTGCCCTGCCGGAATATCGAAGTATTGGTCCGAATGCATGGCCATCGTGTCCCCGTACCGTCTATAGAACCACTTCATAATAAATGGCGGCAGGAATGTAGTAAGCGCGATAACTATGACCATTCCGGCATAGACCTCATTAGTAAATATCCCACTGACGCGACCCAACTCGGCAAAAATGAGGCCTACTTCGCCGCGAGGAATCATTGCTGTACCGATCATGCAACGGCGCTGCCAGGTTTCGTTCACGACGAATGCGCCGGCAATTTTTCCGGCAACGGAGACAAGAAACAGTGACAAAGAGAAAATCCAGATGAAACCGGAGCCCCAATCTATCTCGCGAAGATTCAGGGACAGCCCAACCATCACGAAAAAAATGGGAGTGAATAAATGAATCACGGGCTTCATCTGTGCTTCAATTCGGTGCGCGAATTGTGGGTCGCCACGTAGTGCAACACCCAGAGGCAGGAAAAATCGACGTGAAAGTGCCAGCCCTGCCGCAAAACCACCGAGCAATTCGGGTGCACCGATAACGTGTGCCAGCCATGCGAAAAAAAGCACCAGAGAGACAATAGTTGTTGTAATCAGGCCCGGGATTTCGCTGACGTCGTCAAAATGCTTGATAACAAGAGAAATAAGCCTTGCAGCTAGCGGTGCGAGCACGAAAAAGGCAGCGATAAAGAGCAATACCTTACTCGTATTACCGATACTGACGCCGCCGCCAGTGGAAAATTCATAGAGCAAGGCCAGAAGCACGACCCCAAGAATATCGTCCAGTACGGCCGCTCCCAGCACGATCTGCCCTTCGCTGGAATTCTGCCGGTTCAGATCTGAGAGTACTCGCACGGTAATGCCGATACTTGTTGCCGTCATCGTGCCGCCAACGAACAGAGCAACCAGTAACGGCAAATCAAAGACCAGGAAAGCCAGTGCAAAACCAAAAAGAAGTGGCAAAAAGAACCCTGGCAAAGCAACGACAACGGCTTTCAAGCCGCTTTTTGCCAGCCGCTTAATGTCGGTATCAAGTCCGACTTCAAACAGCAGCAGGATGATTCCTATCTCGGCTAGTAACCGGATCGCCTGGACGGGCTCTATCCACCCGAGAAGACTTGGGCCAAGCAGCACGCCAGCAAGAATTTCACCGATTACGGGTGGCGTCTGTAGCCGGGAGGCAATCTC
Organism: uncultured Woeseiaceae bacterium; assembly: GCA_964456535.1. Taxonomy (GTDB): domain Bacteria; phylum Pseudomonadota; class Gammaproteobacteria; order Steroidobacterales; family Woeseiaceae; genus UBA1847. Next base: position 4,827 of record CAYWBZ010000146.1, on the reverse strand, counting down.
TGCAAACACTCGGGCCATCAACAGGATGACCAGCAAGTACAGGAAGAAAGTATGGATTTCCATTAACTTCCTTGCAGCCCGTTCCTGGGCTGAGTTTCACGACACGCAAGCAGACACTCGATAGTACGGAATCACGGATCTCTCGAGAATTGGGGCAAGTACGCATCAGCCTGTGTACGGCCAATAATAAAGGCGCCGTGCTCGCGCACGGCGCCCTGCTCACTATTCGTAATTAGTGAGTGAATCAGGTCTGGTCATCAATCGTTGCGTCCGGCGCCGATCTTTGGACACTTTCTATACCATTGTCGCGTCCTGATTCGGACTTATAACTTTGGCTGGTACCGATAATCTGGCCATTTGTCGATTTGAGATTGAAACGAAACTGGCCGCTACTGGTGGTCGTTTTTTCGAAACAACTATCGTCGGCACAGTTCTTTTGTACTGATGTAATACCGTTCGAACAAGAGTCCTTCGCTTTATAGCCTTCACTGGAAAGAATGGTCTCTCCATTACCTGCTTTTAGTCGAAATCGAAACTCTCCCGCTTTGTCTTTATAGCACTCGAATTTTCCAGCCATTTTCGTTCCCTTTCTTGGTAGTTTGCGTCTAAAAATCTTAATTTTGGACCACAATTACACTCCGTTAACTCGTAGAAAGCAATGACGAACGAGATAATTGATCGATTGCTAGACTATTAAACCTAAACCGCTTTTCTTAGGTTCCACAACACTCTGCATGTGCCCGTTTTTGTATTTTTCTGTCAGCAACAACCAGCATTTCGGCCAGAAAACTATATGATCGCCAACGAGAAAAAACCGCCTTAAATTCGATATTCAGGTCACGAACGGCCCGCCGATGATCGATGGCTACAACGATTGCTGCGCAGCACATTACCAATCGCCATATACCGATAAACAGGCGCTTTTGCCACCTCTTGGGAGTCTGGCAGCGCAGGAAATCGCAATGAAAATACAAGTGTGAGCGCTCATCCTCAACAATCTCAAGTAGCTGACTCCTCAGCCGCGATTGCGGCAGCTGCACAGCCAGCAAGTGGTAGTAGCAAAGTCCGACAACCTCAGCCGCCAGGAGCACGAGAACTTTGAGCCGCAGGCCGATCAAACGTCGTGCGAATACAAAAAGGCATGCAGTCCAGTTGCTGCGTATCAGCGTTCCGCCGAGCAAGCGAACGCACATTGCCAAAATATTGGCGTGGCGATGTTCTTCCTCGACGAAATACGCCATAGAGGTTCCGTAGTGTTCGTTCAAACCCGGCAAGGAATTGCAGAACGACTGAGCGACGATGGTGCCACCGCCAGATTCACCCAGTTGAAAGATCGCCAGTGAACGT
>CAYWBZ010000146.1:0-3380 GCA_964456535.1 uncultured Woeseiaceae bacterium | reverse complement strand
AGCGACGATGGTGCCACCGCCAGATTCACCCAGTTGAAAGATCGCCAGTGAACGTGCCAATGACTTTGGCAACGCCGAGTAGTCGAGGTCCTGCTCAAGCGCCGGTAGTGGTCGATAGCTTCTATCGACGAAGAACTTTTCCCAATCTTCCCAGGACCTGTGTTCGATACCCATTGTCTTCCCCTGTGATTGCCTTCCTTCACGTTATAAGCGTGCGATCTGGCAATTCAGGGGAGGAAATGTGGCGAGTTTGTGGCGCCTCTTAAGCGAGCCAGCCGAAGGCGCCGCCCGTGAGTAATGAGTAAATCAGGGCGTCAACAAATGTCTTTATCGTTGCAGACCACGGACGGCCAAACCAGACGCTGTCCTGTACGTAAGCCATGCCGTAAGCGACAAATGCGACAGCGCCGCTAATCCGGAATATTGCCAGGTAGTCTGCTTCGGGTGCGGCTGTGCGGCTTACGAAATAGGCGCAGACGACGGCGACCAACACGTTGTAAGCAAACATCAAGCCGAGCTTTGGCCCCATCACTGGTAGCCCGGACGGTACAACCGTAATAAAGGCGAGTGGGCCATCCTTGAATTTCTGCTGCATATCAGGATCCTTGAAGGCAGCCTGATCCGCGCAATGTGGCAAATTGTACTGGCCGGGTGCGAGATCTCGAAGTGCGCTACGTGCGCCCTCCTCGTCCGTCACTTTGCTCCAATCGCTTTTGTGCCAGGGCATTACCATCCAGATAACCGCGCCAGCTACGAATGTCAGTACCGCTGACAACAAGATTGGTTGCCACAGTGTCATAATGCTCATATCAACCCCCTTTAATCGTATACCTAAGCTATAGCAGAATGATCCGATTCCTACCATTATTCGTTGGCATAGTACCCGTCATCGGCGTGGCGGCTGCCTATTGGCTGAACGTCCAGGCTGGAACGCTGCCCGCTTGTATGCCGCTTCTGGATGGCTGCACCTCGATTAGCGCGACGGGGCGCTATATGCCTGGAAGCATGCCGTTTCGAGCTGTGCTGCTTCCTCAGGCGGCATTTCTCGTGATTCTATGGTGGATTAGTGCCGAGTGGCTCAAGAAAGTGTCGCCAGGCTCCCGCCTGCGGCACGCAGTCCTGGTTTGCGGCGCTGTTGGCGCTGTTGCACTAGTACTCTATGTGACGTTTCTGGGCACCAAACAGCCGTTTTACGAATTCATGCGGCGGATTGGTATCTATTTCTACTTTTTCGGCACGGCGTTACCGCAGATATTCCTGACGGCGTCCATGCCCCGTTCACGCCTTCGAAGCACAATGCTGTGGGTGATCGCCACGCCATTTGGTCTTGGTTTGTTGAACTGGGCACAAAAACTCTGGCTCAGTAACTCCGATATTTTTGAAAACCAGATCGAGTGGATTTCAGCGTTATTGATGCAGGTGTGGTTTGTGCTGTTGTATGTCGCGTGGCGAAAATCGGGTCTCACGGTAAACGTTCGAACGGATCCGCCCAACGCTCCTCAGTAAGGACAGAGTTATCAGTTAAAGACGACAGAAACTCGATCAGGTCTGCGCTTTCCGAGTCAGACAATTCGAATCCATCTACAAACTCGGATTTGAACGGGCTCAAGCGACCATCACCGGCGTTATTTCCATCTGCAATTAATCGCCCGCCACGAGCGTAGTGACTAACAACTGCGTCCAGCGTTGCGATACTGCCATCGTGCATATAGGGCGCGGTGAGGGAAATATTTCTAAGCGAAGGCGCTCTAAAGCGCCCCATGTCCCGCGCTTCTCCGGTCATGTCGAATAAGCCGGTATTGTCGTCGGGATAGGCCCCGGACGCGTTAAGGTTATAGAGGCCGGTATTGTGAAACCCAACCTGGCCGACATTCGAATTGGCATGTGTGGTGCTGTCAGTGAAATTGAATCCGCCGTGACAGTGGAAGCACTCCAGTTCTTCGGAGAAAAACAGCTCCATACCCCTTTCGGCTGCCGGCGACAGAGCCGTGAGATCGCCCTCAATATACCGATCGTAAGGTGAGTTATAACTGACAATAGAGCGAACAAATGCCGCGATGGAACGCACGGCATTGAGTACTGAGTTCGGATCCTCATCACTCGGAAAAGACGCGTGGGCGAGTCTTCGATATTTCTCGTCGGACGCCAGCAATGCAGCGATTTCTGGCTCGCGCCCGCCCATACCCATTTCGACAGGGTTATCTCCCAACAACGGCGTCAACGCCTGATCCTCGAGTCTGTCCAGTAAGGGATTCGCCCAGGTCAGACGGCTCGCGTAAGCGGTATTGACGAGGCTCATCGAGCTCCTCGGGTGCACAGTACCGGTTGAACCGACCGATTTTGTTTTGCCGTCGGTGAATGCCAGTGCCTGAATATGGCAGGTCGCACACGACATCGTATTATTGCCGGACAAGCGTGTGTCGTAGAACAACCAACGACCTAATTCTACTTTAGTGTCGCTCATTGGATTGTCTGCTGGCACTTGCGGCTCTGGATATGCGCTCGGCAAGCGCCAGTCATAGGCCGCAGTCCGCGAAGTGGACAACGTTATCGCTATTGCAACAACAACACCGATGCCGGCAATCGCAACCAGGTACTTCAATGCCGTACCTGAAATACCCGTTGGGGTTGCAGATTAGTGGAGCCATCCATGGTCAGTCCCAACGCCTCAAATGGCGCCGCACATGAAGCTTCTGCCGGGCTGGATGAACAATCGCTGCGACTACCGTCCTGCAAGTCGATATCGCGAAACAACTCGGCAAGTTCGAGTGTAATTCGGCTGCTATCCGGCGAGAAATCGGAAATACTGACGGTGATCCGATTGGGAAAACTGCACCCCGTAATGTTCTGGATGGTGCCTTCACACCCAGTGCTACCAAGGTGAATCCAGAAACTGTCAGTCGGGTTCGAAATGCCGGCGCGCAAGAATTTGTAACCGGAGCGCCAATGCCAGTGCATGGCAGCATCGTCCAGTGGCGGCTGTGCAAGCAATGGGTTGGAGTGGTTCTTGTCGAATGGCACACCGATGGTGAACTTAATACCGGCGTAATCGCTCGTTGCTACAGTGCCCCTGATCGTTGGATTCATGTCGGAGCTACCGTTGCTGCAGGCACCGGCGCCATTCTCGAGATCAATCAACGCGATGCCCTGCTGTTGCCAACGCCCGTCAGGCGACAGCGACACACTGTGTTCTGTTCCAGATGAGTCGATCACCAGTACGTCTGAGACGTAAAATCGCAGATCTGTGAGGGTCAATGGGGCGTCATCGCACTGAATCGGCTGTCCGGCCCAGGACGCTGAAAATTCGATTTGCACTGGGACCCGCTTCGCAGAACACGCAGCGCAAGCAATCAGGATTGTGACAAGCAGCAAATAGCTAG
>CAYWBZ010000145.1:0-6086 GCA_964456535.1 uncultured Woeseiaceae bacterium | reverse complement strand
CTGGAGATCGCTGCGGCGGCGGGTATTCGACCCGAGGTCCAGGTATACAAACTTGATGAAGCCAACAAAGCGTTAACCGAGCTGCATGCCGGTCACATACGAGGTGCAAAGGTTCTCGCGATTGGCGACGGGATACAGGATTATTCTTCCTGACCAATAGTCGTTAGATCTGTATGGAGAAATTATTGAATATGAAGAAAAAGATTCTTAGGGCCGTTCTCAATATCGTTGGAGCGGCCATGATTGTTAACGGAATCTGGATGGTCGCCAGAGCGATCGAATGGTTCTTCCATATACCCGCGGACATGCTTGCTACAGGTGAACCGAACGGACATTTGATTCGCGACGTTGGATTTGCGTACATAGTTTTTGGGTTCGCACTGAGCTGGTCCGCATTTCAATTTCAATCTCGTCGTCCCGTTTTCCTGATGGTTGCTTTTTTCATGGTTGCTCACGCGCTCGGGCATGCAAGCGAAATTCTTATTGGCTTGCTACCGGCTTCACATTGGTGGATTGACTTCCCTCTGGTTTTTTTTCCAGGCCTGATTCTTGGCATCCTGGCTGTTCCCCGCATTTGGGAATCGCTAGTGGGTGACAGGATTACGAGGGGCTGTTAATGACCAGGAGCGGACACAAGAATCCGAACAATTACCCTATGCCAGAATCTCATGATATTCGCTGGAAACGCATCGCAGTAGAAGGAACGGCCATTGTCGTAAGTATTTAACGAATATCTTAATGCGATTGACCACTCACTCTCAGAATTTGACAGTCAGGTGATACGATGACAGCAGGGTGTAACCGTCCACCAAATTTGAACAAGACCATTATGCGAGTATCCTGTCTTAGGGACAGGACCCGGAGGAGTGACCCTGATGGGATTTGCATTATCAGATCTAGAACTCGTTAGTTCAGCCTTCCAGCAAGGAGGGGACATTCCCAAGAAGTTCACCGGGGAGGGCGATGACGTTTCGCCGTCGTTGTCTTGGTCAAATGTGCCTGAGGGGACGAAATCCTTCGCTTTGATCTGCCATGATCCCGACGCGCCGCTCGTAACGCCAGGTGCCTACGGCTTCGTGCATTGGGTGCTCTATAACATTCCAGCTTCGGTGACGCAGTTGGCCGAAGACGAAACGAACTACACAGGCGGTGCCAACAACTTCGGAAGTACCGGCTACGGTGGGCCCATGCCGCCGGAAGGACATGGTATCCATCATTATTTCTTCTGGATACTGGCCCTGGACGTCGAGTCTGATCTTGATGCGGGGCTGTCGATGGAAGAACTCCTGCAAGAGATCGAACCGAACGTGATCGGGATGAACCGTCTGGTCGGTACTTACTCCAGAGAGTAGCTTTCCCGGCAGAAGCAGTTAGCCACTCAACGCAGCCAGCTGGTCGGCCTGGTATTCGTTGATCAGCGGTTCAATAACCTGCTCCAGACCACCCTCAACAATTTCGTCAAGCTTGTAGAGGGTCAGGTTGATGCGGTGGTCGGTTACACGACCTTGCGGGTAGTTGTAAGTCCGAATACGTTCGCTGCGATCGCCGGAACCGACGAGCAGTTTTCGTGTAGCCGCGTGCTCAGCTTCCTGTTCTGCGACCTGCGTGTCGAGCAAGCGCGCCTGTAGCAACGACATCGCACGTGCACGGTTCTTGTGTTGTGAGCGTTCGTCCTGACACTCAACGACGATGCCGGATGGTAAATGCGTCAAACGCACGGCGGAGTCCGTTTTGTTGACGTGCTGTCCACCCGCGCCGGACGCACGATAAGTATCGACACGTAAGTCGGCAGGATTGATTTCAATCTCTTCAACTTCATCGGGCTCCGGCAAAACCGCAACCGTGCACGCAGATGTATGAATACGTCCCTGCGATTCCGTCGCCGGAACTCGCTGCACGCGATGTGCGCCCGATTCGAATTTCAGTTTTGCAAAGATACTGTTGCCAGTGATGCGGCTGACGATCTCTTTGTAGCCGCCATGGTCGCCTTCGCGTGCCGAAATAATCTCCAGTGACCAGCCTGCTGTTTCTGCGTATCGCGAGTACATGCGAAATAAATCGCCTGCAAAAATCGCGGCTTCGTCGCCGCCCGTGCCAGCACGGATTTCGAGAAATACGTTGGCGTCGTCATGCGGGTCCGGCGGGATCAGGGATTTCTGCAGTTCCACCAGGAGAGCTTCCTGACGCGCAGTTAATTCCTCAAGCTCTTCACGCCCCATCTCACGAACTTCTTTGTCAGAGTCACTCGCCATTTCTTCGGCAGCAGCGACGTCTCCAGAGAGGTTCTCGTATTCCCTGAACAAATTAATGACTGGCTCAACGCGCGCGTATTCCTTCGACAGGTCGCGAAATTGATTCTGATCGCCGATCACATCCGGATCCGAGAGCAGTCCCGCTATTTCCTCAAAGCGATCGCTGACGGACTCGAGCTTGAAACGTATGGATTCTTTCACTGCTTAGGCTTTCTTGTCCGTGTCGAGGCTAAAAAGGGTGCGCGCTGCCTCGATTAGTTCCTCATCGGAATGTTCAGCTGCTTTGCGTAGCGAGACGCTGGGGCCGTGCAGAATTTTCTTCATCAATGCGGCGGTCGCATACTCGATAGCATCGTTGGCCGACTCACCGCGTGCCAGTCGCCTTTGTGCTTTTGCATTTACCTGATCTCGAATCGATTCGGTTTGTTCGCGCAGCGCCGCGATAACGGGGGCGGCTTGCTTTGATCGTTCAATGTTTTGATAGCGGTGTATCTCATCGTCCAGCAGTTTGCCGGCTTCAATTGCCGCGGCCTGGCGATTGCCTTGCCCTTGCTGAATGACCTTGTCCAGATCGTCGATGGTGTAGAGATACACATCTTCCAGATCTGCAACACCGGATTCGATATCCCGTGGTACGGCAATATCGACCGCGAATATTGGTTTGCGTTTACGCGCCTTGATGGCAGCTTTCATGTGATCGAGTCGAACCACCGGGTCGGGACTTGCTGTTGAGCAGATCAAAATATCCGCCTCCGGCAAAGTGCCCTCGATTTCAGACAGTGGTAACGCGAATCCACCAAACCGTCCCGCCAGGTCTTGTGCCCGGTCAATGTTCCGGTTGGCAACAAACAGCCGGCCGATACCGCGGCTCGACAAATGCTTGGCCAGTAATTCAACGGTGACACCAGCGCCCACCAGCAAAGCCGTATGTTTTGTGAAGCCCGCAAAAAACTGGTTGGCCAGATTGACCGCCGCCGACGCGACCGATACCGGGCTTGCGCCAATTTCCGTATCCGTGCGTATTTTCTTGGCGACTGCGAACGTGTGCTGCATCAGGCGGCCCAGTTGACGGCCCAGCGTGCCGGCGTCCTGTGCGTAACGGAACGCGTCCTTCAGCTGTCCCAGGATCTGTGGCTCGCCGAGAACCATCGAGTCCAGACCACAGGCCACTCGAAAAATATGGCGTATCGCCGCGTCGTCATCGAGGGTGAACAGGGTCTCGCCGAATGACTGATCGAGATTGCGGTCACTGTGCAGCCACTCGCGCAGGCGGCCGCGACCGTCGTCATCTGTTATGACATAAAACTCTGTGCGATTGCAGGTTGAGAGCAGCACAGCCTCATCGACGCCGGGAAGCTCGATCATGCTGCCGAGCGCGCGCGCGATGTCGTCTCCCGAGAAAACGACTTGCTCGCGAATTTCGACAGGTGCCGTGTTATGGTTCAACCCGAGTATTTGCAGCGGCATAACGTCTTTTTGGCGGTGCCGATACGGCACCGAAGGATTACGAAGTTCGTATCATAAGCGAACTGAACCGCCAGTTCCTTGTCTCTGTAATAAACGGACGAAATATTTATGCTAGAGAACTGCCGATGGCGGTCAGCAAACACGCTGATTTCGCTACTCACCCTGACAATTATCCTGAGTTACCTGCCCGCACTGGCCGATGAAAGCCCTTCATCGGAGGCTAGCGCGCACATTCTGCAAGCCGAAATGGCGCTGCAGCGTGATGAATACCTCAAGGCCACCGTCGAATACCGCAAGGCTGCTGAGCTGAGCGATAGCGTCGAACTCGCCCGCAAAGCGACTCGTTTGGGCTTTACCTATGGCTTCAATGAAGAGGCCCTGTTGTCTGCCAAGCGCTGGATCAAGCTCGACAAGGATAGTGACGAGGCGCGCGCCTTTCTCGGCCAGTTGTATTTTCGCCTCGATGATCTGCGCAATTCGCGTCGCCAGTTCGAGCGCCTGATAAAGGCCGACCCGGACGATCCGGGCAAGCGGCTGCTGTCGTTGCTTGGCTACCTGTCTGATGAGCGGCAGCCCGAGCGCGCCGACAAACTCATGCGGAGTCTGGCGAAGCCTTACCCGAAATCGGCGGTGGCGCATTACGCTGTCGCGGTGCTTGCGCTTCAGGCCGACGATGCAGAGTACGCGAAAGAACGCGCGACTCGGTCCATGGAGCTGGATCCGGACTATTTACGACCAAAGCTGCTGTACGCACGAGTACTGATGTATGAAGGCGAGCAGGATCAGGCTATCGAGTACTTGGCCCACATCATTGGCGATAGTCCGCAGCCGGACCCGGATGCGCGCATGGAGCTCGCTCTCATGTACATGCTTTCCGGCCGGGACGACGATGCCCTGAGCCAGGTTAATCAGGTGTTGCTGGAACAGAGCGGACGCCTGGATGCGCTGCGATTGATGGCCATCATTAATTTCCGGCTCGAGCGCCTGGATGCCGCATGGGACGATTTTGAGGACCTGCTGGCCAGCGGTCAGTATCGAATGGATGCGCTTTACTACCTGGCTCGAATCGCGGATTACCGCGAGCAATACGATCGTGCCGTCCGTTTGTACAAGGAAGTCCGGTTCGGGTCGAACACGGTGTTTTCACAGCGTCGTGCCAGTGCATTGCTGGCACACCAGCTGGACGACGTTGACGGTGCATTCAAGTTACTTGATGATTTTGCCGCCGCCTCGCCAAGTAACGCGGTTGACGTTGTGGCACTGAAAGCCCAGCTGCTGATCTCGCTTGATCGATACGATGAAGGCCTCGCGCTTTTTGATAAGGCGATCGAGTATCGCCCGGATAACGAAAATATGATCCTCGGCCGTGCCGAGTTGTTGCTGAGAATCGGCCGGATCGACGAGGCCCTTGTCGGCTATCGTCAGGCGATCAAGCGGTGGCCGGATAGCGCCACAGCATTGAATGCGCTGGGTTACACATTGGCCGACCGTACCGATCAGTATCAGGAAGCCGAGAAGTTGATCCGCAAGGCGCTGAAAATTGATCCCAAGAGTGCCGCGATTATCGATAGCCTGGGCTGGGTTCTCTACAAGCTTGGCCGCCATGAAGAGGCACTGCACGAGTTGCAGCGGGCTTATGAGCGCCTGAACGATCACGAGGTTGCTTCACATATTGTCGAAGTGCTGGCTGTTCTTGATCGGCGCGACGAGGCTTTGGAATTGCTGGAGACTGCCGAGAAGAAAACCCCGGACAGCGAGTTGCTGAAGAATGTTCGCGAACGCCATTTCTCCGAAACACCCTGAAAGCCAGTTTAAGCGGCTGGCCGGGCTTGGCTTGTGTCTGGCTTTACTCTCTGGTTGCGCAACTACCCGACCCAGCATCGATCTGCCCGAGATCACAACCTGGGAACTTCGCCAGGAGGTACTTGGCGCAGTTTCCGACTGGGAGTTTAGAGGTCGCATTGCAGTAAAGGCCGGCGATGAGGGGTTCAACGGTAAATTCCGCTGGACGCAGACCGGCGACAGCTTCTACGCGACGGTCGGTGGGCCGCTGGGTATCGGCACGGTGATGATTGAAGGGGATGGCCGAAAGGTCACCCTCACAGATAAAGATGGACTCACGACGGTTCTTAAGAACCCTGAAGCCGAGCTCTACTACCGCTATGGATGGACGATTCCGGTTGCCTCTTTAAGGTACTGGGCACTGGGAATTCCCGATCCGTCGAGTGAGGCCACGACAGACGTCGACGAGGCGGGGCGACTGGTCGATCTTGAGCAAAGCAACTGGGCCGTAAAGATTTCGCGCTACCGCGAGAGTGCCGGGCAGCAAATGCCACGCACGTTGACGGCGACCAACCCGGATACCCG
>CAYWBZ010000144.1:0-6098 GCA_964456535.1 uncultured Woeseiaceae bacterium | reverse complement strand
CATGCCGCGAGCAAACAGCAAGCGGATTCGCGGATTTCGTGGCGCCAGGCCGATGCCCTCGATCTTCCATTCGAGGCTGACACGTTCGATGTTGTCGTTTGCCAGTTCGGTGTCATGTTTTATCCGGACAGAGACAGGAGTTATTCCGAGGCATGCCGAGTTCTGAAACCCGGAGGCTCCTTAATATTCAATGTCTGGGATCGAATTGAAACGAATGAGTTTGCAGATGTCGTTACAGCAGCAGCAGCGACAGTTTTCCCCGACGACCCACCGCAATTCTTACCAAGAACTCCGCACGGCTATTGCGATGAGGACTTAATTCGCAAAGAGTTGCAGAGGGCTGGATTTGCCGGTGTTCAGTGCGAATCCCTGGAGGCAACTAGCTCGGCTCCGTCTCCCCGTCATCCTGCTGTGGCGTACTGTCAGGGCACCCCGTTACGGAACGAAATTGAGCAGCGCGATGCTGACTTGTTGCATGAAGTGACGGATCGCGCCGCTGCCGCAATTGCACACCGTTTTGGGACCGGTATTGTCGAAGGAAGGATGCGCGGCCACGTGATAACCGCGGTGCGTTGACTATTTCGTCAGTGCAAATCACCCCATAAAGACTGAAGTACTGCCAACGTCGCAATCGCGGCTGATTCGGTGCGCAGAACGCGCGGCCCCAGTGACACAGCTCTAAAACCGGACACGTCCGCGTCTGCATACTCGGCTTCGCTGAAGCCACCCTCCGGGCCGATCATTACGCAGATTTTGGTTTCCGGTGCCCCAACAGTGGCCAGCTGCGTCGCGGCACCCGGCACAAGAATCAGTTCTGCATCAACTTTTTCGGGCTTGGATCCAAACCAGTTTTTCAATGGTACTGGCGTGTCGATCAACGGCAGCCGTGTGCGCCCCGACTGCTCACACGCACTGGCCGCAATTTTTTGCCAGTGCTCGCGGCGTTTTTCTGCTCGGTCGGGATTCAGTTTTACGACGCCGTATTCGGTGAGCACCGGCGTTATGCGCTTCACCCCCAGTTCGGTCGCCTTTTGTACGACGAAGTCCATACGTTCGCCGCGCGAAATACCTTGCACGAGATGAATTTTCAGCGGTGATTCAGTGCCTGTTTCGACGCTCTCACCAAGTTCGAGGATTACGGAGTTCTTGCCAATGCGCGTTATGGTCGCCGGCCACTCCGGGCCCTCGCCATTGAAGACAGCTACCCGATCTCCAACGCGCGCGCGCAGTGCTTTTCCGAGGTATCGCGCCCGATCCCCGTCAAGTTCGATCTCGGCACCGTTGATCAATGCGCCGGAAACAAATAGCCTCGTACTCATGTCTTTGAAATCATGCCTGAAGTGAACGTGACGAGCGAATATACCGTTAATCCGGAGACCGGGCTGATTGCTCCCGCGAGGCAGTGTCTTAGCCCCAATCGAGACGCGCGGCCGGCGGAGGCATCCCTCGATATGATCGTTCTTCACGGCATAAGTTTGCCGCCCGGTAAATTCGGTGGTGGCGAAATTCAGGCACTGTTTCTGAATGAACTTGATTGGGATGCGCACCCGTATTTTGGAGAGATTCGCGGCACGGAGGTTTCTGCGCATTTACTGATTCGGCGCGACGGCGAGCTTGTTCAATTTGTACCATTCACCGAGCGTGCCTGGCATGCAGGAGAGTCGAGCTTTCGCGGTCGTGCGCGGTGCAATGATTTTTCCGTCGGAATCGAGCTCGAGGGCGAAGATGAAACGCCTTACGATGAACGTCAGTATGCGGTCCTGCCCGCGGTCCTGCAGGCCCTGACAACAGCCTATCCACAGATTACAACGAGCGAGATCGCAGGCCATTGTGACGTCTCTCCCGGTCGCAAGAGGGATCCAGGTCCTGCTTTCGACTGGCCACGCTTGTATGATGCACTTGAGGAACACATCGAGAACGACAAGCTATGCACCTGATCGCCTTACTCATTGGACTGGTAGTTGAACGGTTCGCGACGCGGTACTTTCACTGGCGTCGTATGCGCTGGCTGGATCGTATTATCGATGCGGGGTTTCGTCAGGCTGAGCGCGTTGGTAACTGCCCCGCAATAATACCGGTCATTATTCTCGCGGTGCTGCTGGTGCTTCCCGTTGGCGCGATCATGTACAGCCTCGGGGATACTCTGCAGGGCTTTACGTATCTGATACTCGCAATCTTCGTTTTGATGTTCTCGATTGGTCCGAAGGATATCGGCGAGGAAGTGGATGAATACTGCAAAGCGCTGGAAGCCGAAGACGAGGAACAGATCCAGATCGCGGCCAAAGCAATCATCGAAGGCGATGTTCCTGCCGATGCACGCGAACGAATCGCGAGGGTCGAAGAGGCGGTCTGCGTTCAAGCGAATAATCGATTGTTTGCGGTCGTATTCTGGTTCGTCGTCCTGGGCGCAGTTTCAGGCACCATCGGCCCGTTGGCGGCCTGGACCTATCGCGTAACAGACCTGATCCGGCGGCGAGCCGTGTTTAGCGTGGCGCGCGACGATCAGTCGGGTAGTTGCGTGGAACGGATTCGCGATGCAGCCGCATCCCTGCATGGATTGATGGCCTGGGTACCGGCGCGACTCACGGCGATTGGTTATGCAACGGCGGGACATGCCGATGACGCCATCGCGGCCTTCAGAGCGCCGACCGAAGAACGTGATGCGACGATGTCGGAGCACAGTGAACACCTGCTTGCCCGGGTGGGCCTCGCGGCACTTGCGTGCCAGGATCTTCCAGACGAGACGATCACTGAGCGCGGAATTCGCGGAGCAAGAGCCGCGAATAAACTGGTGTTTCGATTGCTCTTGATTTGGGCAGTGATCATTGCCGCAATGACGTTGTACGGCCTGACGCGGTGAGGTCAGGGCTGGCACTACTGGCGGCACTTGTCGTCGTTGTGGCCTGTTCAGAAAAACAAGTCGCTCCGCCAGTACCCGCCAATGCAAACCGCATAGTTTCCCTTGCTCCAAATCTCACTGAGCTCGTCTACACCGTCGGCGCCGGTGGTCAGCTCGTCGGCGTGAGCGCCTGGTCGGACTATCCGCGCGCAGTTCTTGATCTCCCGGTAGTGGGTGATGCGTTCACCGTAGATCAGGAGCAACTCGCGTTGGCGAAACCCGATTTGCTGCTGGTTTGGGAGAGTGGCACACCGACCCACGTTGTCGATGAGCTTCGAGAGATCGGATACAACGTCGTATCGATCAGGACTCGCGAGCTGGACGATGTTGCTGAGGCACTTTTGCAGATTGGTGAACTCACCGGGCATGTTGATAAGGCGGCAAAAGCTGCCGCAGCGTATCGGGGTGAGCTGCAATCCTTGCGGGATCAATATCAAAGCCTTCCCCCTATTCGGGTTTTTTATCAGGTTGCCGCACGCCCCTTATATACGATCAACAACGAGCATTACATTAGTGAGCTGATCTCAATCTGCGGTGGCGATAATATTTTCAAAGACCTGAGCGAACTGGCACCAACAGTCGACGTAGAAGCTGTGGTCGATCGTGACCCTGAAGTCATGCTGGCGAGCACAGATGCCGGCGATGATGCATTCGAAGAGTGGCAACGATGGCCGGGCATGGCAGCAAACAAATCAGGCAATCTGTTCCTGTTGCCAGCCGACGAGATAGGGCGAGCAACTACACGGGTGATCGTCGCTGGCAATGCGATGTGTGTAGCGTTGCAGCAGGCGCGCATCAATCGTGCTTCCGGGGTGCTACCCTCCACTTAGGCACGCAAAATATGATTAGGTGTCGCACATGGAGTCCGGCTTCCAATATGTCCTAGCTGCCGATTTGCTTCTTTTCGGTCATGTCTTGTTCGTCGCATTCGTGATCTTCGGCTTAGCGCTGATCTTGATCGGGAAACTCTTTGGTTGGGCCTGGGTGCGAAATCCGTGGTTTCGATTCGCACATTTGACGGCAACAGGCATTGTCGTGCTGCAGTCTTGGGTAGGAGTTATTTGCCCACTAACCACTTGGGAAATGGCACTTCGACAACGCGCCGACGAAGTCGTGTACTCGGGTTCCTTCATATCGCACTGGCTTGAATCTCTCTTGTATTTTCAAGCTCCCGTTTGGGTGTTCACTGTTTGTTATACGGTTTTCGCCGGCGTTGTCGTTGCCTGCTGGTTTTGGGTCCGTCCACGTCGTTTTACCAGAGCCCCAAAGCTTGACGATGATTTTGGATAACGGTCAGTGATCCTATTGATCACCCGTTTAAAAAGAGTCATGAGCCGATCGCATGTACAGATACATCAACGGCTGCTTTTATCCAAAGCGGTCATTCAAAAGTTCTAAATCGGGGGAATCTGACAGGCAGCTAACGGCCAGAAGCAGACATATTGCGAATTGCGAAGGCGGCCAAATCTCGTCGGTCGATTATGACGGGTCTAATCGCCGTTATCGGACCGGGGCCCGTTGGTCAAGTGGTAGGATTCGCACAGACGGTAAACGAACCGTTCCATTTGCTAGGGTTTTATAACGAGGCGTCCTATGAGTCACCATGAAGCACATAGATCACATCGAGTGGGGTGGCTACGTGCGGCAGTCTTAGGCGCAAATGACGGGATTGTCTCCACAGCGAGTCTGATTATCGGTGTTTCTGCAGCAAGTACCACGCAAGAGAATATTCTTCTTGCTGGAGTTGCCGGGCTAGTTGCGGGTGCAATGTCAATGGCGGCCGGTGAATATGTGTCTGTCAGCTCGCAGTCCGATACAGAGGCCGCGGATCTAGCACTCGAAGAAAAATCTCTCGAACAAGATTTCGAGACTGAAAAAGACGAGCTTGCCAAAATCTATGAAGGCAGGGGGCTTGAGCCTGTCTTGGCACAGCAAGTCGCGGAACAATTAATGGCTCATGACGCACTTGGGGCACATGCCAGAGATGAGATAGGTATTTCGGATAGTGCAAGTGCTCAACCCATTCAAGCAGCATTTTCTTCGGCAGGTACTTTTATTGTTGGGGCCGCATTACCTTTAATGGTTGCATGGTCTATTCCAGGGCATCAGCAAATAACCGCAGTAGCTGCTGCGTCCCTTGTCTCCCTTGCCATGCTCGGCGGAATTGCGGCACGTACAGGCGGCGCATCAATTACTGTCGGTGCAATCAGAGTGACCTTTTGGGGAGCCCTGGCAATGGCAGCAACGGCCGTAGTTGGTAGCTTTTTCGGCGTCGTCGCCTAGTGTCCGATTTGGGTCAGTAGCAGTCGTTCAGTAGATTATCACGCGACTGGCGGCTTTCGGCCAGAAGCGGTCAAGCTGTTCGGAATCCAGGACAGAAACGTGACGCGCCTCGCATCGGCCCTGGGTAGTTGCCCTTAACCTGATCCACCCATGTGGAAGGAAGTGCAAATGCGGAAAATATGGCTCTCCCCAAGGCTATACCAGCTTCTTCCTCTTGTTTATCTTCTTTCGGGTTTGCTGATGCTCGCCAAGTTCGCCGATGAGCCTCTGGGCCTCCTTAGCGGATCAATGTTATGTGCAGCTGCGGTTCTAGTATGGGTCTTGAGAGTTCACCGGGGCAGCAAAACCACTGCGCGTAAGCGATGAGTTGTGGTCAGTCGGTTGAATGTCAGCTCTTCCCGATAGCAGTCATTCAGATCATTAAGATTTGACTTAATTTAGGGGCGGCTTTCGGCCAAAAGCAGCCGGTCATATATTGAAATCTTCGTCAGTTTGGGGGCACTTCGTCGCCTGCTTTCCAGATCAATTTGCCACCCGTTCTTTCCGAAAAAAATGTGGGACACTTGCCATCGCCTGATCCGGTTAATCCGCCATCGGGAGAGCAGATGGTCTGGCCTTTTTCGTTGATGAGCGCACTCGGAATATCGTAGGGCATAGGCGGAAAATAATAGACGGTCTCGCCTTCAAACCGATACGTCCAGACTTCGACTACCTCGCCCATTGGAGACGAATCGATCATCTCCTGAACGAAATCAGGAATAGGCTCTTTGCATGCGCCCATGCACGCAAGCAATGCGATCAAAGTCAGTCTTGCTCTGAAATACTTCTTCATACAACTACCGAAGTACGTTAGCGGTGAATGGCTGCTTTGGGTTGCGATATCAATTGGTCGATGCAACACATTGAGCAAAGCGTT
>CAYWBZ010000143.1:1233-6137 GCA_964456535.1 uncultured Woeseiaceae bacterium | reverse complement strand
GGTCGCCTGACAGCACGTCAGATTGAGGCAGCTCGTCGAGCAATGACGCGTTACATCAAGCGTGGTGGAAAGATCTGGATTCGGGTTTTCCCTGACAAGCCAATCTCCAAGAAGCCGCTTGAAGTACGCCAGGGTAAGGGCAAGGGCAACGTTGAGTACTGGGTATGCCAGGTTCAGCCGGGCCGTGTCCTCTATGAAATGGAAGGTGTTACCGAAGAGATCGCTCGTGAAGCGTTCCGTCTGGCTGCTGCGAAGCTGCCTTTTGGTACCACGTTTGTTAGACGGCAGGTGATGTAATGAATGCAGCTGACCTCCGCAGTAAATCGGTAGAAGAGCTCAACGAGGAGCTCGTTGCGTTGCGCCGCGAGCAGTTCAACCTGCGCATGCAACAGGCAACAGGTGAGCTGGCACAGGTGCATCAACACGGCCGTGTCAGAAAAGATATCGCGCGCGTTAAGACGATTCTTAATGAACTTTCGCGTGCAGCGGGTGAAGACAAATGAGTGAAGAAAAGAAAGCACAGCGCACGATCACCGGTCGTGTAGTCAGCGACAAGATGGACAAGAGCGTTTCTGTTGCTATCGAGCGTCTGATTAAGCACCCGGTTTACGGCAAGTACATCCGTCGTACAACCAAGGTGATGGCGCATGATGAGACGAATCAGTGCAAGCCGGGCGATCGCGTTGCGATCTCGGAGTGTCGTCCGATTTCGAAAAACAAATCCTGGTCGGTCGTTAGCGTTGTTGAACGCGCGGCGGACAAGTAATAACACTTAGGATGCAGTCATGATTCAGATGCAGACAGTTCTGGATGCGGCAGATAACTCAGGTGCCCGTCGTGTGCAGTGCATCAAAGTACTCGGCGGCTCGAAGCGTCGGTACGCCGGTGTAGGTGATGTCATCAAGGTAAGCGTTAAAGACGCTATCCCGCGTGGCAAGGTCAAGAAAGGCGAGGTTTACAACGCCGTTGTAGTTCGTACACGTAAGGGTGTACGCCGCAAAGATGGTTCGTTGATTCGCTTCGATGGCAATGCAGCAGTTTTGCTGAATGCACGTCTTGAGCCTATTGGCACACGTATTTTTGGACCGGTTACGCGCGAGCTGCGCACCAACCAGTTCATGAAGATCATTTCCTTAGCACCGGAGGTGCTGTAGGAGCGCTCATTGAGCGCGACAGGTCGCGGCCTTAGGGCCGCTCCTACTGGCAGGTATATAGATATGAACAAGATTAAAAAAGGCGATGAAATCATCGTAAAAGCAGGCAAGGACAAAGGCCGTCGTGGCACTGTGTTGCAGGTTTTTGATGATGAGCGTGTACTGGTTGAGGGCATTAATCTCGCCAAGAAGCACGTTAAGCCGAACCCGAATATTGGCGAAGCAGGTGGCATCAAGGACCATGCGATGCCGATGAATATTTCGAACGTACTCGTATTTAACCCGAAGACGAAGAAGGGTGAGCGAGTTGGTTTCCGCGTCGAAGATGGCAAGAAAGTTCGCGTCTTCGCCAACGGCGACGTAGTCGACATTTAAGAGAATCGAAATGGCACGTTTACAGGAAAAATATCAGAGCGAGCTCGCCGGAGAGATCCAGAAGAAGCTTGGCCTGAAGAATCCGATGGAAGTACCGAAGATCACCAAGATCACGCTGAACATGGGTGTGGGTGAAGCGGTTGCTGACAAGAAGATCATGGATAAGGCCCGTGGCGATATGGAAAAAATCGCTGGTCAAAGGCCGGTTACAACGATTGCGAAGAAGTCTGTTGCTGGCTTCAAGATTCGTGACGGCATGCCGATTGGCTGCAAAGTTACGTTGCGTCGCGAACGTATGTACGAGTTCCTTGATCGTCTCGTGAACGTTGCAATCCCGCGTATTCGTGACTTCCGTGGTTTGAACCCGAAGTCATTTGATCGCCAGGGAAACTACAGCATGGGTGTCCAGGAACAGATTATTTTCCCGGAGATCAACTACGACGAAATTGATGCACTGCGTGGACTGGATATCATCATTACCACGACAGCGCGCAACCCCGAGGAAGGCAAGGCGCTTCTCGAAGCGTTCAACTTCCCATTTAAGAAATAGAGAACACACATGGCAAAAACATCAATGATCATGCGCGAAGCAAAGCGAACCAAAATGGTTGCCAGGCAAGCCGGAAAGCGCAAGGCACTGAAAGCGATCGTTCGCAACATCCACAGCTCAGATGACGAGCGTGCAGTTGCACAGGCGAAGCTCAACAGCTTGCCGCGTGACGGCAGCCCGACACGCCAACGTAACCGTTGTGCGATCACGGGTCGTCCGCACGGTGTTTATCGAAAATTTGGCCTCGGCCGAAACAAACTGCGTGAAGCCGCCATGAATGGCGAAATCCCTGGTTTGACGAAAGCCAGCTGGTAGGCGGAGACAGAACATGAGTATGACCGATCCCATTGCAGACATGCTGACCCGTATTCGTAACGGACAAGGTGCGCGAAAAGTAAGCGTGTCGATGCCCGCATCGAAAGCGAAAGAGGCCGTTGCAAAAGTATTACAGGACGAAGGCTACATCACAGGTTTTGCGACCGATGGTGAAGGCGTTTTGAAAGAGCTCACAGTAGAGCTTAAGTATTTCGAAGGCGTGCCGGTTATCGAGAACATCCAGCGTTCAAGCAAGCCAGGTCTGCGGATTTACCGTGGCAAGGACGAACTGCCGAAAGTATTGGGTGGTCTTGGTGTGGCAATCGTTTCAACGTCAGCTGGCGTAATGAGCGATCGCCAAGCCCGCGAAAAAGGTATTGGTGGTGAGGTTATCTGCGTCGTTTCGTAACGCATAACCCCCATTAGGAAGAGACAGGACTATGTCAAGAATTGCAAAAGCACCGGTTGAGCTGCCAAAAGGCGTTGAGTTCAAGCAAAACGGCAACGTCGTCACGCTGAAAGGTGGCAAAGGCGAATTGTCGATGGAGCTGAACTCCGAGGTCGAACTGACTCAGGATGACGATGGATTGAAAGTGTCGCCACGTTCGGGATCGCGTTTCGCGATGGCCATTACGGGCACGATGCGTTCACTCCTGGCCAACATGGCTCAAGGTGTAACTGAAGGCTTTGAGCGCAAGCTCGAGCTGGTAGGCGTTGGTTATCGTGCACAGGCACAGGGCAAGAACCTGAACCTGACGCTCGGCTTCTCGCATCCGGTTGTGTATGCGGCACCGGAAGGGATCAACATCGAAACGCCGAGCCAGACCGAAGTTGTAATTACGGGCACTGACAAGCAGAAGGTCGGTCAGGTTGCCGCTGAAATTCGCCGCTTCCGTCCGCCCGAGCCGTACAAGGGCAAGGGTGTTCGATACGCCGACGAGCGTGTCATTCTTAAAGAAGCGAAGAAGAAATAACCAGGTAAGTCACCATGAAGTTGAATAAGAAACAAAACCGATTACGCCGCGCCCGCAGGGGACGTTCGAAGATTCGTGAGCTCGAGGCAACTCGTCTTAGCGTGCACCGTACACCGCAGCATATCTATGCACAGGTCATCGGTGCTGAAGGCAACAAGATTCTGGCGTCCGCGTCGACGCTTGAGGCCGAAGTTCGCAAAGGAATCAAGAATGGCGGCAACGTTGAAGCAGCATCCATTGTTGGCGCGCGCATCGCAGAAAAAGCGAAAGCGGCTGGCATTGACACCGTTGCATTCGATCGCTCCGGTTTCCGTTACCACGGTCGGGTAAAAGCACTGGCAGATGCGGCTCTCGAAGCCGGACTGAAGTTTTAGAGAGACCCACAAAATGGCTAGAAACGATCACAATCAACCAAGCGATGACCTCATTGAAAAACTGGTCACCGTTAACCGCGTTGCCAAAGTAGTAAAGGGCGGCCGTCAATTTGGTTTCACTGCACTCACCGTTGTTGGTGATGGCGCTGGCCAGGTTGGATTCGGCTATGGCAAGGCACGTGAGGTGCCGATCGCTATTCAAAAAGCAATGCAATCTGCTCGTAAGAACATGATTAGCATTAACTTGAATAACGACACGCTCGTGTACGCCAAGAAGGGCCGTCACGGTGCCACGCTGGTTTACATGCAACCTGCGTCAGAAGGTACCGGCGTAATTGCTGGTGGCGCGATGCGCGCTGTATTTGAAGCTGCTGGCGTACGTAACGTTTTGGCCAAGAGCTACGGTTCGCGTAACCCGATCAACGTCGTTCGCGCAACGATTAAAGGTCTGTCGGAAATACATTCCCCGCAGTCCATCGCAGCGAAACGCGGCAAGAAAGTTAAGGAAATCCTCGCCTAAGGAATTAAGCAATTCCGGGTTGAGGATGAATAAACAAGAGATTTAAGAGACAAGATCATGGCGAAGTCCAAAGAACTAAAAGTCACGCTGCTGAAAAGTAAATTCGGGCGGCTGAAGAGCCACAGAGCCTGTGTTGCTGGATTGGGTTTGCGAAAGATCCGTCACACGGTGACGGTGAACGACACACCCGAGAATCGCGGCATGATTAACAAGATTTCGTACATGGTTTCGGTAGAGGAAGTCTGACATGCGTCTGAACGATCTGTCACCCGGTAAGGGTGCGAAAAAAGTAGGCAAGCGTCTGGGCCGTGGTCATTCCGCGGGACAGGGCAAGACCAGTGGTCGTGGCCAGAAAGGTCAGAAAGCACGGTCTGGTGGCTTCCATAAGGTTGGATTCGAAGGCGGACAGATGCCGTTGCAACGTCGTTTGCCAAAAGTGGGCTTCCGCTCACGCATGGCACGCCTGACGGCTGAACTGCGTTTGCACGAACTCGACATTCCGACAGCTGACGTCATCGACATGGACGTATTGAAAGCTCTGAATCTGGTACCGGCATTTGTGACCAAAGTTAAGGTCATCAAGTCCGGTGAAGTTAAGAAAGCGGTCAAGCTTAAAGGTCTCAAGGTCACCAAGGGTGCCCG
>CAYWBZ010000143.1:0-1133 GCA_964456535.1 uncultured Woeseiaceae bacterium | reverse complement strand
GCCCCAACAAAGTCCGGCAGACATAGCGAAGCAGGCGAGCAAACTGGGCGAATTAAAAATTCGTTTCCTGTTTCTCATCGGCGCGCTGATCGTCTATCGCTGTGGTACCTATATTCCGGTACCAGGCGTAGATCCGGTTGCGTTGAATAGTTTCTTTCAGGAGCAATCCGGTGGATTGCTGGCGACGTTTAACCTGTTTTCTGGTGGCGCATTATCTCGATTCGGAATTTTCGCACTGGGCATCGTGCCGTACATTTCGTCGTCAATCATCATGCAAATGGCGAGTCGTATTGTGCCGAGCCTTGAGCAGCTTCGAAAAGAAGGTGAGCAGGGTCGTCGTCAGATCGTTAAATACACGCGCTACGGCACGGTGGCTCTCGCGAGCTTCCAGTCGATAGCAGCAGCATCGTGGTTGCAGGGTCAGCCAGGGCTGGTGATCATTCACGGTCCGTCATTCCTGATTACAGCCTGCATTACGCTGGTTACAGGCACGGTATTCCTGATGTGGCTGGGTGAGCAGATCACCGAGCGCGGTATCGGAAACGGTATTTCGATGATTATCTTGTCGGGTATCGTCGCCGGATTGCCAGGCACGATTGCTGGTACAGCCGAACTGGTACGAACCGGTGAAATGTCTTCGGTCACAGCGATCATGATGTTGCTCGGTGGTATCGCAGCAATCATCTTCGTGGTCTACATGGAGCGAGCGCAGCGCCGCATTACGGTGAACTACGCACGGCGCCAGCAGGGTCGCAAGATGATGCAGGCGCAAAGCACGCACCTGCCGTTCAAGATCAACATGGCGGGTGTTATTCCGCCGATCTTTGCCTCGAGCATCCTGATGTTCCCGGCGACGATCGCGCAGTTTTTCGGCCAGGCGGCTGAACCGACTATCGTACAACGTGCATTACAGACGATTGGTGCCAACCTCGGCCCGGGTCAGCCTATTTATGTGTTGATGTACGGAGCCTTGATTATTTTCTTCTGCTTTTTCTACACTGCGTTGCAGTACAACTCGAAAGATACGGCTGATCAGCTGAAGAAGGGTGGAGCATTCCTGCCGGGTATTCGGCCGGGTGCGCACACAGCGGAATACATTGACCGAGTTCTGACTCGACTGACGTTCTGGGGCG
>CAYWBZ010000142.1:0-6157 GCA_964456535.1 uncultured Woeseiaceae bacterium | reverse complement strand
GAGTCGACATCTGTAAATGAGGTGATAGAGGTCAGCGTGCCCCATCCGAGGTCATAATCGATCTTGGCGGACATCTCTCGTGAGTCTACGAATGACTCGCCGATACGATTGGATTGAATGATGTACGTTGGGTTGCCGAACAGAATCGGATCGGCTGGCGGAGGTAGTGGCAGGAAGCCTTCGCTTCCCGGCATGAAGTAACCCGAACCACCTTCCTGATCCAGCACCTGGGCACGTAAGTCTATTGAAAGTTTTTCGCTGGCTTTGTATAGCACGCGGCCACGAAATGCGGTCGACTTCTTATAGTCTACAAATTGGTTGTCGAGGAAGGTGTTTCTAAGTTGGCCTTCGCGGTCCTGAACACGAAACGACGCACGATATAGCAAATTCTCATCTGTGATCGGTCCTGATGCGCTACCGCTAAGAGCGTAATCCTGTCCTTCGGCAGCGCTGAGTCGAAATCCGTACTCCGGCTCAGTTGTGGGTTGCCGCGTTGATATAAGAATTGCACCGCCGATCGCGTTGCGGCCATACAGTGCACCTTGTGGGCCGCGCAGTACGTCAACGCTTTCGATGTCGAAGAGTTCCTGGGTTGTCAGCAGATTATTGGATGCGCTTACGCCGTCAATGCGAAACGACACAGGCGGTTGTCCTGTGCCGCGGTTTTGCCGCACGCCACGAATAACGAGCGTACTGACACCCACTTCCTGGTCATCAGAAAAACGCAGGTTCGGCGTCAAAGACGCGACGCGATTAATGCGTTCGATGCGATGTTGTTCTATCGCGGCGGCCGTGAATGCCGTAATCGAGTCGGGCACGTCCGAGAGTTTTTCAGCTCTGTATCGTGACGTTACGATGATCTCTTCGATATACGAATCATCGTCTACATCCGATTGGGCATAGACCAGGCTGGTTGGGAGGAGGGTGGTGCAAATAAGCGCTAGCGCGGCACGGAGCGCACGGGCCGGTTCGTTGGACACGAGATATCCTTTTTATTCTTGAAGCTAAATTGGCGTTGAAAGTACCATTCTAATCGGTTCTTTCTATACTTACATTCCGCATTATAGTGCGGGACAATCCGGTGACTTTGTCTTATTCGGGCAGGTAGCGGACCAGCATGGCGAATTCGTCAATCATACCCGGTGCAGCTTCTGCCGGCACCGGAATTCTCACAACACGGCCAGAACCCGCCGCCGCGTCGAGCGACTTTCCGTCCTGACTCGAAATGTCGGTCAAATCAAATGACAAGTTGCCGGATGGCGTGATCATCTCCATTTTGTCACCAACCTCGAAACGGTTCTTAACATCGACGTCAATCCAGTTGTCAGAGATTTCCTGGACTTCACCGACAACCCGCTGCCGGTCCGAGCGTGAAGCACCTTGCTCATAATTCTGGAACTCTCCCGGCGGATGGCGGCGGTAGAAGCCCTCCGTGAAACCCCGGTTCGAAAGACCTTCCAGCTCATCCATCATGCCCATGTCGAACGGTCGGCCAGCGGCAGCATCTTCGATTGCACGGTGGTAAACCTGGGTCGTACGTGCGGTGTAATAGGCGGATTTGGTGCGGCCTTCGATTTTGAGTGAATCAATACCCAATGACGCCAGCTCATGTACATGTTGCACGGCTCGAAGATCTTTGGAGTTCATGATGTACGTTCCATGCTCGTCTTCGTATGCCGGCATAAACTCACCGGGACGTTGTTCTTCTTCCAGCATGGCGACGGGCACTACATCACCGGTGCTGGTTTCGCGACCTTCGTAGGTGTTGTATTTCCAGCGGCAGGTATTGGTGCAAGCACCCTGGTTGGAATCACGATGCGCAAGGTAGCCGGATAACAGGCAGCGCCCGGAATAGGCGATGCACAAGGCACCATGGACGAAGACTTCCAGCTCAATATCCGGGCATTGTTCGCGGATTTGTGTAATTTCTTTTAAGGACAGTTCACGTGACAGGATAATCCGACGGAGTCCGAGGCTCTGCCAGAACTTCACCGCGGCGTAGTTAACGACATTGGATTGCACGGACAGGTGTATCGGTACGTCCGGGAAGCGTTCCCGTACCATCATGATGAGTCCGGGATCGGACATGATCAGCGCATCGGCGCCCATATCGATAACGGGTTCCAGGTCCCTGAGATAGTTCTTCAACTTGTTGTTGTGCGCAGCGATATTACTGGCGAGGAAGAACAGTTTACCCGCTGCATGGGCCTCTTCTATGCCCTGGCCCAGCACTTCTTCCTTACTGAACTCATTGTTACGCACCCGCAGGCTGTAACGCGGCTGGCCGGCGTATACCGCGTCGGCGCCGTAGGCAAAGGCGTAGCGCATGTTCTTGAGCGTGCCAGCAGGCGACAGGAGTTCAGGTTTTTTCATTTGCAGAAATCGTGATAAAGGGCGGCGGCAAGTATATATTGGTGCGTCCCTTATTGAGGAGAAAACTATGGGAACTACCTTTCAGGAAATCGAGATCAACGCACCGGTCGACACGGTCTGGCAGACCATCAGGAATTTTCAAGACGCAAGCTGGGCCCCAAACGTCGTTTCCGATTTGCAGGCTGTCGGCGACAAACCAGGTGATGAGCCTGGCGCTGGTCGAATTCTCAATGGCGTATTCCACGAAACTTTGCTGACACTTGACGACGATGCCAAGGTATTCACATACAGCATTGATGATGGTCCACCGCCATTGTCCAAAGACGAGATGAGCAACTACATCGGTCGCGTCGTGGTTGAACCTGCGGCGGGCGGTGGTACTCGGGTCGAGTGGACGTCATCCTGGGAACAAAATGATGAACCGATCCAGGAATTTTGCCATGGTATCTACGTGGCGTTGCTGGGCGACATGAAGAAGAGTCTGGAGTGACTATAAGAACGTTCTGATGGCGTAATCGTCGTTGAAAGCTAATGGTGCAATCTCACCACTTTCCTTCAGCGCACGTACGCGTTTTGCCTGCTCAGCAAGGTCGGCTTTCAGATCCGCATACAGCTTGGTGAACCGTGGAAGTTCACGAAGACTGTCAACATTGGGGTCGATCTTGAGATAGAACCAAGCCAGCAGGCGCCAACCATCATTGATAGCCTGTTGCAGCGCATCGAGTGCTTGTTCGGGTCGGCCTTGCAAGGCGTAAATCTGCACGTCCGTTACCCAATAACCGTCGACTCCCAGCCTCGGCATGGTCTGGATGAGATCAAGGCTTTGCTGGAGTATGTCGTCGGCACGACCTTGTTCACCGAGTTCGATGAGCAACGGCACCAGATCTACTGCCTGCATATAATTATTTGCACTTACCTGTGGGATCTCGGGTTCCACGAGTTCCCTGAATGCCCTGGCGTATCGATCCCGGGCGACTTGATGCCGGCCAGCTTTCATGTCGTGGTTTCTCAGCACCTTTAACGCGCCCCAGTCCTGTGGATAAAGTGGATAAACTTCCAGCAGATGCCGGGCATCCTGAAGGGCCAGATCCTCTTGATCGGTATACAGGTTTAGCAACAGACTGGCCCACATTGCCCAGAATGTATCGGGACCAAGTTCTTTGGCTTTTTCAACCCAGTATCGCGCCGAGACCTCGTCGTCAATTTCGAGGTAGCTTACGACCTGCGACGACTGCAGGCTTGGGCTCTGAGAGTCGTTTTGCGCCGCTTTTTGGTACCAGATTAATGACTCATCGACCCGTCCGTAAACGAGATAGTGAATCGCCGCAATATAGACGTAGGTATATGCATGTTCTGGTTCAATCGATGCTACGAGAAGATAGTGATCCATAGCTGCGTCGAAATCGCCCGTAGTGTCCAGGTAGCGCGCGTATTGAAAAACTGCCGCTGCCGAATAAGGATCCAGCTCCAGCGCGTCGCGAAAAAAGTCACCCGCCTCATCCTGCCGGCCCTGCAGTAAGCGCAGGCGCCCGTAGGAGCGAAATACGCGAGAGTAATTTGGCTGCAATTCAATCGCCTTCTTGTACGCCTCTTCAGCGGCGTCAAAGTCATATTGCTGCTGCCGTAGCATTCCAAGCGTCGCGTAGGCCTGCCCAAGCTCCGGATCGATTTCCAAAGCGCGGACCAAGGGCGGTTCCGCGAAACGCAGGCTCTCTTCCTGGGTTAGGCCGCCATAGAAATCTATGCCCAGCGTCAGATAAGCATCGGCAAGACCGACGTACGCGAGAGCGAACTCCGGGTCAATCTCGACCGCTGTGTCGTACGCTTCGATGGCCGCGTTCAGTGATTCAATGGTCTCAATGCCAGCGAGGTGTTTTCCTTTCAAATAAACAGTGTAAGCAGCCAGGTTTCGTGTTGGCATCGATGCGATTTTTTGCGTTTCCGTTGGTGTCAGTTTCGCTTGCAGCCGTCTTGTGATCGTTTCAACGATTTCTGTTTGCACGTCAAAGATGCTCTTTGCGGTATAACGACGAGTGTAGGTCTCCGCCCAGATATGTTCATCGGTCAGCGTATCGATGAGCTGCACATTGATGCGGATCTGGTCGCCGACACGTTGCACTCCACCTTCGAGTATTCTTCCAACACCGAGCTCGGCACCAATTTCCGGAATAGTTAGCTTTGTTCCCCGGTAGCGGCCAACAGAGGTTCGGGAAATGACTTTCAGCGAGCCGATTTTTGATAATCGCGTGAGCAGGTCATCCTGGATGCCCGCGGCAAGAACGTCGGATGGCGTCGTAGCTTCGCTTGTATCCTTGAACGGCAATACGGCAATTGATCCTGGATCATATTGCTTCGTTTCGACGTGAGAGGGTTGTGGCTCACTGATGGATGTAATTTCTCTGCCGAGCCCGAAGACCATGGCGATAACTACCAGGCTGAAGGCGGAAAGAATCAGGTAGTCTGTTCGATGCAGCGCCACATCGCCGGTCTGACCATCGTCCTGAGTCGGTATGATGTGCCCACCAATAACATCGAAGCGCCAGCCGAAAATAAGCGCAATCGGCAGCCCCAGAGCCGCACAGATCCAGACAAAGCGTAGTTTCGAAGACGGAATATCCCAGGCTTCGAATGCAAGGTCGGCAACCTGAAGCACAGCCCAGGCACCAACGATATACAACGCCGCAACTCGAAAGACGTGGCGGCGATTGCATTCTGCAATGAACGATTTCACTCGATGCACCACTGAATGAGCTCACCAACGCTGTCAATTGTACCTTCTTAAGCGTCGCCAGATTGGGCGAATGTTGCTAGCCTCCGGTAATGCTAATTCTCTTGAGAAACGATGAGATTCACTAACATCCTTATAGCCACGAGCTTTGTCTGGCTTCTGGCGTCGTTCTGGAACAGGAACGATCTGCCCGGGAGCATCGACTACGTTCCCGCGATCGCTAATGAACCGGCACAAACAGCGACAGACAAGCGCCCGTTTGAGGTCGCCTACGAAGGTGTTCAATACCATGTCGCGCCGGAGTTCGCGTACGACATCGTTGGCATGATTGTTTCTTACCGTCATCACGACAATAACAGCCGCATGCACAGGCTCGCGAATGATCATCTCAACATGCTGGACGTGTGTGTTGTATGGGGTGACAACACCACCGGTGCTCAATTGCAGAAGCTCGATTTCTGGAACGGGATTTTCACCTGCAACGTCAAGACACGTGATCAGGCCGCGTGGGATTCGTTCGACATGTATCAGCTGTCGAATAACCACCTGATCTCAGATGACGAATACGTTCGCGATCAGGTCAGGGACATACAGATTGGTGATCAGATCCACATCCGTGGCTACCTGG
Source organism: uncultured Woeseiaceae bacterium (assembly GCA_964456535.1). Classification (GTDB taxonomy): domain Bacteria; phylum Pseudomonadota; class Gammaproteobacteria; order Steroidobacterales; family Woeseiaceae; genus UBA1847. Next base: position 428 of record CAYWBZ010000142.1, on the reverse strand, counting down.
CGAGTTACGGGAGCGGGAATGGAAGCACGCGCGGCACCAGCACAACTCGGATGGATAAGGGGGACGGTGCGTGCGAGACCATTTACGTTGAACGCTTCGAAATCGTGCAGTCAGCAACGAGCGGCTGGCGCATCTCGATGTACGCCTCGCTGCTCGCGCTTCTTGCAGGACTTACGATGTTCTTCATGCGACCGTTTCGGGCGCACTAAGAATCAAAAGAACTTTTTCGCCAGTCCCATAACGTCGTCAAGGCCCAGACCATCGTCGCCGCCGACCAGACTCGAAAGAAGGCCGGGTAATGAGCTATCCAGCGACTTGCCGGAATCACTCGTCTTGCTGAGCGCACCCATTGTCAGGCTCGCAAGCATCGGCAGGGCCTTTTTTATCAAGCTGACGTCAATGCCAGTACTCTCGCCAGCCATCGCAGC